>CAZJLN010000022.1:0-18500 GCA_964546745.1 uncultured Anaerolineaceae bacterium
TGACTCACTCCTTTTGTTAAGGTTCAGTATTTTACAGAAAGAATGTTACACCAACGATTTTAAATTGTGAATTATCTCTTTTTCCAATTATTAAAATAAATGGTACAATTTTTGCATATAAATTGGGAAGACTATGGAAAAGATCAAGAATTTTTTCAAAAAGATAAAAATTAATGACCATCGGCTCATTCTCGTGGCTGTAATTATTATTCTTGTGCTTTTAATGATGGATTTTAACAATCGCATGATAGTCATGTTGAGATTGAACCAACAGCGTGATCAACTCAGTACTCAGGTGATGCAATTTGAACAAACCAAACAGAGCTTTGAGGAACAGATTGTGTATGCTACATCCGAAAGAGCCTTAGAAGAATGGGCGCGTGAAAGAGCGAGAATGATTGAAGAGGGTGATGTTCCAGTAATCATTCTGACTCCTGTGGGGCAACAAATTGTTTTGACACCTATTATACAAGCAACTCCTGAACGATTGACCCGCTTTGAAATCTGGCAAGAACTCTTTTTTGGTGACTAACAATTATTTTAATTTACTTTTGGAGGTAGGTTTTTGCCTGCCTTTTACTTTTAATGAACATCATATTGTCACATTACCAATTAGACTCTATTAATCCAACGGGCTCTGAAAAACATATCTTATTGTCAACAGACCTGGGGCAAACAGTTTCCGAGGTGTTACTTAATAAAGAAGGAATTAGATTTTCAGAAGATATATCTGTAAACTGGGATCAAATAAATCGAATTCAGATGGATCACAATGGTTGTTTTCTGGTCCAACCTTCTGGTCTTGAGCGCATTAAGTTTTTCTCGGAGCGAACAAATCACTCAATTAGCTTGTTTCCAACCCTGTCAGCGCCTACGATGTTGATATCCGGCATACCAATGCACCGCATCAAGGAAACCGATCCATGGAAAGACACGCTTCAAAAAATCCAAGCCTTTGACGGCATCTCTGGTTCACTTCTCGATACCAACACAGGATTAGGATATACTGCAATTGCAGCATCGCAATATGCTACGTGGATTCTGTCCATCGAAATCGATCCAGCTGTGATTTCCATTGGCCGACTGAATCCATGGTCAAAGTCATTTTTTACAGAACCAAGAATATCTTCACTTATTGGGGATAGTTTTGAAATAGTATTCGGCATACCAAATAATTCTTTCGACAATATACTTCATGATCCGCCAACTTTTTCTTTGGCAGGAAATCTGTATTCAGCTGAGTTCTATACGGAGCTCTTTCGAATTTTGAAACCTTATGGAAAATTATTTCATTACATCGGGAATCCAGATAGCAAAACTGGTGCAACTGTCACTCGTTCAGTCATGCAAAGATTACGATCAGTTGGATTTTCAAAGATCATCGAAAAACCAAAGGCATTCGGATTACTTGCTAAAAAAGCATAATTCGGCAATCGTTTCTCTCTAAGAAGAAAAAATTTGTGAGAGTATTAATCTCATGTATAATAAGAAACTTATGGATATAAAATCGTTGACGCAGAAAATGCATGAATTTGTTTTAGCTAAAGGATGGTATGAGCCAGATAGCCCAAGACCTCAAAATCTCCGCAACCTGGTAATTTCTCTCAATCTTGAAGCATCAGAGCTGCTTGAGTTGGTGCAATGGGGAGAGGATATTTCTCACATTGATTCCTTAGCAAGTGAATTAGCGGATGTGAGTCTCTACTTGCTTCAAATTGCCAGTATTTCAGGTATTGACCTTGAAAAAGCGATAACGGACAAGTTGCTAATTAATTACGGAAGACACTGGGATGAGTCACAAGGTCAGGAATTAGGACGATGAAGATAACCGTATTTGGTAGTTCTAAGGCAGAACCGGGTGATGCACTTTATACACAATCTCTTCAGTTAGGACAAATGCTTGCCGAACTCAACTATGAGGTTATCACTGGTGGATACATGGGAACAATGGAAGCAGTCTCACGAGGTGCAGCTGAGAGTGGCGGACATGTCATTGGTGTGACCTGCCAGGAAATTGAAGTATGGCGTGCTTCCAAAGCCAATCGTTGGGTAAAAGAAGAATGGTCAGTAAAAACCCTCACAGATAGATTGAGTCTCTTAACCAAATCCTGTGACGCGGCGTTGGCACTTCCAGGTGGTATTGGCACCTTGGTAGAGATTTGCCTCACATGGAATCAAATGGTGATTCAATCATATCCTCTAAAACCATTAATTGTAATTGGAGAGGGTTGGAAAACTATGTTTGAGTCTTTTTTCACTGCACTAGGGGAATTTACACCTGAGAGTTACAGACAATGGGTATTGTATGCTCCAGATATCCAATCAGCTGTAAAATTATTGTCACAATCACTGTAAAAAAGTCATAAAGAGATAAAACAATGGATGAGAAAAAATTACCCTCAAAAACAGAAAATTTTTCCGAATGGTACAACCAACTTGTACAAAGAGCTGAGCTCGCTGATTACGCACCAGTTCGTGGATGTATGGTTGTACGACCTTACGGTTGGGCATTATGGGAAAATATTCAGGCTGCTCTGGATAGAAGATTTAAAGAAACGGGACATGTCAACGCTGCTTTTCCTTTATTAATTCCAATGTCATTTTTGGAGAAAGAAAAAGAGCATGTAGAAGGGTTCTCACCAGAATTGGCTGTTGTTACACATGGCGGTGGAAGTGAATTGGAAGAACCGCTAGTTGTCAGACCCACCTCGGAAACAATTATCGGTACAATGTATGCTCGATGGATTCAGTCATACCGGGATTTGCCTGTATTGATTAATCAATGGGGGAATGTGGTTAGGTGGGAAATGCGTACCCGTTTATTCTTACGCACTTTGGAATTCTACTGGCAAGAAGGTCACACTGCCCATGCAACTGCAAAGGAAGCTGAAGAAGAGACTATTCGAATGTTAAATGTTTATACTGACTTTGCTGTAAATGAAGCTGCGGTTCCTGTCATCCCTGGACGAAAGAGTGAAACAGAAAAATTTGCTGGCGCAAAGCACTCATATACGATTGAAGCCATGATGGGGGATACACGCGCCTTACAATGTGGAACCTCCCATAACCTAGGTCAAAATTTTGCTAAGGCATTTGATATTAAATTCCTTGATGAAGCCAATCAACTGCAATATTGTTGGACGACATCTTGGGGGGTTTCAACCCGCTTCATTGGTGCCATTATCATGACACATGGAGATGATCAAGGCTTGGTTCTTCCTCCGAACTTAGCCCCGATTCAAGTGGTGATTGTGCCAATTTTTAAAAAAGAAGAAGAAAAAGGCATCGTTATGGAGGCAGTAAACCAAATCAAAGCAGCTTTATGCGATTTTAAAGTTAAAGTTGACGAAAGAGGAGGATTAACACCCGGATTTAAGTTTAATGATTGGGAGATGAGGGGTGTTCCACTCCGAATCGAAATTGGTCCTCGAGATGTCACAAACCATAGTGTCGCACTTGCCCGAAGAGATATGCCTGGAAAAGAAAGCAAAACAATTGTGTCACAGGACAACTTATCAGAAACAGTCAAAGATATGTTACAGGCAATTCAAGCAAATTTGTTAAAGAAAGCCACACAATTCCGTGATGAACACATATTTGAACCAACGGATTATGACTCGTTTATAGAAGTTATAGAAAATAAAGGTTGGGCAAAAGTGTGGTGGTCAGACAGCATAGAAAACGAAGCCCGAATCAAGGAAGAGACTAAGGCGACAATCCGATGTTACCCGATGCAAACTGTTACTGATGAAGGAACTTGTTTTTATACCGGTAAAAAGACGAACCAAAAAGTTCTGTTTGCCCGCGCATACTAAAAATTATATCGATATCGAAATATTAGCCACAATGAAATAGGAATAATAAGCTGATGTCAGCTATAGATTTGTCACGATTAAATCAACAAATCTCAGAACTTGTAATTCTAATCTCAGAACCAGACAAATTTCTGATTAAATTTCATGATATTCTTGAACGATATAATAATTGGGCATTAAGAAAGAATCCTTATGAATCACCTCATACACTTCTCAGATCATATGAGGTTCCAGAACAAATTATTCAACAAATCAAGCTTTCTTTGTTGCCGCTTACAGAAAAAGCACCTCTAGATTCGTTGGTATTAATTGACAAACTGTGGTTAGATTCATTCATCGAATCAAGGGAATTAGCTTGTGAAATCCTAGGTATTCTCCCCATATCGGTAAGCAGTCAGGTAAAAGAGCGGATATTAAGTTGGGCATCACCTCAAATAGATAAAGCTGCTTTAGATTTTTTATTAACAAAAGCTATATCAAAATTACATGCCGAAGCTCCAAATGAGTGGGATGGTATTGTTTTTTTTTGGCTTTCACATCTAAATTATGATTATCAAAATATCGGTTTACAAGCCATTAATAAAGTCGTTAAAGATCCTTTGTTTTCTCGAATTCCCCAAATATTTAAATTAATTAGACCCTTCATTCAACATCCACAAGATCAATTCTTAGTAAACTTATCAAGTGTCATTGAAATACTTGCATTGCGATCACCTATAGAAACTGCCTATTTCTTAAAAGAAATCTTAGCAGATACACAAGGCGAGGAAGTTGAAATTTTGATTCGTCGATACTCCAACTTTTTTTCTGAGGAAATTAAGGAGACGATAAAAGTTGCTCTAAGAAGTCATATCAGTAACAGAAAACTTGTCTTCTAAAACAAAAAGAGACTAACCTTACTAATCAGGTTAGTCTCTACAATTTACTAAATAGATCTTATCGATGTAAGGTAGCTATAATGGGGGCAAATAGTGAAGATACTAATGACATCACGGTAATTAGGGTATTCAATGAAGGACCCGCAGTGTCCTTGAATGGATCACCTACTGTATCACCAACTACAGCTGCTTTATGCGCCTCTGATCCAGGACCGCCAAATTTTCCAGTTTCAATGTATTTCTTTGCATTGTCCCATAGACCACCAGCATTTGCCATCAAAAGGGCAAAAATTACACCCGTGAAAATTGCTCCACCTAAGAATCCGCCCAGTGCATCAGGTCCAAGGACAAATCCAACAAGCAAAGGTAAACCAACAGCTAGAAACGCTGGAAGGATCAGTGAGGATAGGGCACCATGTGCTGCCAATCCCACACAAGTAGCATAATCGGGTTTATCAGTACCTGCCAGGATACCCGGTTTTTCACGGAATTGACGTCGAATTTCTTCAATCATATCAAATGCATTATGAGTCACTGACAGCATTGTTAATGCACTAAAAAGTGGAGGTGTCATGGCACCTAAAAGCACCCCAGCAATCACAATAGGATCTTGTAAGGAAATATTTATTGCTTTTCCAGCATCAGCCACAACTTCCGAATAAGCAGCAAATAAGGCTAAAACTGTTAGCGCTGCTGCGCTAATTGAGAAGCCTTTTGTGATTGCTTTTGCAGTGTTGCCTGCGGAGTCTAAAATATCAGCACGCTCAATAACCTCTTGACTCATTCCCGCCATTTCAGCTATACCTCGTGCATTGTCAACGATAGGTCCATAAGCATCAGCTGAAACGATCATGCCACTAATGGATAACATACCAACAGCGCTGATGCCAATACCATATACTCCTGACAATCCGGAGCCGGAGTTTTGTACCAAGAAGTAAGAAATCAGAGTGGCTGCCACAATACCAATGATAGAAGGAACAATACTGATTAGCCCATAACTGTAACCTGTGATAATAGTTATTGCAGAACCAGAACCAGATACTCTAGCAGTTTCTTTTACAGGATTGTGCTCATCAGAAGTATAGTAATCTGAAGTAAATCCGATAATAACCCCTGCTACCAAGCCAACAAGAGTTGCCCATAAAATACTGATGTCGATCTTAGAGACTAAAACTAATATAGCAACCATCACACCGAAAATTGCTGTTGTGATGATCGTCCCCCTATTCAGCGCTGGTCCTGGTTTTCCATTTTCTCTAACTCTTACAAATTGGATTCCAAGTAAAGAAGCCAAAATTCCCAAAGTACATAAAATTAAAGGCAATATAGTGTATTGCTGTCTTAATTCCGTAACTTTTAATGTGGCACCTAACAACATAACCGCGACCGCGCTAGCCACATAACTGTCAAAAATATCTGCACCCATGCCTGCCACATCACCAACATTATCCCCCACGTTATCAGCGACTACTGCAGGATTACGGGGATCATCCTCAGGAATGCCGATCTCAACTTTACCAACCAAGTCTGCAGCAATGTCTGCGGTTTTCGTGTAAATTCCTCCACCAGCCTTAGCAAGCAAAGCAAGAGCAGATGCACCAAAGCTAAAACCCAGAACAGCGTTTGCATTTTTTGTAATGCCAAAGATTATGCACATGCCAATTACTGCAAGACCGACCATTGAAAGTCCCATAACAGAGCCAGCGTAGAAAGACAAACGGAAAGCTTTGTTAAGGCTCTCATTTGCAGCTGTGGCAGTGCGAACATTCGCTTCGACTGCCACACTCATTCCCATGTATCCAGCAACTGCAGAACATAAGGCGCCAAAAATAAACGCCAAAGCCATGGAAACGCCTACCTTGGGGTCAGGAGATCCTGAAGTGGAATCGATAAAACTGAAGACTAATGCAATAACGAGTCCAAGAATGGCTGCAACAATAGTTAATGCGGTGTAAAGCCTTTTGAGATAAGATGCAGCGCCTTCCTTAATCCAAGATGCCACTTCTTGAGCTTTTGCAGAACCAGCATTTTGCCGTTTTACCCAAAAGAACAAGTAAAAAGCAATCCCGATAGATATAATTCCAGCCCCAATTCCAATAAAAATCCAAGCATAAATTTCCATAAAAAACTCCTGAAGAATTATTTTAAGATCCAGCTTCTCATTAATCGCTTGATCTTGTGTTGATTACATATTTGCTGAACGGAACCAACGATAGTTTTCGGAACGCAAAGTTTCATGAGAAAGCATGGGGTAATATTTTAAGATTTCTCCATTGCCTACAAATATCCCGTTCTTAACAGCGCGATATGGAAAAACAGATGAGTGGGTTCGGTCAACCATTTTGGTTGAAATGTATTTAGTTTTTACATCCGATAAACATTGACGCAAGTGATCGCTATTTCCATAAGGCAAATCGTCAAGAATGCCCATTTCTGGATCATGTGCTAACTCACCTAATCGTAATTCAACAAAGCAGATAGCGGGTACAGTGATCAAGGAGGCAGGAGTTTTTACGATAAGATCGTAAAATTCGATAGGATCTAGTCGGCTTGCTACCAGTGGTGTAACAGGGATTATTTCCTGGTACAAGTGCAATCCTTCAGTAGAAGAAGGAATTTGGTCACTCGGGCTCAAACCCAATGTACGACCATCCTGTGTCGTCAAATATAGTTCTTTGAGTGCAGTTAAATCAATGTGTTCAAGAACTCGATAAACACTAACATAAATAGATCGTTTTGGTGTCCCATCATCATGTGGAACACATCGTGAGACTGCTTCATCGATTTTGAAATAAGGATTTCTAAAATTCGGATCAATCTCAAAAAACATCGCTTGACCTCGTGATTTTTTTGCTGACCCGACGGCATAGTAAGTACCAAATTCCTCTGGGCTAAGCATCGAAACAATCAGCGCCTCAGGTAGTAATGAAAGATAAAAATGAACAGTCACTTCTGTCTCCTTTAACTTACTTGATAATGAATTTTTTCAGTAATAATCTCATAGGTATTTTATCATGTGATCATTTTTAAACAACAAATCTGCACAAAAACCCGTCATTTAGATTTCACACCATTGGAAGATGTGCCAAAATAGCTTCCTTGTCTACATTTAATGAATTATTAGAAAGATTGCCAGCAAGAAAAGCATCATAAGCACTAAGATCTAACAATCCATGTCCGGATAAGTTAAAGAGAATCACTCGTTCCTCTCCTTTTTCTTTGGCTTCTATTGCTTCATCTATAGCTACACGAATAGCGTGGGAAGATTCTGGTGCTGGAACAATCCCCTCAGTGGTTGCAAACTGAATTGCTGCTTGAAATGTTCCAACCTGAGGAACAGCAACAGCTTCAATCAAGCCGCCATGATACAAACTAGATATGATTGGCGACATACCATGGTAACGCAAACCACCAGCATGGATTGACTCAGGGATAAAGTCATGACCAAGTGTGTACATTTTCACAATAGGCGCCATCATGGCTGTGTCACCATAATCAAATGCGTAAACCCCTCGTGTCAAAGATGGTGTGGCTTCAGGTTCCACTGCAATCAATCTGGTAGCGCGACCTTCTCGCAAATTCTCTCGTAGGAAAGGAAAGGCAATTCCTCCAAAGTTGGATCCACCGCCCACACATCCAATGACAACATCGGGGTATTCGTTTGCCATTTCCATTTGTATAAGACATTCCTGACCGATCACAGTTTGATGTAAAAGGACATGATTTAGGACTGAGCCTAATGAATATTTCTTTTTTCCATTGGATTTTGCAGCGACTTCAACTGCTTCTGAGATTGCAATTCCCAAGGAACCATGGTAATTAGGATCAACAGCTAGTAAAGAGCGTCCATATTCAGTGCGATCAGTCGGGCTTGGGAATACTTCAGCCCCGTAAACCTCCATAATATTTCTTCTGTAAGGTTTTTGATAATACGAGACATTGACCATAAAGACTTCCAAAGGCATGTCATAATACTTACAAGCAATTGCGAGAGCAGATCCCCATTGACCCGCACCGGTCTCGGTTGTTAAGGCATGAGTGCCATTGATTTTGTTAAAATACGCCTGAGGTATTGCAGTGTTGACTTTATGGCTGCCAGAAATGGTTGCACCTTCATGCTTATAATATATATGTGCTGGGGTCCCTAACGATTTTTCCAATCGTCTGGCTCTAATCAAGGGCGTTGGACGAAATAATTTATAGATTTCCCTAACTTCTTCAGGAATTTCAATATATCGATCGGTACTGACTTCTTGTTCGATTAATGTCTTAGGAAAAAGTATTGATAAAAACTCAGGCGTGATAGGCTCTTTAGTTTGAGGATTTAAAACCGGTTCAGCAGGAATGGGAGAATCACCCATTACGTTATACCACCTAGTTGGAATATCACTCTCGTTCAATATATATTTTACTTGTTCAGACATTTCTTCCTCCAATTATTTTTTAATTTTCTAGTTTTGTAAAACAAAAACGTTCATCCCATAAGGGACGAACGTTAAGTCCGTGGTGCCACCCAGCTTAGGCGCTTTTAATCAAAAAATCCGTTGATGATGCAACGGGATAGAAGCCAGCCTCACTCTTTTAGGTACGCAAGAATACATCTTTTAATACCTTTATCCATATAACGGTAGATTTCCCGGCACAGTTTACTTATAAACTCTGTTCAACTTGCAACTCAGAGGTCCATTCTCCATCTTCGTACGTACAACTTTTCACCATTTGTTGCTCTCTGAAACGTCGTATGGATGGTTACTCGTCCTCGTCAAAGTATTTAATTGTTAAGGATTTTGCTAATTATAGACGGAAATCACTCCGTGTCAAGAATTTCTATAATTTATTTTCTTGAAGTTAACCAATCAATAATGATCTGCTTTTCTTCAGGGGAAATTTTTGCACCATATCCAATCATACGATCTATCGTGGTACTCCATTCTTCAGCTGTTTTATTTTGCCTGAGGATAAAATCGAGGGTATGGTTATTCCCAATTTTTTCTATAATTAAATTCTCTATATCAATTTCGTCCGAAGGGTAAAGTTGATCGATGGAGTTTTGCTCGTTAGCTGGATATGTCATATCTGGTGAGGTGTTTTCTTCTTCGGCAGGAATAATTTCACTTTCATTTTCAGCCTCAGTTTCTTTTGTTTCACTTGTTTGGGGTACGCTTACAACAGGTAATGAAACGATTTCTTTCTTTTTTCCACAACCTGTAAGTATCACCATCATCAGCATTCCAATACTGATAAATCTTAAAATATCTTTTCTCATGTTATCTCCGATCTAATTCTAATTAGTAAATATTACAAAATAATATCAATAATTTCAAAATTTTGTATAGAACGTTCCTAAATTAAATTCACTAGAATATATTCACAAATTGAAAATATTCTTGTGCGATTTGATTGGATGTTTCAGAGCAATCCACACATAAGTATTTTGTAAACAAGGGGTGAATAGGCTTGATTTGTTCAATCATTCCTCTTCCCACTCTACGTATTGAAAAGTGTGCATTTGTATTACATCGGATTTTACTGAAATGGAATAATTCACGTAAATTTAAGCTGAAAAGCACTCTTCTATTGAATGCATTAGGGACGATATAGCTAGCTACTGAAGAGTTCCATGTTGAAAGTGTTTCGTAGACTTCTGAAGTATGACGCATAATTTTTATAAACTTTTCATCAAGCACGGCCTCAACAAACGCTTTTGGCATTGCAAAACCAAGCCTGGTTGTTAAAGACTGAGCGGTTTGTGCCATCATGCGATGTCTTTTGAATTCAAAAAATGCTCCCTGATCCATGATTACATCAAAAACATACTGTGTATATTCCAACTCGCGCAAAGGTACATCAAATGCTCCTATTTCTTTAAACAAAGTTTCTACTAAGTTTTCACGTTCAGCTTGATTTAATTTAGTTACTTGTTGTTTACAATCGAGGTAACTTGATTGTCCAAATCGATACAATAGAGCTGCAAGCACCTTTTCTTCTCCAGCAGGATCAAATTCTAACAAGCGACACCAATAATCATTTAATTGACATTGGTCATTGGATTGTAGGGTCGCTTTTGTACTCTGGACATAAGGCATCGGATTAGCATATTTCACTAAAGTAGGAAGCTCTTGGGTTGCTACGTTTTTAACTTCCTCTCCAATTGCTCGTACTTCTTCAAGGTCAGAACTTAACATCTTTTTTATCGCGTATTCTAATGTACGCGCATTCATGGTCACTCCAACATTTGCTATTGATGCAGATGGTAAGATGAATCGACATACATCAATTGCTTTCGTTCGTGCGCGATTTTCCCAAACTTTTTCAGATTCACCCTCCATTCGAGGTGTTGTGGATTCTGCCCATTGTCGAAGGGGGCGAATTGATTCATCATAAAAAGAGAATAACCGCTCAACAGTATCTTTATACAAAGATACGAACTTTGAGTGTATTACTTCCTGAGGGATAACAAACGCATCGGGATCCCATTCTTGATAACGGGTTGATTTTTCTGTGTAACTAGCCAAGCGGTTACCTTCTATTGTCTCAATCGCTAATCTTGAGATATTTTCAAGCGCAAGATGCAAGACCGCGTGCTCTGCAACAGAAGCATGTCCATATCCGACAATCCACTTTTCTGAGAATTTGGCGGACTTTTCAGCATCCAATTCAGCTGCAATCTCATCAAATGCTTTGGGTGATCGTGAGGTCTTGGCAAATGTGACTGCAATCGTCTCTGCACTTAATTGGCTAGGACTCAAGCGGTAAATCCGTCGTTTCTTTTCCATGAATTAGAATTCTCCTTGAACTTTCTTTATCATTGGCTATTTGCTCCGATAACAACTGGAGACTTTCAAACTTCTTTTCATCCCTAATACGTTCAACAAAGTTGACGTTTAGGAATTCTTTGTAAATATTATCATCGAAATCAAGAAGGAGAGTCTCTATGGAGGGCTGACCATTAATCTCAAACGTTGGACGAATGCCTACATTTGTGACAGCAGGATACACCTTACCTCGAACTTCTGCCCAGGTCGCATAGACTCCTCTCTTAGGCAAAACCTTCATGCGATCGAAGTCTATATTTGCTGTTGGAAAGCCGAATTTTGAACCAATCCCTTTTCCCTCAGTCACAAGTCCTGAAATTGAATAGTATCGTCCTAAGTGTTTATTGGCATAAGATATTTTTCCTTCATTAATAAGCTGGCGGATCATGCCAGAAGAAATCCATACGCCTTCATAACAAATGGGGGGTTGCCTGATGACCTTTATCCCAAGATTTATGAATATGTCTTTGAGGTTTTCTACATTGCCTTGCCGGCTTTTTCCTATTGAGAAATCCTGCCCAACAACTAAAACACTTAATCCAATTCGATCCTTTAGAATTCTGATAAATTCTTCAGCACTTAGATCCTTTAAAGAATCAGAAAAACTTAAATTTAAATATTGATCAGCACCCAGTTGCTGAGAAATGACAAATTTTTCTTCATTTGTTGTTAAGTAATAAGACTCTTGAATATTTTCAAGCAAGACTTTCGGATGAGGCGAGAAAGTGATGATAACTGAAGTATTTCCCTCACGACGAGCCCCATCAACCATTTCTTTGATCAAAGCTTGGTGCCCTAAATGTACCCCATCAAAATTTCCAATAATTGCCCATGAAGCTCCAGGGATTTTTGGTATTTCATACAAAATATCGCTCTGCAAGTTTTTCCTCTCGTTTATTTAGTTTGTTTCATAAAAAATAACCCTACTCTTAATCAAAAGCAGGGTTATTGTAATTGCTCTTATATCATCAGCTTCTAGAGGAAAAAGACTTTTCTTGGCTGCCATTCTTTGGCTTCAACATCATATTCCATCAGAGCCACTAACTCACCCTGCTCACTGATCGCTCGTGCCCACTTACCTTCTTCCATTTCTTCTTTAGCCGCCACACGATGACCATGGCGGACATCATCGATTTGTTCTGATGTCAATTCGATAGAATACCAATCTCCCAAAGCTTCGGCAGCTGGAATTAAATATTTGTACCAGTCACCATTCGCAAAAGCTTCTTGTAATCTTCGTAGAGGTACAGCATCTCTAAGAGCAAATTGGCCACTTTTTGTTCTTCGGAGACCAATAAGATTAGCTCCACACCCTAAAACTTCACCTAAATCATGCGCCAATGAGCGAACATATGTCCCTGAGGAACAATAAACATCGATAACAGCCTCAGGAGGATCCCATTCTAACAATTCTAAGCTGTAGACATTGATCATACGAGGTTCTAAATCAACTTCTTCGCCATTTCGAGCCATCTCATATGCGCGTCTTCCCTGCACCTTTAGTGCTGAGTAAGCCGGAGGTTTCTGCTCGATTTGACCCAGAAAACCTGCCAGTGCCGTTTCAAATTCTTCAACTGTAATATCAACAGGGGACCTACGAGTGACGGCTCCTTCCCCATCATAAGTGTCTGTCTCAACACCTAGCTCAATTATTGCCTGGTAGCGCTTATCTGAAGCACTGACATATTCGCTTAACCGTACAGCAGGTCCAATCAAAACCACCAGAACTCCAGAAGCACGAGGATCTAGTGTACCTGTATGACCTGCCCGTCGAATGTTCGTACCATTACGGATTGCTTGAACAACATCATGAGAAGTCATCCCTACTGGTTTATCAACTACTAACACACCGGAGACAGTACTTTTTATATCAAAATTCCCTTTTTCCATTTTATCCCCTAACCTTTCACAATTTTTTTGATTTTTTTCTAAAATCTTTATCTAATAATGCTTCAGTCGCAATTAGTACAGATTCTTTTACAAAAGAAAGCTCCCCTTTTATGTCGGCACCAGCTGCAGCCGCGTGCCCCCCTCCCCCAAATTGGTAAGCCAATTCTGATACATCAATACCGGAATTTGCACGCCAACTAACTTTGACGCTTCCATTATCCTGTTCAACAAATATCAAAGCAATTTTTGCTTCGGATATACTGGATAACACATTGATTAGGTCAGCATCATCGTTATCAAGATAACCAGCACTAATTCTATCATTAAGCGTAAGGGTTGTCCAAATTAATCCATTATTGTGAGATAACTTGATTAATCCCTTACCCCAATATTGAATTTCATTAAAGGATCTATTAATTAGAACTTGATTATAAAGGAGAGAGAGATTTGCACCTCTATCCATCAATTCAGCAGATAAACGCATCGCTTCTGCATTCATATTAGATGTTCTGAAACCAATAGTATCAGCAATTATTCCAGTTAACAAACAAGAGGCTACATCCTTATCTATTTCAAGGTCCCAAAACAGAAGATGGTCAGCTAAAATCGCAGCAGTGGCTACTGCCTCCACTTCTACCAAATTAATTATTGCAAAGTTTGTATTAGTTTTGTGATGATCAATACAAATATCTGGCTGAAGCTGAGCAGATATGCAAGATCCTGTGCGAGCAAGATCAGAACTGTCAACGACAATTAAGGTGTCAAATCCATCATCCAATTCTTGTCTTACTTCATGACTGTTTGCCAACCCTATATATTTCTCAGGAATACCATCCTGTAAGACAAATTGAACCGACTTTCCACTTTTTTTTAGTGCAGTTCCAAACCCTAATAAAGATCCGACAGCATCTCCATCCGGTCGGATGTGAGAGACTATCGCAATTGATTTTGCTTGAATAAGGCGATCTCTTATTTGATCATCAATTGTTTTCTTCATCAAGAATATCTCTCATATCTTCAGTTTCAATGACTGCATTGTTATCCATTAATTGGGATTCTGATCTAATTTGAGCAAGAAGTGAATCGATTCGATCTACTTTCTCAGGTGTTGGATCCCAAAAAAACCTCAATTTTGGCATAACTCGCAAGTCCAACTCATTTGCCAATTCAGTTTTTAAGAAACCACGTGCATGATTGAGGGCATCTATTACTTCATGTGCCCTTGTTTGCCCTTCAAGAGCAGAAACATAAATATTTGCAAAATCTAACTCTCTATCAACATTTACTTCTGTGATTGAAACACCTGACAACCTAGGATCTTCTACTTTCGAGAGTAAAGTTAAAGAAAGGATTTGCTTTATTCTGTCATTTATTCTTTTTAAACGAATACCTGATGGCATTTTTTACTCCTGTTATTCATTCGGCTTGGGTTTACTTACCCGCCAAAAGTTTCCATCACAAAACATTCCACAACATCGCCAATTTGGAAATCAATAAAGTTTTTAAAGGTCAGGCCACATTCCATACCTTCTCGAACTTCGCGTGCATCATCTTTTTCCCTTTTTAAATTGGAAATCTCACCAACATAAATTTCCTTTTGTTCCCGCTTAACGCGAACATGTGCATTTCGCCGAATCTCACCTTCTGTTACGCGACATCCTGCAGCCAACCCACCCTTTGAAACTTTGAATGCAGCCAAGATATCAGCCTTGCCGATTACTCTTTCAACCAGTTCAGGTTCAAGTAGACCTTTCAAGGCTTTCTCGATATCCTCAATCAAACGGTAAATGATGTTATAAATTCTGATAGAGACTCCCTCAACTTCTGCCAATCTCTTCGAAGAGGCGTCAGCTGTAACATCAAAACCTAAAACAATTGCATCCGATGCTGCTGCCAACATAATATCATTCTCTGTTATATTACCTGCATCTGCATGCAAAATATTTATCGATATTTCTTTTTGCTGTTTACTTACATTTTCGAGTTCATTAACAATTGGTTCTAATGAACCTTGGACATCCGCCTTTAGAATAAGGCGCAATTCTTTCGCCTGACCTGTTTTATATTTTGCAAATAATTCTTCCAGTGTGGCTCGTTTGGTGGTCTTTTGAGCATCATGTTTGGCCTTACGCTCTGTTACGATTACACGAGCTTCCTTCTCGCTCTCAACCACCTGGAATAAGTCCCCTGCTTCAGGAATCTGGTTAAGTCCCATCACCACCACTGGGGTTGATGGTGTCGCCTTTTTGATACGTTGATTGCGCTGATCAAACATGGCTTTTAATCGACCATATCCTTCCCCAGCTACAACGATATCTCCCAATCTTAGCGTTCCATTCTGAACCAGCAAAGTTGCCATAACGCCAGTAGTTTTGTCCATTTCAGCTTCAACAACTGTACCAATACAAGATCCCTTAGGGTTCGCTTTGATATCTTTGCTATCTGCCACCAATATGATGGCTTCCATTAGATCTTCCAACCCAATTTTTTGCTTAGCACTTACTGGGACAACCATTGTGTCACCATCCCATTCATCTGGAACAAGGCCAATTTCTGATAATTGTCTCTTGGCTAATTCTGGATTTGCATCGGCTTTATCGATCTTATTTAGAGCAACAATAATTGGAACTTGAGCAGCCTTGGCATGGTTGGCAGCTTCCTTTGTTTGAGGTTTGACACCATCATCAGCTGCAACAACAAGAACAACAATATCAGCTCCCTGTGCGCCGCGGGCTCTCATAGATGAAAATGCAGCATGACCGGGGGTATCGAGAAACGTGATAATGCGATTTTTATGGTTTATCTGATATGCCCCGATGTGTTGTGTTATCCCACCTACTTCACCCCCAGCAACATTAGTGTGACGAATCGCATCCAACAAAGTTGTCTTTCCATGATCTACATGCCCTAATATTGTTACAACAGGGGCTCTGTCATCCAAAAGAGAAGGATCCTCATCAGCAATCAACTGTCTCCATAAAGGTAGAGCACCAACTTCCTTTACTTCTTCTACTTTCTGTTGTTGTTGAGCCTCAAACCCTAATTCGTCAGCGACAATCGCTGCTGTATCAAAATCAATTTGTTGGTTAATACTAGCCATTACCCCATTAGACATCAATACTTTAATAACTTGAATTGGACTGGCATCCATCATGCCAGCAAGTTCACGTACTGTTAAGCTATAAGGGATTTGAATTATTTTCTTTCCATCATTGCCCATTTTTACCTCCATTTCTTACCTATATCAAATTCACAAGGCTTTTCTGAAAACATTTTGTCTGGTTTTCAGTTTTCTGAGCAAGATGAGGTTTGGGAAATTAACCCATTTTCGCTTCCTTGTCTGGTTTGTTTTCCAGAGTTGTGTTGACTGTAGTGTCAGATACATCTTTTAAGGTAGCGGCGAAGCATTTTAATGCTTCCATATCTTGTTCAGATATTGTGGTCCTTAGTGCATTTGCCAATGTG
Organism: uncultured Anaerolineaceae bacterium; assembly: GCA_964546745.1. Classification (GTDB taxonomy): domain Bacteria; phylum Chloroflexota; class Anaerolineae; order Anaerolineales; family Anaerolineaceae; genus CAZJLN01. The sequence continues at coordinate 16,867 of CAZJLN010000022.1, forward strand.
CCTTTTAATCCTTTATCCCAGCATGACTTTATGTCATGAAGGTAGGCACCTCTTCCAGAAAGTTTTCCCGTGGGATCGATTTGCACTCCATCCGTTGTTCGAACAATTCTTATCAAGTTCCTTTTCGACAACACTGCTCTACAACCCACACAGGTCCTTTGCGGAATATGCTTTACTCTTTTTGGCTTTTTTGCTTTCACCTTTTCTTACTCATCATAATCTATGATGAACTGGAAATTACCAGTCTTCCCAGCTATCATCCCGTTTATGTTTTCGCTTGATTGTATCCTGTTCTTTATCAGGATCATATTCAACAACAGTAAAGCCTTTCTTTTTCTTAACTTTTTTCTTTTTAGCACTTCCAGGAATAGAACCTTCCTCTTCAATGCTTCCTTCTTCTTCAACTATAAAGTCGAACTTAGTAGCATCTACCTTGAACATATCTTCAAAAGCAACTTCTTGTTCAGGTGTTTCCATCACCTCTTCGACTGAGATTTCCTGCTCTTCGACTTCTTCTTCAGGAACTTCAATAGTGACTTCGTCCTTTATAGGTTCTACAATTTCAATCGGTTCAAGCGCTGTAGCTTCTTCCTCGGATGGTACTTCGATGCTTCCCAGCTCGACAACTTCAGGTTCTGTTGCCTCTGGTTGCTCAATGACTTCTGCAGGGAATTGATAATTTTCAACAAGATCGATAATATCACCATGAGCTTTTGGACCAATTCCATTTATTGAAAGAATCGAATCGGGATCCATCTTAACTTTAAGAATGAGGTCACCAAAGGAATCAATTCCCGCTTCCTGCAAAATGATGAGAATATGCTCTTTAAGAGAAACATCCAAAATTGGAACTTCAAAGGCAACCGCAGGTATGAGAGATTTAACTTCCTTTATCCGTGTTTGCCATGCAGCATCGATTGCCTTACGATCAGCTTCACCACGTTTTTCTACTCGATCGACAAACCGAGTCATAATCGTGTTTTCTTCAATTGATAAAGGACGCCCTTCTACTTTCTTTTGAAGGAGTTCTTCAATCTTTCCGAAATTTTCCGCTTCAGCAATTGCAAGTTCGGCTAATGCAGGATCATCACGCAGTTTCTGAAGTGCTTTTGCTGTAGCTTCAGTGAGGCTCATGATGTCAATGCGCCAACCTGTTAATTTTGCTGCCAAGCGTGCGTTCTGACCTTCACGACCAATTGCAAGGCTGAGTTGATCTTCAGGAACAACTACCATAGCAGTTTTATTGCCTTCTGATTCTGTATTAAGATAAACACCAGAGACTCTGGCAGGGCTTACTGCTTTAGCAATATATACTGCAGCATCATTGTTCCACTCGATCACATCAATCTTTTCGTCATGTAATTCACGCACAATAGTTTGGATACGCACTCCGCGGATACCGACACAAGCTCCGACGGGATCAATACCTTGTTGGGTAGCAGAAACAGCGACCTTTGCCCGTTGGCCAGGTTCCCTTGCAATGGATCGAATCTCAACAATACCGTGATAGATCTCAGGCACTTCATTTTCAAGAAGGCGGCGTAAGAAATTTCGATGTGCGCGGGACATGAGGATCTGAAGTCCACGAGGTGTGTCTTTAACTTCATAAATGTAAGCACGGATACGATCATGGA
>CAZJLN010000023.1:0-9183 GCA_964546745.1 uncultured Anaerolineaceae bacterium
TTCAGTGATCACAATTGGAAAACCAGCTCGATATAAGCATATTGCAACCCCGCTTGCAAGGTCCCCCCCACCGCGTATCAGTACCTTGCCTGGTTTCACAATTTTCCAAGACCTCTTAATAGTCGCTCAGGTGTGAGAGGGAAATCATAAAACCATACACCAGTCGCATCATGTACTGCATCCATAACAGCAGGCACAAATGGCAGGAATGGCATCTCGCCCATACCCCTTGCTCCATGCGGTCCAATTGGATCTGCATTTTCAATAATGAGAGACTCGACTTCTTGAGGGATATCTAATACAGTCGGAATCAGATAAGTCGAAAGCTGACCGGTTTTAACAATGCCTTTAGTTTGCACAAAATTTTCCTGGATCACATATCCAGTAGCCTGAACAATCGCTCCTTCAATCTGCCCTTCCACAAGAGTTGGATTAATTGCGGTACCTACATCATCCGCACAGAGAACATTTAACAGTGTCAATTCACCCGTTTCAGTATTCACAGTAGCTTCTATTGCTTCAGCTACATAACCATAGGCAAAATTCGGCATACACTTGCCCGTCTCAGGATCAAAAGGCGTGGTTGCTGGAGGACGATATGTAAAATCACCAATAGCCGGTCGCTCTTCTGCATCCCAATTTCTAAGAGCCAGCGCTGCTGCACCTTTAATGGCATTTCCTGCCATAAATGTCATTCTTGAAGCAGAGACACTTCCTGCATTTCCTGAGGTGCTGGTATCTGAATAGACTAATTCTAATTTTTCCATTGGGATTCCAAGCGCTTCTGCAGCAAATTGAGCAAAAACTGTGTGTGCACCTTGCCCAACTTCAGCACCTGCATGATAGAGAACTGCTCTTTCAATCACATTTTTCCCGAATAGTTCTATTCTTGCGTTGCAGTTTTCTGGTGCTCCGTAGGAAAAGCCAATGTTTTTATAACCGCAAGCAAAGCCAAGACCTTTTACAATCTTATCCTGGGAGCTTAACTGATTTCGATTTGCAGGTGCATGCCAACCTTTTTCAGTTACTGACCAACCTGCTGCCTTAGCACATTTTTCCACTACATCCCGAATGCTTACACCAGTTGGGATAGGGGTTCCTACAGACATCAGCGAACCTTCACGATACAAATTTTGCATCCGAAATTCTATTAGGTCTAAATGCAATGCTTCGGCCAGTAAGTTCACTTGCATTTCTGCCTGGAATGCAGATTGAGGTCCCCCAAATCCCCTGAAAGCGCCGCCTGGAATATTGTTAGTATAAATAGCATATCCATCAATTTTGACATTTGGAATTTCATAAGGTCCTGTAGCAAGTAGTACAGCATTACCAAGTACCTTAGTCGATGTGTATGCGTATGCTCCGCCATCCGCTTTGATGTCTACTTCAACAGCAAGAATCTTGCCTGCTCTAGTCGCACCCCATTTTGCGTGGATATCATACGCATGACGCTTATGGTGACCCAAGATAGACTCCTCCCGAGTCCAAGTTATCTTTACGGGTCTATCAATACCTACCTCATGCAGACGAAGCACTGCTAGTGCTAAGACAATTTGCACAGACATATCTTCCCTACCACCAAAAGCACCACCAATGGCTGGATAGATGACTCGAACTTTATCAATTGGTAAGTTTAGTGCATGTGCAATTTGTTCCTGATCTTCATGGGTCCATTGTCCCGCTGTGATTACCGTGATTCTGCCTTCTTCATCATAGAAACTAATACCAGCTTCTGGTTGCAGGTAGGCATGTTCTTGCATAGGGGTATGATATGATCGTTCGATAATAACATCGCAAGCATCAAACGCGATATTAATATCTCCCTTACGGACTTTATAATGGCAAAACTCATTACTTTTTAAATTTGGATGTAAATGGATCGCGTCAGGCTTGATAGCATCAAAGACATTATCCACAATAGGAAGATCCATATAATCAACTTTGATAAGATCCCTTGCCTTGGCTGCAATTTTTTCACTCTCAGCAACGATGATGGCTACCTGATCCCCCACAAAACGCACCCTATCTGCAAATGGTTTGTTTGAACCCGGACCGCATAACACAGGCTGATCAAATATTCCCAATCCATATTCGTTATTAGGTACATCCTTTGAGGTATAGATTGCTACCATGCCTTCTAAGGCTTGAGCTTCTCGAATATCAATATTCTTAACGATTGCATGAGGTCTGCCAGCAAACAAGATTTTCATGTACAGTTGACCGGGAAGCGAAAAATCCGATGGATATAGGGCTTCTCCAGTTACTTTGGCTTGCGCATCAACTCGTTTTACTGATTCACCAATATACTTCATGGGTTCCTCCTTCACTTAGAGAGACTTTACTGGCTTGCAGCTTCAATGGCTTGAACGATTTTGTAATAACCCGTACAGCGACATAAGTTACCAGTGATGGCTAGCTTTATTTCATCCTGGTTTGGATGTGGAATTTCTTCTAACAACTTAACCGCTGACATAATAAAACCAGGTGTACAGAACCCACATTGAACAGCCCCAAAATCGATAAATGCTTGCTGAATAGGATGTAGCTGCTCGCCTTTCTGAATTCCTTCAATCGTAGTGATATTTGCACCATGCGCTCTTGGGGCAGGAACCAAGCAACTCATTACTGCTTTTCCGTCCATGTGTACTGTGCAGGCACCACACTCTCCTTCACCACAGCCTTCTTTTGTTCCAGTCAATCCAGCCTCTTCCCGTAGAAGATGTAACAAGGATTTATCAAAACCACTAGTAAAAGTGTAGGTTTTCCCATTGATGGTGGTGATGATCTTTTCCCCATCCCATGGAATTGTCATTCCTACGTCTTCGGACGTGTCCAAACAAACTGCAGTTTGGGGTAAACCTTTATCACATTGATCCTGAGCAATAGCCTCAAGTCCATTTTTAACAATCACATATACAATATAAGACCGATACTCATTCGATCCCCGAACATCGCTAATTGGTGAAGCATTGTTCGCAGCCAATTTCGCAGCAGTTTCAATGACTTCACGGCTTAATGCTTTCCCTTCTAGATAATCTTCTGTGCTTGTTGCATGGATGATAGTAGGGGCAACTGAGCCAAGGGTGATGCTGGCTTTTGTTATTGTTTTCTCGTTAAAATTTAGAATAATACTTGTATTAACAACCGAGATTGCCTGTGCTTTCCGTAGTGCAGATTTAATAAAGACACCTTTTTGATTACCCTTAAGCCCATTAAAAAAGAGTTCTTTGACAAATTCATTAGACGAAAGAGTTGTTTTTCGAACTCCTCTGTAAAATTCTGACAATTTGATAACTCGCTCTCCCGAGACACTCGAAAGAATAAGGCTCGCATCCAATGCAATCAGAGGAGATATCGTATCATTGGCAGGCGATGCAGTGACAAGGTTTCCAATAATCGTTCCTCGATTTCGAATTTGTGGAGAACCAACCTGCATGCAAGCTTGGTACAAAGGCAAGGCTTCATTAAGTATTACATCTGACTTTAGAACATCGTTATGGGTAACCATTGGGCTAATATGAATCCTGCCTTGCTTATCCATTTTTATACTGCCAAAACCTTGAATACGTGAAATGTCCAAAAGGTTTTCAACATTAGGCCTAAGCCCACGTTCTAATTCAAGCATCAGGTCTGTACCGCCGGCAATTATCCTGCTCTTTTCACCATCCCTGGAAAGAATTTCTAAAAGCTCAATTTCGTTGGTCAGATTATAGTATTTTTTCCACATGATCCTCTCCTGCGTCTGAGAATGTGCTCGTTATACAGTTGTGTTATTTCGCCAGTTGATGATCTCTGCCATGATACTTACAGCAATTTCTTCTGGAGTCTCTGCAAAAATTTCCAAACCAATTGGAGTATTTATTCGTTTTAGTTTTTCTTCAGTAACACCTGCTTTTCTCAAAGCTTGTCTGGTATGTTCCCATCTCTTTTTCGAACCCATCACGCCAATATAATTAGCATTCGTTTCCAGCAACCTCGGTAGCCCTTTAATATCCACCTCTGCACCTCTAGTAACAATCACTAAACATGTGTTGCCATCAATGTCTACATGATCTGGTGTCTCTTCCATTGGCATTGGTAAAAATCCATCGGCATCCGGAATAATCACTGGATCACACGCATCCACTCGGTCATCACTTACAACGACGTAATAACCAAGCCACTTGGCCAAAAAAGCAACCGTTTTCCCAACATGACCAGCTCCATAGATAATTATTTTTGCTTTATTTATAATGGGTTCTATATAAATTTTTACACTTCCTCCACATAAACCAGCCGAATGAACGCTGTCCTTTTCTAATGAAAAGTCAATAAACTTGGGCTTTCCCTCTCGGAGAACTTCAACTGCTGCTGCGATGGTCAGATCTTCAACAGCTCCCCCACCGACAGAACCCATCCGTGTCCCATCTGAATAAACCAGCATCTTGCTGCCCGCATGCCTGGGCACAGATCCACTGGTTTCAACAACATGGCACAAAGCCAGCGGTTTTCCTTCCTTGATTGCTTTATAAATTAACTCATAAATATCCACAGTTTAGACCTCTAATAATGTGAAAATGATTGGCAATAATTGTTTTTTTCGCGAAACCACACCTTCTGCCAGTTGGGTTCCATCTGGTAAAGGTCTATATGGAAGCTCATCCAGGGCAGGAGGTGCATCCACAAATATGATTCGGCTAGAGCCCTTAACTACATCAGTTATCATCAAACCCGCAAAGTCAAGATTGTTGCGCTCCTTAAGGTCTTCTAAAGCATTACGAAGTGGTTCGATGTAATTCCCAATTTCATAAATGTCCGCCACTTCAGCCTGAGCAATCGCAAAACGCTTGCCAGCTGTCTCATAAATTTTCATATCAGTCGAAACTACCGACTTTGGATCTTGAGTAGTCAATCCCGATCCAGCAGAAACGATTTTTTGACCATAGGTCTGAATGTTTTCATTTGCCAGAGGACTACCCGGAACAAACGCCCATCGTGCCAAACGTTTAGCTGCTATTTTGTCGCGCTCAGTCGTTGTCGGCGAGGTCAGAATCAATGTATCTGACAATAATCCTGCTAAAAGTACTCCAGCCAATTGAGGAGGTGCACTCATACCTGCTTCTTCGACTTGCTCTGACACCAGAGTGGATGTACTTCCCACAATATCCACAGTGAACTTGATGGGGGTATATGTGGATGGATTTCCCAAACGATGATGATCTAATATCTCCAACAATTCAGCCTCTTCTAAGGAAGCTAAGGCTTGTTGGGCTTCGTTGTGATCAACGAGAACTAATTTTAAGCGCGGTGGATTAAGCAGATCTCTTTGCCTGCAGATACCGAGATATCTCTTTGCTTCATCAACTACCCAAAATTCATCCAGCTCTGTACGCAGCAATCGATTTATCACATCTTTAATGCGCGTTGATGCCTGATATTTAGGAATTTCCACCTGCGAGGCTTCCCTACAGGGAATATCCAATAATTCAGCCAGGGTCATATCTTTATACTTTGGATGAGGTCCCATAATACGCCGTAAAAAATCAAACAAACTTCTTCCGGTGATTAAACCATAAGGTGTTCCATCATGGTTAACAACAGGGGCAACTCCACCTGTTCGAGATAAAATCGACCATGCTTCATTGAGCGATTTTTCAGGTGTCACTACATCCAGCCTGCGCATAACTGATTCAAAGCGTGGGGATGCATCAGTCAACAGAACGGGGGGATCAAGCTTGACATAGTCAAGGACAAATGCAGTTTGGCGACTAATAGCTCCTGCCCTAGCTGCAATCGATTGCATGCCATCTCTCTCCCGAAGCAACCAGGCATATCCTAATGCTGAAGCAATAGAATCTGTATCCGGATTAATGTGCCCAATCACAAAAACCCGGTTTGAGTCTTTTATTGAATTGATCTGCTCTGATAACATTAGATTGCCATCCTTTAACTTATTCGTTTTAATTCCCGCCACAATTTTTCTGGGGTTACGGGATTGTCGTTAATTGAAGCACCACAAGCATCAAGAATCGCATTTCCTACAGCAGGTGCAACGCCATCCATCGGGATTTCAGCTACTGCTTTTGCGCCAAATGGATGAGATGGTTCGTAAGTTTCCACAAAAATCGTCTCCATCTCTGGCATTTCATCAGCCCGAAAAATATGATAATCAACTAAGTCTTTTTCTCGAGCCCTACCTTTCTCATCATAAACCATCTCTTCACATACCCCATATCCGAGAGCTTGTGCCATCCCGCCTTCAATTTGGCCAGACGCTGTGATTGGGTTTATGATTACCCCTGAATCGACCGCCATGACGAGTTTCTCAACTTCATAACAGCCAGTTTCTGTATCAACCAGAACTTGGGCAAATTGCGCGGCAAAGGGAGGTGGAGAAACGGGAGACATATGGGAGGCGACTGCCATTATTTGCTCCTGATTCACATGATGTAGTGAATTCAAAGATATTTCTTCCAAACTAAGGTTTTCTCCAGATGGAAGTGTTGCCATGTGATTCACCAGACTTACATCTTTTAGATTAGCTTCTATGCCCATCTCAGCAAACATGCTCACAGCACGTTTCCGCAGAAGATAAGCCACTTGTCTCGCAGCCTTGACCACTGCTGTACCGCTTATGTAAGTAGTTGACGAAGCATAAGCCCCTTTATCGAAAGGCGTGAAGTCAGTGTCTGATGAATAAACAATGATATCCTCCGTTCTCACACCTAGAATTTCCGCAGCCATTTGAGCAAGAATCGTATCAGAGCCGGTTCCTAAATCAGTTGCACCAATAAGAAGATTAAAGGTACCATCATCATTTAACTTAATACTTGCGCCACCCATATCCAAGTATGGGATTGCTGTACCCTGCATCACCATCGCGACTCCAACTCCCCTCCGTAAATGAGGTTTTCCAGGAATGGTATGCCATTCCTCAGATCCAAATTTCGAATCCCAATCAATGGCAGCTTTTCCTTGGTTGACACATTCCTCCAAACCTATTGTCTCCACAATTTCAGGTTTGGGTTCTCTTCCTTCGCTCCAGGCTGTACTGAAGGGATGTAATTCTCCAGGTCGGAGAGCATTTTTTAACCTGAATGAAAGTGGGTCCAAACCTAAAGCTCTAGAAATTTTTTCCATATGTCTTTCAACAGGCCAGAAGCCTTGAGGAACCCCATATCCACGATAGGCACCGGAGGGAGGTGTGTTCGTGTAAACCACATCTGCATAAAAGCGAATATTGGGTGATTGGCGATACTTCCCATCACCAACATACAGCGCCATGGATTTATGTCCCGTGTTGCCAGCAACTGTGAGGGCATGGCAGCCATAGGCACCTGTATCGCTCAAACAGATCATCTCATTAGCTGTGATGGTCCCATCTAATTTCACCCCAGTACGCAATTTGATACGCATCGGATGCCGTGACCTGGAAGCTATAAACTCCTCTTCCCGATCCATTTCATAAAAAACAGGTCTGCCAGTCGCAATGGTCAGGTGAGCAGCGACATCTTCGATTAATACTTCCTGCTTACCTCCAAATCCACCACCTATTCTTGGCTTGATCACCCGAATACGTTTTATAGGAAGATTCAAAACAGGCGCAAGCATACGCCTAACATGGAATGGCACCTGTGTGCTTGTCCGTATTACGAGCCTGTCATCTTCATCCCAATAAGTTAAAGTCACATGAGGTTCAATATGTGCTTGTTGTACCTTTGGGACTTCATACACATCTTCAAAAATTTGATCCGCCTCGGATAATCCTTTTTCAACATCACCAATATCAATACGGATTTCTGCAGCTAGGTTTTTTGATGGATCTGAATCAGCAAAATTCACAAATTCAGGTTCTTCATGAATCACAACAGTCCCATCTCGCATAGCATCCTCTGGATTGACGATTACTGGAAGTTCTTCATAATCCACTTTAATCAGGCTGATTGCTTTCTTGGCGATCTCAAGGGTTTCTGCTGCAACAAAAGCAACTCTATCTCCGACAAATCGGACTTTCCTATCCAGAGAAAAAGTATCTAATGGTCCAGGGATAGGATCAGACTGGCCGGCAGTGGAATAAACAACGCGTGGGATATCTTGCCATGTCAACACTGCAGCAACTCCAGGAAGGTCTCGCGCCTTGCTCACATCAATATGCTTGATCCATGCATGTGCAACAGGGCTATGTAAAACCTGGGCATACAATGTTTTTGGAAGGCTCAGGTCAGCTGTAAATGCAGGTTTTCCCTGGACGAGTTTCATTGCATCAACTTTAGGTTCTGGGTGTCCAATGACACGGAATTGATCAGAATCTTGAATCATTTTTAGTTTTGGCAAAAAACCTGTTTTCACCATAGTCTGATCATAACCTGAATATTCTTCAGAAGGTAGCTGAGGTATCGGATCAAAAGGCAGGTTCTGTCCTCCTGTAGAATAAAATATTTCAGGAACCTCTTCACCTCGCAGTTTGGCAGCCGCTCTTAGAACAGCTTGAACAGGCTTAACATAAGCTGTACAACGACATAACACCCCAGAGAGTGCTTCCCGGACTTCACCTTCAGAAGGATGGATATTCTTTTCCAACAAAGATTTAGCTGCCAAAACCATCGCTGGTGTGCAGTATCCACACTGGATAGCTCCAACATCGATAAAAGCCTGCTGAATAGAGTCTAGTCCTTTAGTTTTACGCCAACCTTGCTCGGGGTGTTCACCTAGCTGCTCAATTGTCTCGATAAAATGACCTTCTGCTTGGACTGTGAGAAACATGCAGCTGTTTACAGGTCTTCCATCCATCAAAACGGTGCAGGCACCGCATTCACCTCGAACACATCCACCAGATTTCACGCCCAGATAGCCAAGAACTCTAAGGCTCTCTAACAATGTTTCATTTGGAGGAACATCCAATGAGATGGATTGCCGATTGATATCTAACACTATCTTCATTTTTCCTCCTGTGTATGATTGAAAATCTCTATCAGACAACGTTTTATCAATACCACTACCATCTCTTCTCGATATTCTGCTGAAGCCCACTGATCTCCCATTGGTGAATAGTTTTCCAAAATTTTTGATGCTGTGGGATTGGAGGTATATTGATCATAAATACAACAAGGCTTTTCTCCAAATCCGCCCAAAGATACTCTGATTCTTTCTTCTTGCCAGGATGCCACAGAAGCACACAAGATCGGTCGATCCATGGGTGTTCTT
>CAZJLN010000023.1:9202-18480 GCA_964546745.1 uncultured Anaerolineaceae bacterium
GATTTAAAAGCTAATGCTACAGGCGTTTTTATAACTACTTTTGTAAAGAACAATCCAAAATTTTGGTCTTTCTTATTAGATAGGTACAATTCTAGAGGAAAATATTGCTGGGATGGCTGAAATTCTAGTTGTGGGTCCAGAGCCAATAAAGCTGTGAGTGATGGTGATCGTCCATCAGCATTATCAATCAATCCTGCTAGGCTCAAGCTGTTACGTACATTTTGCCCGCTCTCAATTCGAAGAGCATCTCGTAAACTTTCAGGTGTATTAGGATGTTCTAAGATCTGCTGAAGTCTCGCCATTGAACCATATTCAATCTGACTCTCAGAGGTTAGAATTTGATCTATGCCAAGGGCTTGTAGGTCAACAAAAACAAAATCATCAGTATAAGATTCAGAATGATAATGTCCCCCCATCAAAATTTTTTTGATTCCAGAAAGATCTCTTATGCTAGAGATCGCTGATTCAATTGACTCGGGTCTGATGTAAATCGAGTTCATTCTTCTCCTTTCAATCTTGGTAAACATGCCAATCTTTTAGATAATCCTCAAAGCCTTCTAGTTTTTCCACTTGAATATCTACAAAGGTCCCGTCTGCTTCGGCAAGGATCTCACCAGCTTCATTCAAGATTTCTCCATGTGATTCTGCCACTTTCCCCCTTCGTTCACCTGCCACCCCCCGAAGAGTAAGAGGTATGTTGGTTGGTACTGGCTTACGATACCGAATGGTAAGTTTTGCAGTCATCATGAAATGATTTGGATCAAACATATGCGCTCTACCTGCACCTTCATCAAGAATTGCAGAAATAATACCGCCATGAACCACACCCGGATAACCAGCAAACTGCTCTGGTATGGTGATATTGGCTGTTACCATTCCATGCCCATCAAAATAAAAATCCAACTTCAATCCAAATGGATTTTGCCTTCCGCAGACAAAACAATACTTGGAGGATGGTTGCTTTTCCATATCTTTAGGCTGCAAAGGTATCAACCAACAATTTCACATTTCCACCCACAGGATACAAGATAGGGCAAGTGCATCCGTGGTTGATATATTCCTGCACTTTCGCTTTAGCCTCTGCCGGTGTACCGCTAGCTGTGATGCGATGAATTAATTCTTCTGGAACGAGATGTTTCGCTTTCTGTATTTGGGCATGCGTTGCTGGCCATCCAAGAATTGCTTGTATTTTTTCGACTACATCTTTGGAAACGCCAGAAGCTTTTGCAATATGGGGTTGTTGTGCAAGGTATTGTGTTAGCAATTCTCGTGTCGTGTCAATTGCCTTATCATTATCCTCATCTACTGAACACACCACCAATTGGGGTCTATCAAATGTATCTAAAGACCTACCTGCCTTGTTAAGACCTACCAGAAGTTGTTCTATGGCAGTATCATTATATTCAACTGGAACACAATAATTCATCACAACGCCATCCGCAAGGCGTCCCGCCATTTCCATCATTTTTTCTCCGGTTGCACCGATATAGACGGGTACATTTCGAGGTTCTTTTCGTCCATGAACTACGTCAAGTTCAATACCATGCACATTGACAAATTCACCTTCAAATGTCACTCTCTCCATGTTTAACAAGCGCTTGAGGATTGTGACTGTTTCCTCCATAGCCTTGAGGGGTTTCGTCCGATCGATGCCAACATTTTTAGCAAGCGGATCCCACCAGGCACCTATACCACAAATAATGCGGTCTCGTGCTAAATCATCAAGAGTCAAGAAAGTGGATGCAAGTAAACCAATATTCCTTGTCCAATTGTTAATGACTCCCGAACCGACCTTAATCCGCTTGGTGACTGCTGCGTAAGCTGCCATAGGAACAATCGCATCCCGAACAAGCCGACTTTCAGCCTGCCAAACAGCTTCAAATCCCTTACTTTCCGCATATCGGACATAATCGAGACCGTCTCTTAGGTCATGAGCATCCTGTAAGTAAAGTGCAATTCTTTTTACCATTTTTTCCTCCATCAAGAATTTCTAGATCGTTGAGTTTTCTATGATTTTTAATATACTTTTTTGCATCTTATTTTCAAAGTAAGTTAGGTCTTCAGGAAAATCTAGGTCAAGTTCAATTGTATCAATTTTTTGGACTTTTTTCCTTGCACCTGCCAATTTAGCCAGTTGAGAATGGCTGTGAAAAGAGCTATTTCCAAATGCAAAGGGAATAATGCCACAAGGATTCAGGAGCAAAGCATTTGTGCCTTCTTGATGCCTGTCAGGTACAATAACGACAGAGTTCGGCTCATTATTCTGACTTATGAGAAGAAGTAGTTCATCGTAGTTTAGAAGAGGGAGGTCGGTCGGTAGAATAAGGCAGGATGTCGAACCATGTAAATAAGCATAATAGCTGCTCCAGCTTAAAGCAGTATTTAAATCCATCCATTCCAATTCCAGGAGGGTATCAAGGTCAAGATCTTCAGCATACTGTAAAACTGCAGGATCGCGACTGATGACTAGTATTTTATCAATTTGAGGCATAGCTCGGAGTTGTTCTAAGGTTCTCTTAAGCAAATAGCGATTAAATAACAACCGTTCTTCGTTTGTAAAGACCTCAGACAATCTGGATTTTCCATCTTTCAAAGGTTTAACAGGAACAATCGCCCAAAGACTCATCTGCCAACCTCACCTGTTAAAATTCTTTTTCCGAACTCAAGCACTTCGTCAGCCAACCTTATTTTATCTTCAGGTAATCGCATGATGGTTTGGGTCGCATAAGGCAGGACATTTTCCTGATGAATAGACTCATGAAGAGATGTATCTTCAAGGTCAAAAATAAATCCCCTTACCAGATCCTTGTAATGTCTGATAACAGATAATGCAGATGCCTCAATACCCAACTCGACGAACATTTTTGCTGCAGGACCTTTTAACGCTCTTCCGCTAATGATTGGCGAAACTGCGACAACAACTCTTGAAGCAACGGCTTCTTTTATTCCAGGAATGCCTAATATAGGATCAATACTCACCCAGGGATTTGAAGGACAAAAAATCACTAAATCAGCATATTGGATTTTTTCTAAAATACCAGGAGCGGGAAGGGCTTTTTCAATCCCCTCAAATCGGAATCCGATGACTTCTGGCTCACATGTCAACCGCACAAAATACTCTTGAAATGCTAGTTCTTGTCCATCCTTGGTCAGGACAATCGTTTGAACCTGATCGTTGCTCATTGGGATAACCCTTTGGAGGATTCCCCATTGGTTGAGGAAGGTCCGGGTCACTTCTGACAGACTCATACCTAAATTTAAGAGTCTCGTGCGTTCCAAATGTGTGGCAAGGTCTATGTCTCCTAACTTGAACCAGGTCGGTGCTCCCAAGAATTGGAGTGAATCTAAAACCTTGTAACTTTCATTGACTAATCCCCATCCTGTTTCAGGATTGTTTATGCCTGCCAGTGCATAACACACCGTATCAAGGTCAGGACATATTCTTAACCCAAAATGATCAAAATCATCACCAGTGTTGACTACAACCGTCAAGTTTCCTGGAAGCAGGGCCTTGGAAAGTCCAAAAGCCAACTTCGCTCCCCCGACCCCTCCTGCCAATGCCACAACTTTAAATTCTTGAAGATCCAATTAATAACCTGTCTTTTATCTGAACATATCAGATGATTTTGATCGTACTAATTCACTAGCATGGCTTTCTCGTAATGCATACGGAAATCCTCGTACATGTATAGCAGGGGTTCCTTCGTTTGCCTCGCCCATCATTAATGATGCCCCTGCAGCCAGTTCATCTGCCGCTGCCACAACAGTCACTCGCAGCTTGTATTGATAAAGATCAGGTTTTCCTCTGAGGTCGACCAGAGCTGGCACCCAGGATACGCCTAACGTCATCCCTATTGTCCCATTCCGCCAGGCTCTACCATGGGAATCAATGATCATGACTCCAACTCTCTTACCACATGCCTTTTGGATTGTTTCTCGGATTCGATCAGCAGAACGGTTGGCATCTTCTGGCAGTAGTAGAACCCAATCCTCTGGATTTCCCCATTCTCCATGGACATTCGAGTGATCAATTCCTGCATTAGCACACACAAATCCAGACTTGTGTTCAACAATTATGGTTCCAGGTCTAGTTCTCAAAACCTCGTTGCTCTCTTGTAGGACAAGCTCAATAAACTCAGGTCTCTTTTCAACTTTGGCTGCAATTTGGATGGCTTTTTTGGACGGAATTACCGTACTTAAGTTGACTAACCTGCCTTCTGCTTTTGAGACAATTTTTTGAGCTAAAACTAGGATGTCATCATCTTCTAGGTCGATTTGATTTTTTTGGAGAGCCTCAGCCAAAATATTGCCAAGATCATCTCCAATTTGAATTTGTTTGATACCGCGCAACCGAGTTAACGTTAAAGGTGCCTCTACCATATAACTTAGTAGACTCCTGTGATCTTAATGCCAGCCGAATGAACTTTATGTTGGATGTTTAAACCGATTAAAATTGAAGTAAGCCCCTCAACAACTACTGAATTTTCAATCACCCCAGCATCCCATCCCACAAGGCCTGCATCAGTCACCAGCTCCAAAACTACTTGCCTAGCTTCCTTGCCCGTCCCACAGACTAGAACATCACAGGCTGGATCTTCGTTTTTCATCAGGTTTTCATAGGAGATATTCTGGAAGGCTGCCACCACGCGTGTTCCTTCTCCCAGAATTGTCTGGGCTTGTTGGGCTGCACTCCCTTCAGGGGGCATCTTCACCCTGGTCACTTTGGGTGGATTCAGAGGTACTGTCACATCAATCAAGATTTTGCCCTGCAATTCATCTTTAAGGAACTCTAAAGTATCCCTATGAGCAGCGTAAGGTACGGTCATCACCGCAACCTCACATGCTCTAACAGCTTCTGGATTGACCATAGCTTCCAGCAAAGCATTTTCTGGAAGTAGTTCTCTAAGTTCCAAAACAGCTGTTTGTGCCTTTTCTAAAGTCCGTGAGCCAATAATGACTCGATGGCCTGCTTTTGCCCATCGATACGCCAATCCTTTACCCTCTTTTCCAGTTCCTCCAATAATTGCTATGATCTTGTTTGTTTTATTTTCTTCCATTCTATCCTCGCTAATTGACCTTTTTCCATACCTTGCCAGCTGATTCTTTTGCTTTCGCCGAAATCATTTCTTCGTCAAGGGTAATTAATTGACGGTCTTTCATTAAGATTTTTCCATCTACAATCGTGGTGGTAACCATGCTTTCCCGGAAACCAAAAAGAATATGCCAGGGAAGATTGCCAGTAGTTAAATTTGTAAACTCATCATAATCGACAAAAATGAGGTCTGCAGCAGCTCCTTCTGAGATTTCACCAATTGGCAGCCCATCAAATAACTCCCGCACAAGTTCAGCATTATTAGACACAGCCATTTTTATTACATCATAACCATGCATGGCACGTGGGTCTCCCTGATGCGACTTATGCAGAAAGTAAGTAGCTTTCCATTCATCCCACATAGAATTGGAAAAACCATCATTTCCGATACCTACGCGCACTCCTGCTTTTAACATCTTCTCTATTGGCGCAATTCCAACTGCGTTGTTCATGTTGGATCTGGGTTGGTGTGTCAGCCATGCCTTTGTTTGCGCGAGTAAGTCAATTTCTCGATCATTAAGATGAACCCCATGCACAATAATAGAAGATGGCTGGAGCATATCAAATTCAGCAAAACGCTCTACTACCCGCTTGCCATATTTCTTCAGGCTGTCTTCCTGGTCAACCATTCCTTCGGCAGCATGCACATGGAAACCAACTCCACCTGGACACACTTCACGGCTTCGCTCCATCGTTTGATCAGAAAGGGTTATGCTTGCATGTAAGCCAAAATGAGCCCTTAGTAAGTGATCATCGAAATGGCGAGATTGAATGCGCCTGATAAAACGCTGATTTTCTAGGATGCCTTCTAGGGTTTTACCATCGCCATCACGATCCGTGACTTCGTAACATAGAGAAGCCCGACATCCTGATAATTGGACTGCTTCTGCAATGACATCCAAGGATCCCTGAATTGCATTCGGGCTTGCATGATGGTCTATCAAAGTAGTAGTCCCATGCTTAATGGCATCTACAAGACAGACAAGCGCAGAATATCGCACTCCTTCCATATCAAGTGCCTTATCTAGCTTCCACCAGAGTTGTGTCAAAATGGCTTGAAAATCTGCTGGCGGATCGCCTGGGATGGCCATGCCTCGCGAAAAAGCGCCATAAAAATGGGTATGAGCACAAATATTTCCTGGCATTACCAGTTGACCATGCGCATCCAGAATCTCCTCATTTGGGTAGTCTTTTTGTATTTTCTCAAGAATATCAATTTTTTTGATTATTCCGTTTTGGATCAGGATTGCTTCTCCAAGCAATATTTGGTTTTCTTTACCCCACGTGATTATTCTTCCATTTTTTACAATCATTTTTTAACCTCCTCATCAGTCAAAAATACAAAATGCTTCAGGATGATCAAGATAGTAGAATGATTCAGAAATATTTTGCAAAGAGGTCCTCATTGGAGAAAGTGGTGGTATTTCTTGTAAGTTAAAGAATCCACAAGCTGAGGTTTCAATATTTTGATTAGGCCTCCCTCCTAAAAGATCACACAAAAAATATAAGGTATAGCTGTGCCAATATTCCAAAGGGGCACGGTCATGATTGGATTCATGCACAGCAAAAAGTTTCTGTGCCCTCACCTCATAACCACTTTCCTCCCAAACTTCTCTTTCAATCATTTTTGAAGGAGGATCATTTAAATCAGCCCATCCACCAGGCATGGACCATAATCCGTCCAGTTTTTCTCTCACCAGCAAAATCTGATGGTCTCTAAACACAGCGCCTCGAACAGAGACTTTGGGCGTTGCATAGCCTTGTTGAGTCGAGAAACCATCCAACCACTTTTCATTACTTACTTGAGTAAATTGGCCTAGGATATCTGCTGCAATTTCGGATATTTCTTGGAATCGTTGTTTTTCAAAATCATTCTTAGCAAAATGGATGCCGTTTTGGCTGATTCGCTGTAATTGTCTCGCCCAGGATAGCCATTTTGGGATTTCAGTATTCTCCATTGATCATTTCCTTATCCTAGCAGATTATAGCATAGCCGCCTTAAAGCAATAAAGATTGTGAAGTGGGAAAACCTAGTGATAAAATCTGTTTACCTATGAAACTATTGATCACTGGTTTTGAACCCTTTGGCAACAGCCCTATTAACCCCAGTCAATCATTGATTGAAAATCTGGCTTCAAACTCAACAAGATGTGATCAGCTAGCTGCATGCCTCCTTCCAGTCGACACTGTTTTAGCTCCCAAAAAAGTAATAGAGCAGATCGTATATCACAATCCTCAATTCATTGTATGTCTGGGTCAGGCATCTGGTAGAGCTGCAATTTCGTTAGAAAAAATCGCCATTAATTTATTAGATTTTCGTATTCCGGATAACCAGGGTCATCAAGTCCAAAACCAGGAGATTGTGAGAGACGGATCACCTCAACATCTTTCCTCACTGCCTATAGAACTGTTGCAAAAAATCCTCCTTAGTTCAGCCATTCCATGTGAAATATCATTCTCAGCTGGAGCTTATCTATGCAATCAAATCTTTTATACAATGATGCACCACATTGCAATAAATAATTTGAATATTCAGGCTGGTTTCATACATCTTCCTGCATTACCCGAACAAGTATCAAACCTCAAAAAGCCATTGCCTTCTATGTCACTTATAACTATGGTGCTAGCTTTAGACAAAATTATTGAGGTTCTGATAAAGCAATAAAAAAGGCCACCAAATCGGGTGGCTTAAAAAAAATGAAAACAAAGGCTCTATTCTTCAGATTCTGTGATCTCATAGAGTTCTACCAAGACACCATTGGTAGATTTTGGATGGACAAATGCCATCTTTCGGCCAGGCAATACTTTCGGTACCTCGTCGATTAACCGAATGCCTTTTTCCTTAAGAGACTCCAGCACCCCCTCAATATTTTTTACTTCAAAACAAAGATGGTGCATTCCTTCTCCACGTTTTTCCAAGTACTTAGCCATACCTGAATCTTCAGTGGTTGGCTGAACCAACTCGATCTCACTTTCTCCTAAAGGCAGAAAGGCGACTTTTGATTGTTGTGAAGGCACATCCTCAATATGATCCAGTTTTAATCCAAAAGCATCTTGCCAAAAACCCAATGCGGATTCAAGATTTTCTACAACAATGGCAACATGATTAACTTTCTTTAGAGGATTCATTTTCTTTATTCCTTTTTAAATAAACATGGGGGCTTGATATTCACCCCAGACTTTTCTTAACAAACCACAAATTTCTCCAAGGGTGATTTCACTTTCCACGCATTCTATGAAAATTGGCATCAGATTAACAGTGCCTCTTGCCGCACTTTCAAGTTTATCCAGTAATACTGCCGTGGTTTCAGTATTTCTTTTTTCTCGTAGTCCTGCCAGTCTCTTCTTTTGCTCTGCTTCAATGCCTGCGTCAATTCTCAGTGACTCAAGTGTAATTTTTTCATCAACATGAAACTTATTCACACCAACGATAATTTCTTCTTCTTTTTCAAATTTTCTTAGGAAATCATAAGCAGCATCTTGAATTTCACTTTGCATGTAACCATTCTCAATCGCCTTAAGTGCTCCACCCATCGAGTCTATTGTTTCAATATATTGGCATGCTTTAAGCTCGATCTCATTCGTTAGATGTTCAACCAGATATGCCCCTGCCATTGGATCTACGGTATCCGCTGCACCTGATTCATAAGCAATGATTTGCTGGGTTCGAAGCGCAACCTGCACCGCTTTTTGGGTCGGTAACCAAAGGGCTTCATCCATACTATTGGTATGCAAAGATTGTGTACCTCCAAGGACGGCTGATAATGCCTGCATTGTTACCCGTACTACATTATTTTCAGGTTGCTGGGCTGTCAAAGTTGAGCCAGCTGTCTGAGTATGAAATCGGAGTTTTAATGAATTTGGATCGTTCGCCCCAAATCGATCCCGCATGATACGGGCATAAAGCCGTCTAGCAGCCCTGAATTTAGCAATTTCCTCAAAGAAATTATTGTGGGCATTAAAGAAGAATGAGAGTTGAGGTGCAAACTCATCAACTTTCAAGCCAAGATTAATTGCTGCTTGAATGTAAGCAATAGCATTTGCCAGGGTAAAAGCAATTTCCTGTGCTGCCGTAGATCCCGCTTCGCGAATATGATATCCTGAGATGCTGATCGTATTCCAATTGGGCACTTCTTCAGAACAATACTTAAAAATATCAGTGATCAATCGCATAGATGGTTGAGGC
>CAZJLN010000024.1:0-18337 GCA_964546745.1 uncultured Anaerolineaceae bacterium
GCCTTCAAGAACCCAGCCAACTGCGAGAGTGCCCAGGTCTTTTGCGCAAAGGTCTCCCTAAGCGCCTGGCAGGTAAGGAAGTCAAGCGAGCCATCGATGCTACCGGCAAAGCTCAGCTGGCGGTCAGCTGGGGCAACGATCTCGCCAAAGGTCCAGCAATCGGGGTTGACCTGGCGGCAGGCATGCTGAAAATCGACCCAGAAGTCTTGCGCGGGTCCGTGGGCATAGTCCAGGCGGAAGCCATCCGCACCGCGCTTGAGCCAGTTCTGTGCTACACCCAGCAGGTATTGGCGTGCCGGACCGCCATAGCGCAGGTTGAGCTCTGGCATGCTGGGTACCTGGTAGAAACATTTGGCTTTGGGATAGGGCTGCCAGGTGAACCAGTCGTGATAGGAGCTGGCAGGGTCGCGGACAGCGTCCTGGAAGGCAGGGTGTTGATCCGAGCAATGGTTAGCGACAAAGTCGAGGATCACGCGCATGCCAAGAGCATGGGCTTTTTCAATAAGCACATCAAAATCCGCCAAGGTGCCAAAGCGCGGGTTAATTTTGAGGTAGTCGCTGGTGTCGTAGCCGTGATGGGTGGGGCTGGGAAAGATTGGCGTCAGCCAGATGGTGTTGAAGCCCATCGCTTGGATCCAGGGCAGCTTTTCGGTCACGCCGCGTAAGGTGCCCCCCATCGGGCGCATGAGGTCTTCAGTTTGGCGCCAGGCTTTCCCCTCGCCGGGGTTGAAGCGATCTACGAACACCTGGTAGATGACAGCGTCCTGTGCCCAGGCTGGAGGTTGGTTATGGGCATACCAGAGTGTGAAGTGCGTAGCGCTGGCGAAGTCATGGGACTGGTTATCGGCATAGATGCGTGTGCCATCCGGCAGGTTGGCGTACAGCTTGTAGCGCAGCAGGGTGTCCTCGGGTTGTGGGGGCAGCGTCGCCTCCCAGCCCTGGCGCCAGCCCCACAGCAGGGCATCCCACTCGATCTGAGTCTTGTGGAAAGGGAGGTGTTGTTGGGTCTGCCACTCATCGGTAGTATAGAGCAGTGTTAGATCTGCGTAGGCTTGCACTGAACTGGTGTCTGCAAGCAGCGTGACAGCAGCTTGTGGGACAGGGTTGGCAGGTGTTTTGCGGTAGCCGTGCCACACCCCGCGACGTTGCTGAATCAGATAAGGCGCAGAATTTTTGGGCAAGTTCAGGTCACCAAAGATATGGTCACCGATCGGTTTGGGAGATGAAGCCATAAACAATCCTTTACTTTAAGTTGTTTGGGTTAATTGTACGCGAAATGAAAGGGGATTCTTGACACGCCAGACAGATATCTATCTGGTTGTTTAGGGAGGTAAAAGATGAGAAATAGCGTAATTAGCGTTTTGGCTTTCGCAAAAAGAGCCAGATGCCGACCAGGCATACCACTAACCCCACGCCCGTACCCGTCAGCTGTGCCCAATTCATGCCCGGATAACTGCCAATGCCGATCGGATCAGCGATCAAGGAGAGGATCAGAAGGATCGCACTGGCGATGAATAAGATGAGACCGATGGTTTTTACTGTCATGATTCCTCCAAGACTTACAACACTGGTTACTTAGGTCTGTTTCAACTGCCGAACGAAGGTTCGCCAGGATATACATGGAATTGACAATTTTATTTTACACCCAAATTAATCTGCTGCGTAAATAACTTGCCAAAAGTAAATCTAAGGAACATCAGCGCTGCCAACCCGCCGCCGCACCTGGTCCAGCAGCGGGTCAGCAGCGATGATTTATCTATGCGCACCCTTGAGTTCTCTTTGGTTACTTGATTTGGGGAACGCTGAGCGGGTAGTCGGTCACATTAAGCACCAGCTCGATCTCATCGTCATAAGTGTCGCCAGTGGGGTAGAAGCCCAGCTTCCGGTAGAAACCCTCCGGGCTGCCCTCACCCTGCCCACAGTCGGTGTAGAGCAGCGGGATGCCCATGGCTTTGAGGTGTAGGATCAGCTTTTCGAGGCCGAGTTTGCCGATGCCTTTGCCCTGGTAGGGATAAGCGATCATGAAGCGCCACAGGAAGACGCCCGGACAGTCAATGCCGTCCTCATAATCCGAGCCAGTGTGGGTCATGATGAAGCCGATGGGCGTGTCGTCTGCGTAGATCGCGCGCATCCACACACTGGGAGAGAAGTGTGCCTCAGCAATCGACCAAACATTTGGGGCGACCATTTTCTTTTGTTGGGGGGTAAGTGTGTTGCTTAGTTCGCAGACCTGGTTCATGGTCTGGCTGGTGATATGCATGAAGTGGATATCAGGATGATCGGACATCTCGCTCCTTTACAAGCAAACATGAGAGTTTTGGTTGACTGAGTTGATTATACTGCTCAGGGCAGAAATATGAATGGCTATTGGACTAAGCCCTGGTTTTGAATGCCAAACCCAGGTCCAGGCAGATATCCTTTATTACGTCTCTGCCGGAGGCACAGGAAAGCTCCACGTTGCCGGCGGGTTCCACCCACTGACCACACATGTAAAAGCCCAATAAACCTGGCAGGGTTTTGGGCATCCCCTTTCCCATCATGTATTTCATTTTCCGGCGGGACATGCCCCAACCCGCAAAAGCTCCCTGCCAATTACCGGTATAGCGCTCATAGGTGAGGGGGGTCGCCACATCGGTCACCTCCAGCGCAGCTTTCAGACCAGGCAAACGCTTTTCCAGTTCATCGACGACCACCTGCAACACTTCTTGCTTATGGGCAGCATAGCGCTGTTGATCCGAAGCAAGCCACTGCCAATAGGCATGATCCGCTTCACACCAGACGCTCAGGACAGACTTGCCAGACGCTGCCATGGTTGGATCAAAGCAATAATGCTTGAGAGTCAGGCGGTCATGGCGCACATTAGCAATGTAGACCGGCTCTGGTAGGGGAAAATCCATTGCGGGTGGGAGGTCTGAGAAGTCCTTTGCCACTCCCAAAGACACCTGGATAATGGATGGGCTGGGATGCATCTCTCCCTGGTAGCAGGCATCCAGGTCATCATCCAGATACTTGCCATCCAAGAGCTTGTAGATTGTCTGGTGCCCATCAGCGGCACTGACAACCAGGTCTGCAAGTAGCGTTTCCCCACTATCCAGCTCAACGCCTACTGCCATATCATCTTCTGTGATAATGCTGCGAACACGCGCTTGATAGCGCAGCTGCCCACCGAGCGATCGATAGCGTTGTTCAAGCGCCTTGGCAATCGGGAGCGAGCCGCCGATGGGATACCCAGACTCATGGTCATTCATTGCTGCCAGGGTAGACAAGCACAGCATCATGGGGAAATCAGGTGGGGTGAATTGGAAGAAACGCGGCAGACCCTCGCACAAGAGGGGGTCTTTAAAGCGGCTTGCAAACTCGGGCAAGGATATATTGAGCCACTTGAGGGTGGGCAGGAGCACGGGCATCATCTTGCGCCCGATCTGCGCCAATTCCACCCCGCTGGATGCCGTCATATCGACAGGCAGCTGCAAGCGCGAGAAGGCGCGTATGCCATCGGTAAACTCCCGGATCAGGTCTGCATCCTGTGACGATAGCCCTAAGAGATGCCCTTCAAGGCGGTCGGTATTGGTATAGAAATGCAATTGGCGTCCGTCCATGCCTTCAACACAAATAAAGTCATCATAATAATGAAATGGCTGGTCAGTGAAGATACCCAACTCTTGCCACAGCTGATGCGGCTGCCCTCCAGCATAACAGCTGCTGAGGTAGCGCACTGCCCCGTCAAAAGCATAGCCTTTGCGCTTCCAGGCAGTGCACAGTCCACCTGGGAGGCGATGCATTTCCAGGATGAGAGGATCAAACCCATTCAGGCGGGCATAGATGCCGGCAGATAAACCTGCCACACCAGCGCCAATAATAATTATCCGTTTTGAATCTACCACCAGTCATCTCGCTTTATGAGGATAATTCCATTTTACATGATGGAATGTAAAAGAGATCAATATTGCAGCAAGATTGGGTTTCTGATTGCTTAACAGGTGTGGTTGCCCGGTCAGGGAATGGATAGGAAGGGTCCGTATCCAAGATGTAGGTCGGCTATGGAAAGCCGACCTACAGATTTCCTCTTTAGTCACCGGCGCAGAGCACTGCAAAATGACAAGGCATGGGTTACGCTTTCAAAGTGACCCACGCATCAACTATCTATTTCAATATCGCCGGCAGGTAAATGCCAAAGTGCTGCTGGGCGACTTTCAAATACGTCTCATAGTCTTGGCTATTGTATTCTGAGTAGGCTAGCGTTGCCAATCCAGCAGGACTAACACTGACACTGATAAACCCAGCGTCGTCTACATAAGCATTACCGCCGTCAATGGTGCTGCATTGCCAATATTGGAATAGATACCCAGGCGGTACATCCCCACAATTGCCTTGATCTAAACCATATGCAGGAGCTGGGCGAGCGATCTTCAGTCCAGTAGGCGCCAAGTCTTCATGCGCGTCCATATAAGCAATAATTGGGTAACCCAAGCTATCCACGTCCATGGAAATGTCAAAATTTCCGATAGGTGTTCCAACGGTATCGATTACATAACAGTTAAAGCTTGAACTTGTGCAGGTGCCCCCACTACTTACGGATTCAGCATACCGAAGCCTTCCATTATGGGCGTTATAGTAAGCTAACCGGGTTTTATCTGTTGAACTGTCTTTGGCATGTAATGACACATACTTGCCCAAATCCGTACCATCATCAATGGTTTCACAGCTCCATTCCGTATTGGAACACGAGCCACCAAAGCCCATATACCAGGCAAAATCCAAGGAATTTAATACCGCATTATAAAAGGCAACCTGTACCTGTCCATCCCAGGTGAAATCAAGGGAGGGATGGGTGCCATGGTCCAATTCATCAATGCTATCGACGCGATCAATGGTTTCACAGACCCAATACTCTCCATCCTCGCTATTGCAGCCACTCCCCCCAGAGGCAACATAAGATGCAAGTTTTACAGATCCGTATTCGACGGTCGCATCACTCTGAGCATGATAGGCAATCACAGGTAAATAGGTTGGACCGAACTTCATAGATGAGAACGTGCCGCGAAATTCATGCCCAACATATACACGCTGATCCACCTGATAGATGGTCCAGCTTCCAGGAGTAGGGAACGATCGATACGAGGCATATTTCAATGCACCATTGGTAGCATCATAGTAAGAAATACCAATCTTAGTATAGGCAGGGATGGGGTAATTTGCGGGGACTCGGGTCACATCAATGGAGCTGTATTTTCCGACATCCCCATCTGTATCAACCATCTCACAATGCCAGTCATCATTATTGTAACAGTTGCCTGTGCCTGGTGTCACTTCATGCGCCATCCATAAATCGTCATTTTCTGAATCATAATAACTGATGTAGGCAATTCCCGTGGTGGGATGATGGGCAATCGACACATGGGTCCCCATATTCATTCCATCACGCTTATATACATACTCCTTTGTCCAGGGTTCATTGGCTGGCAACCCCGCCGTTATGGCGGAATCAACTGAAATGACCCCTGCAAGTAATATTATGACTAACAAAATAAAAAAGACCCTCTTCATTTTCATTTTATACTCCTCTTCAATTGTTGTTTTGGTTGGTTTGTTCTCCTCTTGTAAAGCAAAAGGCCATTGACTTCAAACGGGTTTCCACCCTTACGGGAAACCTTAAAATCGGAGACGACAATTAGATTGACCTGGTCTATGCTGGCTGGATTGAAGGGTTAGGTTGGATTGATGATTATGTGATTAATATAGCACTAAATAGTTATTAATACAAGATGAAATATATTTAAAATAGAGTGATGGTATTGGTGAGAAGTGTTTTGAAACTCGTTTCTATCCCAAAAAAACTTGGGCAAGTTAACACAAATAGGGCTGGGATATCCCAGCCCTTAAATCTTAGCTTTGAACTTTCAGCTTTAAGCTGCTTTTCTTATCCCTTGACCGACCCAGCAGTCAGACCGCCAACGATCTGATCTTGCAGGATGAAGTAGATGATCATGATCGGCACAGCACCAATCAGCGCGCCGGCAGCGAATACGCCCCACTTCTTGTCAAATTGTCCCGCTGTAAACAGCTGCAAGCCCACCATGAGGGTGTACTTGCTGGAGTCATTCAACATGACGCGCGCCATCAGGAAGTCGCCATAGGTACCGATAAAGCTGAGGATGCTGATGGTGACAAGGATCGGACGCAGGAGCGGCAGGATCAGTTTGGTGAAAACCTGCCAGTCAGTAGCGCCATCCACATGCGCAGACTCGTCAATGTCCCGCGGGATGGTGTCCATGTAGCCCTTCATCAGCCAGATGCTCATGCCCATCGAGCCCCCCAGGTAGACCAGAATCAAGCCGGCATGGGTGTTCAAGCCCAAGCCCCTCACAATGTCACCGATGTTGGATATCAAGGCAAAGATAGCCACCAACGCCAGCAGGTTCGGGAATGCCTGGATGAGCAAAATGCTTTTGAGGATGCTGACGCGTCCCTTAAAGCGCAAGCGTGAGAAGGCATATGCTGCCATCGTCGTCAGTGAGACGCTCAGGATGGTGGCAATGCCGGAGACCTTGATAGAGTTGAACAGCCAGGTCCAATACTTTAGCTCTCCATACGAGAAGTCCGGGTCCAGGTTGAACAGGCGGCGATAGTTCTCAATGCCCATGTTGGGTGGGATTAGAGATTGAGATGCCAGCGAGTTAGAATTGTCCAACGATGCAGAGACGATCCACAAGACCGGGAAGAGCGAGAAAATGATCAGCAGAACAGCCACAAACAGCCTGATGCCAACACTGAAGTTCTTCTGGAACTTGTAAGAACTGGTTATGCGTTTGTAAGATGATGTGATATTAGACATTTTCACTAACCTCCTCCCACATGTTGGTAAAGCGGTACTGGAACAGAGTCAGGGCGCCAACGATAATGAATAGCACCATCGACATGGCGGAAGCCAGACCATACTGCACGCCGCGTCCACCGCTGGCAAATGCCAGGTTGTAAATGTAGCTGATCAAAATGTCGGTATAACCCGCCTGTGTGGACGCTCCTGGAATGGTTGGTCCACCGCCTATGAACAGGTAGATCAAGTTAAAGTTGTTAAAGTTGAACACATATGAAGATATCAGCAGCGGACCCACGGAAACCAGCAGTAGTGGCAGGGTGATCTTCCAGAAGCGCTGCCAGGGGCTGGCGCCGTCCACGATAGCGGCTTCGTACATATCCGCACTGATGGACTGCAAGGCACCGCTGGTGATAAGCATCATGTAGGGGAAGCCCAGCCAGAGGTTGACCAGCAGCACGGCAAAGCGCGCCCAGAAAGGCTCGGTAGTCCAGCGCGGAGCCACCCCAATCAGATCCAGCAGGATGCGGTTGACAATCCCAAACTCAGAGTTGAGCATACCGCGCCAGATCAAGATGGTGATGACCGAGGGAATGGTGTAGGGCACCAATAGCAGGGTGCGGATCAGCTTCTTGAGTGGGAAGTTTTTCTCATTGTAAAGAATGGAGATTGCCAAACCCATTGAGAAGGTGGAGAGCACGCTGATGGTGGGGAAGATAAAGTTCCAGATCAGGATGGTCACGATGGGACCGCGCAGGGCAGGGCTGGTGAAGAAGTTGATGAAGTTTTTCCATCCCACGCCAGCCCGAAAGCCAGGATTAATGGTCTTTCCGTCGTATGTGGTGTAGGTGCCTTCGATGTTTTCATATAAAGCACCTGTTTCGCGATCCGTTATTGTATCCGCTACTTCGTCAAAGATATAGCGATGTTCAAGCTCAGCTGCCTCCTTGGTGGTACGCACCTGAACCGTCTTTTCTTCTTCGAGACCAAATTTGATGTTAGGCAATTCCTTGTCACCGGCAGCCTGAAGGGTTTTGAGACGGGTATATCCTTCAAGCGTCTCAGGGATGCCCTTGCTATCGGCTGCGCCAATGCCTGGATCACCGGGTTTGGCTGGAACAATTGCCTCGCCTACCTTTGCCAGGTAGGTCTGTCCGTCACTGTTATCAACCAACCACAAGGCATAAGTACCGGCATCCGATTTATAGGCTGTCCACGCATAGGATTTGCCGGTTTCTGGCAGGTATAATGCTTGCTCAATTTGTTGAAGTGCCTGCTGCTTGGTGAGCAGGTGTCCATCACCATAGTTGGTAAAGCCAATAAAGACGGTGAAGAGCATTGGGTAGATGTTGAACATCAGTAGGAAAGCCAGTCCCAGTGCCATCCAGCGAAATGGATACCCCTTTTTGAATAAAAATATGATATTGAAAGCAATGGTGATGATAATTACAATAATTGCGATCTGGTAAAAGCCCTTGGAAAAAGCCTGGATCACAAACCAGATGGCAACAGCATCAAATAGTCCTACCAGAATGATCCACAAAAGCCTGGAGATTGAAAACTTCTGGGGCTGCGGAGTTCCCGCGTTTGATTCTAAAACCGCCATAAAAGCCTCCTTCGTTGTGCGGGTGATGCACCCGTTGGGAAAAATTATAAGAAGGTCGAGGTTTTAGAACCTCGACCTTCACAAACAGATACTAGTTATTTGACGATGATCTCAAGCAAGTGGGTGGCTTCGTCGTAGACAAATTCCACAGTGCCGTCAGCGGGGAGGGTGAACTTGTAGTTATCGCCGCCTTCTTTACCTTCCATGCCATAGTTCAAAGTCCATGAGCCGTCGAGGGCAATTTTGGCTTCGTAATCACCAGCGGGCAGGGCAAATGGACCAGATTTCCATAAACCATCAGCTGCGTCTTTGGCCATCTGGGTAGCAGTGCACTCAGGAGCCCAGGCAGCTGCACAACCGGCTTTGTCCTGATAGGAACCAGGAACATTGACCATGCCGTACATTGGGTTTGCGATCAGAGCGCGGATCTTGGTGCCAGCGTCTTTGAGGGCTTCTTCAGCGGTCATCTTGCCGTCACGGACTAAGACCACACCAGCATCCCAGTTGCCCCAAACGGAGCCCATGGCGGGAATGGCGGGCATAGCGGTGGCTTTGAGGCCAGCTTGTCCAAAAGCGATCAGATCAGCATCGGACAGTTTCTCGAGGGTGGGCATGTAGGCGCTTGGGCGCTGTCCCTTTTCGTAGAGGGCGGTCATGGTTTCATCGGTGGCAACATATTCGGTGAGGAATGCTTCAGCCAAGAGTTTCTTCTCGCTTTGGGCATTGATCAACATGGTCTGTACACCAGAGAAAGGATAACCTTCGCCTGCAGGTCCAGAGGGGAAGTTGGTAATGCCGTAGTTCACACCAGATTGGCGGATACGATCCAACGCCCAAGGTCCAGCCATAATGAAGGGGGCTTCACCGGTCTCGAAGAGGGCATGGTTGTTCGCCCAGTCCCAATCGGTGGGCAGGTTGCCCTTGGTTACTTGTTCAGACAGCCAGGTGGCTGCAGCAATCATACCTTCGCTGTCCACACCCAGGTCCTGATCGTTCCAGTTGCCTGCATCATCACGCCCAAAGATATAGCCGCCAAAAGCGGTATCGAGGGGATAAATGTCGTAGGTGGTTCCGGTCACTGCCATAATGTAGGTGACTTTGCCATCAGCCTTGAGGGCTTCACCCATGGTGACAACCTCATCCCAGGTGGTGGGAGGGGTTTCTACAAGGTCTTTGTTGTAGAAGAATGCCAGGTTCTCAGTGGCGTAGGGCATGCAGTAAAGCTGCCCATCATAAGTGCAGGCATCCAGGGTAGAAGGCACAAAATCAGCGGCTACGTCGCCCAGGTCAACTGTGGCAACTAGGCCATTGGCAACCATGGTAGCAACTTGGTCGTGGGGAACACCGAAGAGAATGTCTGGACCTTCGCCAACGGGGGCATAGAGCTGGAAGTCATCGCGCAGGGCGGACTTTAGAACAACTTCCAAGCCAACACCCGTGTCTTCAAGGAAGGCTGGAGCCAATGCTTCAAGAATTGGCGCGCGGGTATCATCTGCCCAAACAACGAGTGTGTCAGTGGGTTCAGCAACAGGTTCCTCGGTGGGTTCTTCAGTGGGTTCCTCGGTTTTGACGGGTTCCTCTGTCTTTACAGGTTCCTCGGTTTTCGCGGGTTCCTCAGTTACGACAGGGGCTTCAGTAGCTTTGGGTGCACAAGCACCTAAAAGCATGGTTGCAACCAAAAAGATTGCAAGGACGATATAACTTTTCTTCATTTTATTCTCCTTCGAATAAGATTGAACAATTTGGCTGTCATCAGCCGTTTTTTGGATACGAACATATTACCTACTGCCTCCAACACTCAGTGAAGCCGGAGCCAAAACACTTTCAATGTGCTTGCTGGCAGCTGTGTAATCTCTAATTTGGTCATCATCCAGGGATGACATCAGTTGATCAATTTGTTTCTCATATTCGGGGTAAACCGCTTGGAAGATTTGTTCACCTTCCTCGGTGAGATAGAGCTGGAAGCTGCGCCCATCATCGGGATGATCATGGCGCACCACAAAGTCGTCCTCCTGCAGCAGGCGCACCACACGGGTGGTGTTGCTCTTGGTACAGAGGTTGAGTTCAGTCAGCTCGATATAATTGATGCCTGGATGATTATGGATGTGCATGAGGTTGTAGAACCTAGCAACCGTCAGGTTAAACTTCCCCAAGAGTGCTTTCTCATGGTTGTCGATATGTAAAAATATTGATTTAAGTGTTTGATACAACGTAAATTGCCCTGTTACCACAAAAATACCGACACTTCCTAATACTATAATAAATATAGTTCACACATCAACTAATATTAATATCTTAACCCAATTTTGTCAAGTTTTTAATAAGGTGTTAACGCAATATATCTCTCGATTTTATCGTATTTCATTATGACTGAGAAGCCAATTTAAGCCCCAAACATTTTACAAAGGTTCGATCCCGTACCCTAAAACAATCCAGGGTGTTGTATTAATTAGCACAAAGTGCTTTATTATAGATGCTCAATTGAGTTAAAATGTCATTTTTGTGAAAGGAGATAAAATTATGAAATTAAATCCACCAAAGTTTGTAACCTGGCTAATCGCCTTAGTACTCGGAGTGGTAGGACTTCTTCTGCAGTTAGATATCCTATCCTTCCTCAAGGAACCCTGGGGTTTAATCCTCTTCGCTGCTGGATTTGCGCTCCTGCTCCTTGCTACCCTCTTCAAGGGTCTATAAATTTGTTTTTGAGAAAACTGCGCGAACCGGTCGCGCAGTTTTTGTTTTAAGACCACCTTAAAAAAAGATCCCCTGTAACAATACAGTGGATCTGTGTTGATCAAGCTTTTCTGATTCTAAATTTTCTGCATATATTGAGAACCGGCTGAAACCCAAACTTGGGCATTCTCACCAATGCGATACCAGTCATTTTTCTCTTCATAGACCTTCACCACGGTGTTCTTGGTGATGTAGCCAATAATGGAAAAAGTGGTGCCGGGTCCAGAGCGCTTGTAGAGGGCATTGACAATGCATTTTGCCTGGAATTTAACAGGTTCTGGGTTGGGCTGGTCTTTGATCCTTTGCATATAGCGTTCATTAGCAGAGCACCATACCTCTGCACCGTCTTCAATACGGTACCAACCTTCCTTTTCTTCATAGACGTCCACAATATCGCCCAGCATCAGTGCGCCCACAATGGGATAGCCCGAGCTGGGACCGCCGCGTGTGTAGATTGAGGTGGTCACGCACTTTGCCTGAAAGAGCACCGGTTCAGGCTTTGGCGGCGCGGGAGGTTCGTATTCAAAACCAAAATAGTCATAGACATCCTCTTTGGTGCCATTCCAACGGTTGTAATCCATGTAGTAGCTGACGCCGCCAACTGATTTGCCCTTCTCTCCGGTTTGCTGGATTAGGTGGGTGGAAACATTTTTGGGTAGGTCGGGGGGACCAGGGTGTTCAGAGGTGTATAGGGGATATGGGAGGGGTTTGCGATACTGTGCCAACCACCAGTCAGCTTTGGGGAGGGCATTGACATCCAGATACTGGTTTGCCCAGTTGGCGCGTGAATACAAGATGGGATCGTGGCCTGTGCGTGATTTACAGATCTGCATACACTTTTTGGTGGTAGCAGTGATGCGCTCTTTGGTGTTGATCCCTGCCACTTCTAGGTCCAGCGCAATCTTATCGTGCTTCCAATCGACCTTGTCTTTGAGGATCTTAAAGAGGTTGTCCATCTGTGCCAGGGCGCTTTCGCCAAAATAGAGCACGTGGTATGCCACACGACAAACCTGGATGCGTTGCATCTCTGCCCAGTAGTAGTCAAATATGGGGTCTTTATATCCCCAGGATGCCCCTGCCCGCGCCACGACGAAGACGACTTCTTCTTTGTTGGCTTTGACCTTGTTAAAGTCAACTTTCTTTTTGCCGTCGCTGCTGCTATTGTATTTGCTGATGTCGATCCCAAATGCTTTCGCCATGCACACCTCCGAAAATAACTACTGCAGGTTCTTAAATCATGGAGAACCTGAAGAGATAGGTTGCAATATTAGTGCCAGAATGTCAGGAGGGATGTTGTTCTTTATGGGTCAGGGCTTCTTTTTGCCTTTTGAGCTTTTTACGCAAGCGTACAAGGGACACAACATAGGCAGTCAGCAGAACCAGAATCACCCCAAAGCCGGCAATCATGTAGTTTAGTGTGTTCATGCGCTTACCATTCCTTATCCGTGTGATCTTGATCTGCCAATAGAAGCTCATCTACTTCCGCCTGGAGGAAGGCGAGCCGACTGCGCTGCCACAACAGAAGCGCAAACAGCAGGGTAAATGCCAGCAGGCTGACCATGAGCGTCTGCACCATTGCAGGGGTCAAGCCCTCATCCGTGCCGGCAGTGGTGAAGACGACCGGGTGGATAGTACGCATCAGACGCGCGGAAAAGAAGGTTAGCGGTACGCTGAGGAAGCCAACAATGCTATAGATGGCACTGAAGCGTGCACGTCGTTCACGGTTGTCCACTCCACGGCGCAGTAGCAAGTAAGCCAGGTAGGTGAAGCCCATCAACGTAACGGTTGTCAGGCGTGGGTCCCAGGTCCACCAGGTGTTCCAAACCGGACGCGCCCAGATGGAGCCGGTCAGCACGGCAATAATGGTGAAGAGCAGCCCGATCTCGACGCTTGAAGCTGCCATCCGGTCCCACTTGAGCGCTTTGCTCCGTAGGTACAGAATACCAAACACGGCGGTCAGCAGAAATGCCAGCATACCCACCCAGGCAGCGCTGACATGAAAGTAGAACACCTTCTGCACCATGCCCATGGTACGTTCGATTGGGGCATAGAGGAACACCATCAGGACAGCACCAAACAGTGAGAGTACTGTGAGGAAAATCAGGCTATTAAAAAGGAGACGATTATTCTTTGACGACATATTCAAACACCAAAAACGAGATTGTTGTAAAAAGGATATCATACACCAGGATCAGGTTGAACCAGGTGCGGTAATCGGCGAAGGGGAAGCCATTCAGGATGGCGGATGTGCTCTTGATGAGTGCCATGATGAGCGGCAGCAGCAGGGGAAAGAGCAAGATTGGGAGCAGCAGGTCACGCATGCGCGTCTGCACTGCCAGCGAGGCGATCAGCGTACCTGCCGCAGCATAGCCCCAGATGCCCAGCAGCACAATGCCAAACAAGGCTGGTACAAAGAGGGATTGGTTGTAAAGGAAGGTGTAAAGGGGGATGGTAAATAGCGCCAGCAGCAGCATGATCAGCAGGTTGGTGATCATCTTCGCCAGGTAGACCAAGCTAACATCCGGCACTGCCAACAGCAGCCCATCAAAGCATCCCTGGTCCTGCTCGGCAGTGAAAGAGCGATTGATGCCAAGTGTTCCGGCAAAGATCAGTACTACCCATAACACGCCGGATGCGACTGTCGCACGGACCTTGGGGTCTAGCTCCAGAGCGTAATTAAAAATGAACAGCACCAACACGGTGAACGCCAGCATGGCAGTCAGCATGTCGCGACTGCGCCATTCCTGCACCAGGTCTTTCCAAATGAGCGCACGCAAAGTACGCAACGAGGTTTTCATGCGCGCACCTCTGCTCTGGCTTGAGAGGTTTGCAGGGCGGAGGTGTAGGCGGCTGCCAACTGCGCGCCAGTGAGATCACCGGCAGGCTGTGATAGCGAAATCCTACCCCCAGTCAGCACGTCAAAACGTGTGGCGGTGAGGCTGATATTATCAAAGTCATGCGAGGTGAGCAGAATCAGGCAGCCTTTAGCAGCTTCTTCCTTTAATAGTGTATTGACCAGTGCACAGCCCTCGCGGTCCAGACCGGTATAGGGCTCATCCAGCATGAGGATGCGCGGCTGGTGCAGTAAGGCACGTGCCAATCCCAGGCGCTGCTTCATGCCGCGTGAGAAGATGCGCACCGAATCTTGGGCACGCTTTTTGAGTCCAACGCGTTCTAGCAATTCGGTAATACGCTGCTCCGGGTCTGGCAATCCATACAGTTTGGCATAGAAGCGCAGGTTTTCGTGCGGGGTGAGGGCTTCGTAGAGCAACGGCTGGTGCAGGATAACGCCCAGGGTGTGCTTTTGGTCCGTCACAGGAAGCACCTGCCCATCCTGGTGCAGCAGAACCTGCCCACTGTCAGGGCGTTCCAGCCCACAGATCAGGCGGATGAGCGTGGTCTTGCCTGCGCCGTTGGGTCCAAATAGGGCAACCACTTCGCCCGGCTGTAAAGTCAGGTTTATGTTGGTCAGCACACGGTTGCTGCCGAAGCGCTTGGAGAGGCGGCTAACCTCAAGCATCTGTTGGCTCCTGAGTGCGGGAGCGCCTAACACTGGCTGCCAGGATTGCACCAAAGATCATCGCCGCTGCGCCAATCCACATGTAAATCACCAGTGGGTTGTGGGTCAGGCGCAAAGTAGCATAGGGAATGACACTGTCGTAGCCCAACAGCAGCACATACAAGTCTCCGCCAAGGTTGGTGCGAACGCCAGGGATGCTGACATACTGGTTACGGGCAGGGTAGATATGCTGCCCCGGCTCCAGTGCCTTGAGCAACTTGTCATCTTTGTAAAGCTTGATTTCAGCATACACGCCGTTATAGTCCTCGTTAGCCTGCTCCTCGCGAATGGCATTGAATTCCACTGCATAGCGCCCCAACGGCATGCGCTCTCCTAGTAGAAGGGTTCCCTGGATGCTGGTGGAAAGGCTCTCGATGCCGGTGATGCCAAGCGCAATCAGTAAGATACCAGCATGCACCAGGTAAGCGCCATAGCGCCGGCGCTGCTTCCACAGGAAAGCACCAGCATGCTTGAGCTTGATGGCAGCCAGATCGCGCACGGTCAAGCCGACCAGGGCAGCTGCGCCAAATAACACCAGCCAGAGGGTAAGCAATGCGCTGAGCTTACGCACGCCCAACAGGTAGATCCCCAAGGTCAGCGCGAGCGTGATCCCCAACGGCAGTAGGATTGCCCTGCCCAATTTTTTGCTAGCAGATGCCGCCCAACCCACCAGTGGGCATACGCCCATCAGCAGTACCAGCAGCACGAAGAAGGGGGCGGTGGTGCGCTCATAATAGCCGGCATCGAGCGAGACCTGTGCTCCACCCAGCCCTTGCGTGATGAGCGGGTAGACCAGCCCCCACAGGCAGATGAGCGCTAATGCAATAAAGACCACATTCAAATAAAGCACCAAAGCCTCGCGGTTGAAATAGCTGTTGATCTGCCAGCCGCTGGAAAGGCTCTTCCAACGCTTGACCAAGACGATCAGGACGCCCAAGAAGAAGAGGGCAAAGAAGATCAAGATGGGTAGTTGCACCCGGCTTTCGCCAAAGGCATGCACCGAGTTGAGCACGCCAGAGCGGGTGATGTAAATGCTGAATATGATCAGGAAGTAGGTAAGTAGAATAAGTATGATATTGAAACGCTGGAAAATGCGCCTACGTTGTAAGACTAGCCGAGTGTGGAGCAACGCGGTAGCGGTCAGCCAGGGTAAAAGCGATGCCACCTCCACCGGGTCCCAGCCCCAATAACCTCCCCAGCCCAACACGTCGTACGACCACCAGCTGCCAAGGGCAATGCCTGCACTGAGCAGTGCCCAACCCCACAACAGCCATCCCTGTGACTGGTCAGTCATATCGTTCTTAGACTGTCGTGTTAATAACGAAGAGAGCATCTTTGCAAAGGGGATAAGAAAGGCTGCATAGCCGAAGTAGAGCACCGGCGGATGAATGATCATGCCGGGGTGACGCAGGAGGGGGTTCAACCCCTGCCCACTGGCGAGTGTGTAGACACTGGCGCCGGCTCCCGGTGAAAAGAGTGCTTCGGTCAGTTTGCCATCCGCTAACAGCCAGATGCGGTTGAAGGGGTTCTCAGCAAACAGTGACAATACCATAAAGAAGATCACATTGGAAGCAACCAGCGGGAACACCCAGGCTTGCCCCTCCTCCTCTGACTTTCGCAGGGAAAGGATCAGGCATAGATGCAACACCCAACCCCAAAAGAAGAGCGAGCCTGCCTGACCGCCCCACAGTGCCGTAAGTTTGAGCACGATCGGCATGGCGGGGCTGATCACACCACCAACGTAAGAGAGGCTGTAATCCTCGGTCAGTTGGGCAATTAGTAGGACAAGGATGGATAGGGTGTGCAGAGCAAAGGCAAGCCAAGCCAAACGGCGGCTGAATGCAATGTGCTCCGGTTGGTGCTTTGCTGCGCCAAGGATTGCAAGGACGATCGCAGCCAAGAGCGCTGCAACGGCGAATGAAAGAGTGGATATTCCGAGAGTGAACATAAGAGTATCTTACTCGCTTTGCTCAGGAAGTTGCGCTTCGTATTTTGAAGGACACTTGAGCAGCAGCTCAGTGGCGTGGAATGCGCCATCTTCACCCAATGCGCCAGTCATGATCGCCTGGGCTTCGTGCTGCAGCAGGTCAGGGCGAGCGCCTTTGTATTGCACAGCAAGGCGCGGCAGCGACGGATTATTGGCAGCTTGCTGCAACACCAATGACATGCCGCCCATCTCTTTAATCAGCTTGTGATCACCCGGGATCTGTGCCACTTCAAAGTTGAGTTGTAGGGTCAGTGGGTCATAGGCAATGGTCTCGCCTAGTACAACGCCAGAGATGCGTACGCTCTTACCTACCAACTCAGACTGGCGCGATTTCATCTCTTCCACGGTTAAAAAATAGCGCGATTGTGAAATGGTGGTTGATACCACCAGGTAAATCAGGGCTGCCAGGATGATTGCAATGCCAATGATAAGTTTTTTGTTACTCTTCTTCAATACGTCCTCACACAAAATTTTGACAATAATACCCTGAAATTATTAAATTTACTTGCCAAAACTGGCCTTTATTTTACCAATTTTTGCAAACTGCCCCCCTAGTTTATCAATTATTTTGGTAAAATTACTCAGTTTAATACTTGCAGCAATTGCAGCAGGACCAATTATCCAAAACCGAGGAGAAAGATAATGAACAAACGTGTTTTCATAGTGATCCTGGCAGCCCTGGCTGTGCTCTTGGTTGGGTGGATCGTCTACACAACCACACAGTCTGCCCAGGCAGAACCCATTGAAGAAATCAGTACCAAATGGTGGGGCTCAGCTCATGCCGATGTCACCTCAGAGGCATTCGTCCATTGGAATGAGGACGATCCTGCTGAGGTTCCCCCTACCTGTGCCAAGTGCCACAGCGGACATGGCTTCATCGACTACATCGGGCAGGATGGGTCTGAAGCTTTCGTAGTGGATAAACCCGGCAAAATAGAGTCCGTGGTCAACTGTGCGGTATGTCACAGCGATGCCGCCCACGCGCTCGACCAGGTCATGTTCCCGTCTGGGACTGAACTGACCGGTACAGGCACTAATTCAGTTTGTATGACCTGCCACAGCGGCATGGCTGCTGGAGGTCGTGTGGACCAGGTGGCAGCGGATGTCGAATCGGACACCGTGATGGAAGGGTCCAGCCTGATCGGACCACATTACTTCATCGCAGCTGCAACCCTGAGCGGTTCCGATGCACATGGCGGCTATGAGTACGAAGGCAAGACCTATGTGGGCACCTTCGAACACGCTGAAGGCGTCCAGACCTGTACTGAATGTCATGACCCGCACTCACTGCGCACTCGGAAGGACTACGAGAACCCTAATGCCAACCTGTGCAGTACCTGTCACTCTGAAGTGACCGGTTATCAGGATTACAAGAATATTTACATCGAAGATGGTACCGATTATGACGGCGACGAAACGGTGGAAGGCGTATACCATGAGATCCAGGGCGTCAAAGCACTGCTCTTAAAAGCCATGTCCGATTACTCCACCCAGACTATCGGCATCACCATCGGCTTTGGTGATAACTACCCCTATACCTTCGTTGATAATGATGGCAACGGTGAGTTAAGCGAAGAAGAAGCCGTGTTCCCCAACGCCTTCAAATCATTCACCCGCCGCTTATCCCGCGCAGCC
>CAZJLN010000025.1:0-18176 GCA_964546745.1 uncultured Anaerolineaceae bacterium
AGCTGCTGTTCAAATCGGCCCCTGGAGTGGATACAATGTCCTGGCTCAGAACCTTATAATAACTATTATAATTATTAACAATAAAGGTTATAATGCTTAAAGAATTATTGATAGCAACAAACAATCCTGGAAAACAAGTTGAACTTGAATATTTGCTAAAAAATCTTTCAGTGCGATTGCTTTACCCTTCTGATTTTGGTATAAATATTGATGTAGAAGAAACAGGAGAAACGTACTATGAGAATGCTTTGCTAAAAGCGCGCTCCTTCTTCCTCTCATACAGGATTCCTACACTTGCAGATGATTCCGGATTGGAGGTTGATCCATTAAATGGTAAACCAGGAATCAATTCTCACCGTTTTTCTAGTAAACCTAACGCAAGTGATAGAGATAGGCGACATTTCTTACTCGAACAATTGGCTTTCTGTCCCAGACCCTGGCGCGCAAAGTTTTGCTGTGTGATTGTGATCATCGATGAAGAGGGAATCCCGCATCAATTTGGAGGTTTTTGTCACGGAGAAATTATCCCAGAGGAACGGGGAAATAATGGATTTGGTTACGATCCAATATTTTTTATTCCTGAGCTCAATTCAACTATGGCAGAGTTGCCTGATTACCAAAAAAATTCCATAAGTCATCGAGCTAATGCCATAAAATCAGCCTTGCATTACCTTCAATCACAAGTGAAATAATTGACTTCCCAAGAGTTGTAATGAATTTTCC
Organism: uncultured Anaerolineaceae bacterium; assembly: GCA_964546745.1. Lineage (GTDB taxonomy): Bacteria > Chloroflexota > Anaerolineae > Anaerolineales > Anaerolineaceae > CAZJLN01. The sequence goes on from CAZJLN010000025.1 coordinate 724, forward strand.
GAGGATCAAAGCGGTCTACCTGTGATGGTAATTCCGCTGGGTAGCCTAAAGCTAAAATTGAAAAAGGATGAATCTCATTCGGCAATCCAAAAAGACGTCTGGTGCCACTAATCCTTTCCTCTCGTGGATGAACGCCAAGCCAGACTCCACCCATTCCGATGGCATGGGCAGCCAGTAAAATATTCTCAGAAGCCGCGGCACAATCCTGAACCCACATATCAAATTTTTTACCTTCAGGGACAAACGCGCATACAATGATGGCAAGCATAGCTACTGTCATCATTCTTGACCAGGGGTGAAAATCAGGAATTCTATTAAGTAGTTCACGTTTGTCAACTACTATGAAACGCCAAGGTTGTTCATTGTTTGCGCTGGGTGCTTGCATTCCTGCGCTTAATAGAATTTTTATCTCCTCATATGAGACTACTTTATCAGAAAAATTTCTTACACTTCGGCGTGTATTTAGTGCTTCCAATGCATCCATAGCTAACCTTCATCTCTTATGTTTAATTAAACTAGCTTTTATATCCAATCATTCGGAGGAAATCTTTTCGCCAAAGTATGTCTTCATCCTGCTCAATTCCTTGTGGTAAATTACCATCAATCACACCAAGGATTCCCCTGCCCTGTTCACTCTCTGCAAGGATAACTTGTGTAGCATTAGCTGTTGCACAATAAATATGGCAAACTTCTGGGATTTGTTTGACAGTGTTTAGGATATTGATAGGATAATATCCTTCGCCAAGAAAAATGATAAAGCTATGACCTGCACTTATTGACAAAGCATTTTCCTTTGCAAGCTGGATCATTCTCTCATCGGTTCCCGACCATCTCACCAAGCATTTGCCAGAAGCTTCACAAAATGCGAGCCCGAACTTGATACCAGGAACCGAACAAATCAACGCCTCATGAATATCTTCCACAGTTTTAATAAAATGAGATTGTCCTAAGACAAAATTTATTGTTTCAGGTTTTGAAATATCGACGATTTTCATTTCCATTTTTATTCTCCACTGAATTTTTCATCATTTTAGCATATTTGACCCAATAATGAATTTACCAATGATGCTTGATCCTGACTCTGAGATTTGACTTGCGCAGGAAATATTACTTGGAGTAAGGTAAAATTTACACATGTTTACTAAAAGAAAAAGCATGGCCAATTTATTATTTACTTGTTCACTGGCTATCTTAATTACAAGCTGCCAACCTAAAACCGGCCCCAGACCTTCTACGCCTACACCATTAATTCCACTTGAAGCGATTACTCCAACTGCTACTTTTCGCCCAACTTACACACCAACCCCGCTTCCAATAGGTGATCCTAGCAATCCTCTTATCATTGGATTCATTAAAGCTGATCCTTCTGAGCAACAGATTCTGGCCACTAACGACCTCGCTAATAAATTGACTAGCACTCTTGAGCTCCAAGTCAATTCAGTCATTTTCCAAAGTTTTGTTGAGTTGGAGGAGAGTTTGCGGCAAAACCAAGTACATATTGCCTGGCTTGGTCCAGTTGAATATATCATCGCATCTCGGACAGATGCATTAACTGCATCTCTCATTACTAACCATTTAGGAGTGACAGCTTATGGAATCCAATACTTTGCGCACATGGATACCAATTTCAAATCATACTTTGATATAACTAAAGACAAATCCACCGCATCATCAGGGATAGCTTTATCTCAATTTTCAGGCATGCGCCCATGCTTAGTACAGGATAACTCCTTAACATCCTATTGGGTGCCCTTGGGAATTTTAAAACAGGCTAATATCCCAACTTTAGAGCCTTCCTTCACAAATTCGACGAGCGCAAGTTTACGATCACTTTACATCCAAGGAGTCTGTGACTTTGCAGTAAGTTATGCGCTTACCGGAGATCCTCGTACAGCTACATCCTTAACAACAGACCTGCCAGATATCATGCAAAAGATAATCATTATTTGGCGTTCAGAAGGAGTTATCCCCAATCTAGGAGTTTCAATCAACACTGCTTTGGAATTACCACTCCAAAAACAAATCCAACAGGCATTGATTGGATTGTCAAAAACACCTGAAGGGCTACAACTTCTGACTGACGCAAATAATTATGAGATATCTGCACTAGAAATAGTTGATGATACGACTTATGACTCACTGAGGGAAATCCTTGAAGTACAAAACATCAATATTCGAAGATTGATCAAGTAATGAAAAATCAAAAACACAGAGGCAAGATTTATATAAAAATTCTTCTTAGATTCTTTCTTTTCATTAATCTCGGAATCTTCTTGATTATTGGAATTCTCCGAATTTTTATGATCTTGGGTACCCGTCAATTTGTAGTAAGTTTGGAGAACACCCCCCCTGCACAGGCAGCTTTAGTTTTAGGAGCAGGTCTTTTACCGGATAAAACTCCCAGTGACCCACTGCGCGATAGGATTGATACTGCTATCACGCTTTATCGATCAGGAAAGGTTCAAAAATTGTTAATGAGCGGGGACAACCGCTTTATTTACTATAATGAACCAGAAGCAATGCGTCAATATGCTCTCTCACAAGGAGTACCCGATGAGGATATCGTCATGGATTATGCTGGTAGGCGTACTTACGATAGCTGTTATCGTGCTAGTGAGATATTCGGACTTCAGGAGATTATTGTTGTCACACAAAACTATCATCTTCCAAGAGCGCTTTTCATATGCAACCATTTGGATGTTAAGGCAACAGGTATTCCTTCAGATCATACTCCATACCTTAGGAACCGCTATTTATTCTGGCGCTTTAGAGAAGTTTTAGCCACTCTAGCAGCTTTCTGGGATGTTTACATTATTAAGCCACTGCCAGTTTTAGGTGAATTTGAACCAATTTTTCCTGATACTTCAACGTGGCATCTAGGTGGTATAAACCTTGCATTTGAACTATATGAGGACATACATGAATCGATCTAACGCCCTGGCTATTGTTCGTAAATACATCAATAGTGAATCCCTATTTCGGCATATGCTAGCAGTCGAAGCAGCGATGCGCTTTTATGCCAGATATTTTCAGCAAGATGAAGAGAAATGGGGTATCACAGGGTTGCTGCATGATTTTGACTGGGAAATTCATCCAACTTATCAAGAACATCCAATTGCAGGAGAATCAATAATGCGTGATGAAGGTGTTCCAGATGATGTTATTCATGCGATATTAAGTCATGCAGACCATACTGGGATTGAGCGAATCAATTTACTGGATAAGGCATTATATGCTTGTGATGAGGTAACCGGATTAATAACCGCTGTAGCATTGGTCAGACCCTCACATTCTTTATTCGATCTTGAAAGCAAATCTGTTAAGAAGAAATGGAAAGATAAAGCTTTTGCAGCTGGTGCAAGCCGAGAAGAAATCGCCAAAGCGGCAGAAGAATTTGGTGTCGAGCTCTGGGAACATGTTGATAACGTGATTCTTGCAATGCGATCAATTGCTTCAGAATTAGATCTTGTTGGCAATTTAATTAATAATACTAAAAATGAATCTTAAAGGAAAAGGCATTTTTCTAAAAAATATTTCGGACTGTAGGGCAGGTCATGTCAATCAAATCACTGACCTTGTCCGAGAAGCGAACTTGTCCTTTATTATCATCAAAATAGCTGATGGTATTGAGATATCAAATACGGACGGCAGTAAAGATCAATATACTTTAGGAGAGCTTGTTGCTTCATTACGGGCGCAGGACATTTCAATTTGGGGATGGCATCATATTTATGGTCAAGAACCTGAAAAGGAAGCATCGTTAGCTGCAGATAGAATTTCTCATCTTTCCTTGGACGGATATGCGGTCAACGCAGATAACGAATTTCAACTACCACAAAGTAAAACCAGTGCCAGTATCTTTCTGAATTTGCTAAGACAAGGGATTCCAAATGTTCCTGTGGCATTGAATTCTTACAAATTTCCGTCTATCCATCCAAGATTTCCTTGGAATGTATTTTTAGAAAGATGCGATTACATTATTCCACAAATCTTTTGGTTCAATGCCCATCACATCGCCTCAACTCAACTTCAACGATCCATCAAGGAATACAAGTCTCTTGCCCCCTTTCTCCCGGTTTTCCCATGTGGTCCCTTGATAAAAAAGTGGGGCTGGGTCCCTTATCCGGATGAAATTGAGGAATTCATGACTACATCCCAATCCCTAGGGCTTCCTGGATTTTGTTTTTATAACCTCGATAATGCATGCTCTCCCTTAATGGAACCTCTTTGGAAGATCTTTAAAGATTTTTCGTGGCAGGGACAAAAAAAGTCATTGAGTTTAGCTGATCGTTTCATTCAAGCATTGAACAGCCGAGATATGAACCTCGTTCTTTCTCTTTACCATGAAGATGCATCTCTCATGCATGGAAGCAACACTTCTCGAGGTAAAAGAAGATTTAAGAAGTTTTTTGAGAAATTATTTGAGAGAGTAAACCTCAGCGATAAATTTGTTCTCGTTAATTCCATAGAGATAGAAGATTGTACACTGAATATTCAATGGCAGTTAGTTTCTGAAAATCCTGAGAATTCAATGTTTTCAAATGATGTCATTAAACTCGATTCTGACAAGATAATCACCCACTACAGCATCACCAATCCTGATCCAATGAAGTAAATTACTGCCACTTTTCCCGGAATGCGTTAATCAAAAGCCCAATATTCGGTCATATCTTCGATAGCTGTAAATCCGATAATCTCATCTTTCGGTCTAATCTCAATGACCTTATGTCCATTCGCAGCACGACTTTTCTTAGGAGCATCTCCAACTTTAACCAATTTACTTGCTGCTTTCCGAAAATGGCAAATACCTTTATCGGTTAATTTTCCAATGAATTGTACAACCAATTGGTCATCTCCAGATAATTTCCAAGTAATCACACCCTGTCCATAACGACCTTGTTGGGGGTAATCTGATCCTAGTATCCTTTTTGCTAGACCATTTGTTGTAATTATCATCACATTATCTTTATCGGTTAAGATACCTGCACCAATAACAAAATCATTTTCTTTTAATTTGATACCATTTACACCAGCGGCTACCAATCCCATTGCCCGTACTTCATTCTCCGAGAAACGGATCGACATTCCCTGAGAAGTGCTTAAAAGAAGGTCTTCATCACCTTTCGTTAAGAGCACCTCAAATAATTCATCACCATCATTGACCTTAACAAGAGTCAATGGTGCTGCTGATGGACCTGGAAGATCAGATACGGACGAACGCTTTATCATTCCTAAGCGTGAAACCGTAGTCACAAATCTTTCGGGTAGATCCCCACGATCAATCGGTATAGAAAACATGTTAACAATGACTTCAGATTCATTTAATGGAGACAGGGTATGAAGAAGGACTCCTGCTTCTGGAGAGTCTTGAATAGGAATTGAGAGGGAATGAATTGCTGCTGCCTTACCTTCATTTGTCACTAAAAATATGGTTTGATGCGAATTCGTCCGGATCAAATTCCATGGTGCTTTACTGCCCCCCATTCGGTAGGGCTTATCATCATTTGTACGAGAAAGCCTGTTATCTTCGGTTAATGCTACCCAAAAATCTACTTGAGGCATCACATCTGTCTGGGTAAGAAGTTCACTCGCCTTTGATCCTTCCTCAAGTTTAATGATTTGGGTCCTGCGAGCATCATTATACTTATTTTTCATTTCCTTTAATTCATCAATAGCTACTTGACGCATTCGTTTTGGGGATTTAAGAAGTGCTTTTAATTCCTTTATTCGAGCAGAAACTTCATCAAATTCAAGTTCAATTTTCTTTCTTTCCAGAGAAGCAAGTCTACGAAGTGGCATATCTAGGATCGCATTTGCTTGAATATCATCTAATTTGAAGCGTTTCTTTAAATTATCTCTGGCTGTTTCAACTCTTTGAGAATGTCTGATAATATCAATCACTTCGTCTAGGTTCTGCAGTGCGATCCGTAGTGCTTCAAGGATATGCAAACGCTCCTCATTTTTCTTAAGTTCAAATTCACTGCGTTTTCTTATGACTTCAAGCCTATGTTCTGCATAGACTCTCAAGGCTTGCTTGAGAGAAAGCTTGTGGGGGCTTCCATCCACTAAAGCTAAAAGATTTACACCAAAGGTACTCTGCATTGGTGTCTTTTTATACAAGTTGCTAATAATCTTATCTGTGTCTGCTGTTTTCCCTAACTCGATTACTATACGCATTCCTTGTCGATCAGACTCATCCCTCAAGTCAACAATCCCATCAAGGCTTCCATCTCTTGTTAATTCTGCAATCCTCTCAATCAATGAGGATTTATTTGTCATATATGGGAGTTCTGTAACAATAATTCGGTTTTTTCCTCGACTCATTTCTTCAAGGCGAACGCGTGCGCGGAGAGTTACTTTTCCATTTCCACTACCATAGATTTGTGAGAGGGATTCCGAGGCATCATCCTGTATTATTAAAGCACCTGTTGGGAAATCTGGACCTTTGACGTATTTCATCAAATCTTCGACGCTTATATCCTCAATTTTCTCCCAATTATCCAACATCATTGTCAAAGCATCCACGATTTCTCCCAAATTATGAGGGGGGATATTGGTTGCCATTCCAACAGCAATACCTGATGCTCCATTCATTAGTAGATTTGGAAGTGCAGAAGGAAGAACTTCAGGTTCCTGGAGGGTACCATCAAAATTGTCCACAAAATTTACAGTTTCCATATCCAATTGCTGCAAAAGATCCACTGCAGGTTGTGTTAAGCGCGCTTCGGTATACCTCATTGCCGCTGGCGGATCGCCATCCATGCTTCCAAAGTTGCCTTGTCCATCCACAAGCATGTAACGTTCGGAGAAATCTTGCGCCATACGTGCCATAGCTTCATAGACAGCCATGTCACCATGAGGATGATATTTACCTAAAACCTCACCGACAATCCGGGCAGATTTTTTGTGAGTATTATCAGCTCGTAGACCCATATCATACATCGCATAAAGAATCCGTCTTTGAACAGGTTTTAAACCATCCCGGGCATCAGGTAATGCCCTAGACACAATCACACTCATTGCATAATCTAGATAAGATTGTTGCATTTCATCATTAATATTGACTTTTTTTACAGAACCAAGATCCATAGAAAACTCCTTTGCAAAACAATCATAGTGTTTAATAGTCCCTTCGTCAAGAAATCTACAATCAATTTTGCTACTGGTTTATATTCACCATGAATGTAACCTTAGGTTAAAATAATAACCCCAAGGGAGTTCCCTTGGGGTTAAATTACTTACATTACTTACTCATCAATTTCTGTGTCATCATCATCAAAATCATCTTCAAGATCGTCAAGACCCTCAAGATCGTCTTCCTCATCATAAGCATATTCTTCATCAATAGTTTTTTCTTTTGCAAAAATATTGAGCTGCTCAACTTCGATATCTGCCTTCCCAGGTTGCATATCTTCTAGTTCAGCCACAAACCTTCCAGGCTCAAAACCTGTTCCCGCGGGAATCAACTTGCCTATGATCACGTTTTCTTTTAGACCATAAAGAGGGTCTTCACGAGAAGCAATCGCAGCACCAGCTAAAACCTTAATGGTATGTTGGAATGATGAAGCTGAAAGGAAAGAATCTGTACTAAGTGATGCCTTGGTAATTCCCAATAACATTTCCAAATAACGCGCAGGACGCATCCCCTTTGCTATTAACTCCTCGTTGATTCGTTTGATTTCTAATCGATCAACCATATCTTGAGGTAGGAACTCTGTATCTCCTGGTCGAGTGATTTGAACTTTGCTCAACATCTTTCTGATGATGACTTCAAAGTGTTTGTCATTAATATTTTGTCCCTGAGTACGGTATACCTGTTGAATTTCATTAAGCAAATAAAGTTCACAAGCTTCTCGACCGTTAATCCTCAGAATAGTATGAGGATTGAGTGAACCTTCGGTTAATGGCTGTCCAGCTTCGACATGTTCACCTTCAGTCACAATCAGTCGACTTGTTGGAGGAATGTCATAATCCTCAGTCTCACGGATTTCATACGAGACGATGACTTTTTTCTCTTCGATGCGGACACGGCCGGCATGTTGCGCGGATATACTCGCTTCTTCATGTGTCGCTAAAACAGCGCTGTTATCTACCTCATCCTCTTCTTCGACAAGTACTTGCCAATCTTGTGGGATATCATATACATCAGCAACCATTTCGCTGCTATCCACTCGAACCGAGCGCTGATCTGCAAATTTCTCTGACTGTTGAAGATGCGCAGTTCCTTTGATCCGACTGACAACAGCTTCTCCTTTGGGGGTTTTACGAGCTTCAAAAAGTTCTTCAACGCGTGGGAGACCAGTTGTAATGTCACCACCAGCAGCAACACCACCGGTATGGAAAGTGCGCAATGTTAACTGAGTACCAGGCTCACCAATAGATTGGGCAGCAACAATTCCAACTGCCGATCCAAGGTTAACCATTTTCCCACGACCAAGGTCAATACCATAGCAGCGGGCACAAATACCATGCACAAGCTCACATGTCATTGGAGATCGAACTTTAATGGCTTCGACATCTGCCGCGATGATCTTGCGCGAAAGTTCCATTGATAGCAATTCATTACGCTCAGCGATTACTTCCCCAGTTTTAGGATGAATTACACGCTCAGCTAAAAGGCGACCATAGATGCGTACTAGCATTGGTTGATCAGCAATGTTGTCATATTTACTGATAATAATGCCATCCTCAGTACCACAATCCTCATTATTGATGATTACATCTTGAGCAATATCAACCAGCCTACGAGTCAAATAGCCAGCGTCAGCAGTACGTAAGGCTGTATCAGCCAAACCTTTTCTCGCACCATGCGTAGAAATGAAGTATTCAAGTGCAGTCAAACCTTCACGAAAGTTCGAACGAATAGGCATTGGAATAATACGTCCGGCAGGGTCAGCCATCAAACCACGCATACCAGCAAGCTGTGATATTGGGCTAAATCCACCTTTGGTTGCGCCAGAGTTAGCCATAGTTGCCAGATTGCCATTAGGATCCATATGAACTCTCACAGCATCCCCAACTTTTTTAGTAGTATCTTGCCATACTTCAATGATCTTCTCGTTTTGTTCTTGCTCAGTTAACAGACCCCTGCGAAAGTTTCTTTGAACTTGCTCTACAGCTAAAAGGGCTTCCTGAATAATTGTTGCCTTTTCAGGGGGTACTGTGATATCTGAGACAGCTAATGTTGCACCCGAGCGAGTTGCATAGGTGAAACCAATCTCTTTGATCCTGTCAGCTACCTCAGTGGTCTCGTCAGGTCCTGCTACTTCGTATAACTCAGCGATCAGGTCTCTAACGCCACCTTTCTCGAGAACAATGTTGCTAAAACGCATTGAAGGAACCAAGGCATCATTAAATATCGCTCTACCTACAGTTGTTTTAATCAAACGAATTTCTGGGCTTGCCAGACGATTATTGCTTTTGTCATACCAAGTCTCAGCATGTAAATTTATGTGAGCGTGAATATCCACTTGCCCTAGCTCATAAGCCATAATTACTTCATCGTAACTACTAAAAGTCCTGCCTTCACCTTTGTGAGGTCGCCCATCATCATGTGTCAAATAATAGACACCAAGGACCATATCCTTTCCTGGGCTGATAATTGGTTCACCGCTGGCTGGTTTTAGCAGATTTTTACTCGCGAGCATTAATTCTCTGGCTTCAGTTACCGCTTTATTGCTCAAGGGCACATGCACAGCCATCTGGTCTCCATCAAAGTCAGCATTGAAGGCGGTCGTAACCAAAGGATGTAATTGAATAGCACTTCCCTCAATAAGAACAGGTTCAAATGCTTGAATACCAAGACGGTGCAATGTTGGTGCACGATTTAACAAAACTGGACGTTTTTTAATTACTTCTTCAAGTGCTTCCCAAACTTCTGGGCGATTGCGTTCAATAAAACGTTTTGCTCCCTTGACATTGGAGGTGTAACCCTTGTTAACAAGAGCGGAGATAACAAACGGACGATATAATTCCAATGCCATGGACTTTGGTAAACCACATTGGTGCAAAAGCAGGTTAGGACCAACCACAATTACAGAGCGGCCCGAATAATCCACGCGTTTTCCTAATAAATTTCGGCGGAAGCGACCCTTTTTTCCCTTAAGCATGTCGCTCAAGGATCTTAATTCGCGGCGTCCTCTGCGAGAAAGCATTTTTCCTCGTTGCGAATTATCAATTAGAGAATCTACAGCCTCTTGGAGCATACGTTTCTCATTACGAACAATAACGTCAGGTGCACCTAATTCTAAAAGTCGCTTTAGTCTATTGTTACGATTAATAACTCGACGATAGAGGTCATTCAAATCCGATGTAGCAAATCGACCACCGTCTAATTGAACCATTGGACGCAAGTCTGGTGGAATAACAGGTAAATTTGTTAGTATCATCCACTCAGGTTTGTTACTTGACCTTCTGAATGCTTCCACAACTTTTAGTCGATTTGTAGCTTTCTTGCGTTTTTGCTTGCTGCGAGTTGTCCGTGCTTCTTGCCACAACTCTTCCGCGAGTGTATCCAAATCAATTCTCTTTAGGATATCGAAAAACGCTTCAGCGCCCATGTCAGCTTTAAACACTTGCCCCCAGCGGGACTTTAGCTCACGATAATGAACCTCACTCAAGAATGTAAATGACTGTAATTCATAAAGTTCATCACGTAGTTTTGCGTTTTCACTTTGCGTGATTGCAGCCTGATCGTCCAGCTGTCCCCTAAAACCACTCATTTTTTCTTCAGCTTCAGCCTTGATTCTTTCTTTCTCAATTTTCAAGGTTTCGAGTTTTAAATTCTTTTCAGCTTTAAGGTCACGCTCAAGAACTTCCATCATGTCCTTAACAATCTTCTGGACTTTGGATATGTGTTTATTGTTGACTTCTTCATTCGTATCAACAACAATTTGTTCTGTGCCCGCAGCAGAAAAAGTAATAGATTTACGAATGGTTTTTCCTGCTTTTTCTTGTAACTCACGCTCGAGGCGCTGGCCTTCTTGAATAACAGGTTCAAAACGACTGGCAATTTGTTCATCGAAAGAAGCACTGATCGTTTCTACTTGGCTTTCTAATTCCTTCAATTCTCGATCTCGTTGTTTTTTGGTTTCAGCTATTTGGGAATTGATTTGTTCGATCAACTCACGCTCAGAAACGCTAATCTCGTCTTCAAGACGTTTAAGTGCTTTTTGGCGGGCTTCTTCATCTACGTAGGTAATAATGTATTGGGCAAAATAGAGCACCCGATCAAGATTCCGTCTGGAAATGTCCAGTAGTAATCCTAAATAAGAAGGGATTCTGCGGGTATACCATATATGAGCCACTGGAGAAGCAAGTTCAATATGCCCCATTCTTTCACGCCGTACTGAAGATCGTGTTACTTCGACCCCACATTTATCACAAACAATCCCTTTATAACGTGGGTTTTTATACTTTCCACAATAACATTGCCAATCACGGGTTGGGCCAAAAATGGCTTCACAGAATAAGCCGTCCTTCTCAGGACGTAAACGACGATAATTAATAGTCTCAGGTTTAAGTACTTCACCATAGGACCAACTTCTGATAGTCTCTGGTGATGCTAAGTTGATACGGAGTGCCTTCATTCCTTTTGTTTCCACTCGTGCCTCCTAAAAGCAGGGAGATTTATGTCTTTATACGCAATTAATTCCTGGGGATTTGATTCTCCTCAGAAAAATTTTCTGCGAACTCAACAGTCAGGTTATACATGCAATCTGCAATTATATCAATTTATTAATCAATATGTCAAGTAAAATTGTATCGAATATTAATAATTCTGAATTTTCCTCCCACGATGATTAAAACATTAATGACAACAGATGACAAGTTAAATCATCTGTCAAAACAAATAATTGATCACTCCCAACGAACTAACAACGTTTCAGGTAGATCAATATGGAAATTGCTTCCCCTACCTAACTGACTTGTAACTCCAACCTTACCGCCATGTTTCTCAACGACTGATCGGACGATGCTCAATCCTAAACCATAACCACCTGAGTTACGATCTAGATTGCTCTCTGTTCGGTAGAAACGATTAAAAACCTTTGCTTGATCCAGAGGTGCAATACCTACACCTTCATCTTTAATTGCAATTCGCAGATTTTCCCCAGAACGACTGACAAGAACCCACACTTTCCCACCAATATTTGAGAATTTGATAGCATTATCTAAAAGGTTTAGAAAAGCTTGTTGCAGGAGAATTTGATCACCATTGACTAGAATGTTTTGTAATCCACCATAGTCTTCAATGATATTTATCTTTTTTTGCAATGCTGGTAATTCAACATTTAGAACTGAGTTGTGGATAATATCATTAAGTGAAAAGGTTGAAGTTTGTAGCGAAATATCTGAATCCATCCTTTCCAAGTTTAATACATTGTTGACTAGGTTATTCATGCTTTCAAGGTTGGTTAATATTCGTTGTATATACATTTGCTGCTGGTCGTTGAGATTACCAATATTTTTTAGCATGGAAATATAACCCTTCATGAGGATCAGTGGTGTTCGCAGATCATGGCTCACATTAGACACAAACTCAGATTGTTGCTGATTAGTGTTTCTATCAAGGTTGGCATCCCGAATATGGATTAAACAAGTATTCTGCAAGTTTTGTTCATTATTTTTTTGTATTGAGACAAATGCCTCTTTTCCATTAGGAAAAGTTATGAGCTTATTGGTAGTGCCTTCACCGAAATTATCCATAATTGTTTTTATGATATCCTCAGGAAAAACATTTGCCAACAATTGCCCTTCAATAACAGAGTTTTCCAAAGCAAGCATTGCTTTTGCGGCATTGTTTGCAAAAATTATTCTTCCATCCTCATGAACACCGAGGATGGGATCACTGATCGCATTTAGAAGGTTGGCAAAAAGTGACTGATCCAACTCACTCTTATTAATGAGATCCGCTTGAGTAACGGCAATTGTTGTGCGTTGAACAAGAGTTTGATAATAGGTCTGCTCTTCATCAGATAGCCAACGTTTATCCTCAAATGCAATCCAAAGCACACCAAGTTTTTGTTCACGATTTTCTAATGAAAAAGCAGCTAGAGATTTTGGGGCTAGCATATTGCTATTAAAACTTAAGAGTTCATTTGGCTTAATATCAGAAAGCATCAACTGATTCTTTGAAGCAAGCTTTTGGATGACAACCTCGTCTAAATAAGCATAATGTTTACTTTTAGGACCGGTTCCTACACGTGTGTTCATCTCAATCGAGCTTTGGCCTGGAGACATTGAGAACAGGATCATACGAGCAGATGAGCCTCCCATGCGTAAAGCTGCTCTTAAGATCATGGCAAATAAAGATTCAGAACTAATGTTAGTTAATTCCAGGTTTTCAAGCCCAGCTAATTTAGACTGGATCTGCTTTTGTGATTCTAAAGAAGCTCTCAACTTTTCTAGGACATTGTAGAGTTCATTACTTTTTCTAAATGATTTGGCAATTGGAATAGGTTCGAAGTAGTTACCCTCTGAGAGAGTTTGAATAACTCCAGTGGCTTGATGTAAAGGATTTGTAGATACTCGCAGCTTTTGAAAAGTTTGAGGATGCCAGTATTCTGAAAATGCTTTAGAAAGCGCTTGGGTAACCAAACCATCAAAAAGCAAAACTGGGATAAATGTTAGGAAGTTAATTTGAAAGGTATGCCAACATTTGGATATTTGGATGACGAAGTTCCCTGAGGCCGAAAAGATCACCATACCCAACAGCAAAAGTAAGGCAACTAGACTTGTAAGTAAAACGGCAGAAAATGGTGATCTCATTGGCTCTTGAATTTTTTCACTTTTCACAGTGCCAACGAACAGGTTAAAACAAACAGATATACATAGAATAAACAGAGGGGTAATAATACTATGAGAATGCATTACCGCTATTAATAAACCGGAGGCCAATGCAAACCCAAGCGAAGGTAAGACACCCAAGAAACCTGCCGCTAATAACCACGAAAGCATGGATAAGGGAAGGATAACAACAGGCGCAGATTCACCTAATAAAATATATAAATCTATTTTGAAGTAAAGAAACGTGCTTGAAATTAACAAAAAAAGACTAAGACTAGCCAACCAAATCAGTTTAGATCGGTCAAAATTCAGACCCCGACGCTGGATCAACCAACCTAAATAAAATATAATTAGGAGAACTAAACACCATGCAATCCAACCTATTGAGTTCTTTGGAAGATTTAGGTAGAGTGGATGGTTAAACATCATAGTAAAATGTTTTTTTAATCTAGTTCTTTTCTAACATGATTATAGCATCAGTCAGGATAAGAAAAACGGCTCGTGAATTTTTGTTAATCCAATATTTTCTAATTATAAGCCTGCCTTTGAGCTTGCTTGTCTAATTTTTTCCAGGCTAGTTGATGAAGTCTGTTTCTCCTTATAGAGACTTGTGTATGTATAAGGGTCTCAATGGTTTGACAGGTCAAATTAAATGCTTTTTCCCAGCATTCCTGGCTAAATGCCTTCCTTTCCTCTTGGCTACTCTTGTTGATAGTTTTGGCACCATCCATAAATTCAGCTTCGAGCTTATCCCTAAAAGGCTGGAAATATTTGATGCGATTGGCATAATCATTAAGGATTAACCGATGAAGATCTTCATGTTTCCAAAAAAGAGCATTATGATCATAAATGCCAGTAGGTTCTACCCCCTTTTCTGGTAAACCTGATTCCAACCAAACAGGTTTATAGATACTGGTACAAGGGGCAGCAGTACCGGTAAGCCAATGAGTGATATTTCGACCTTGAATATGAGAGATCATGGAGCCAGTTGTTTGACTGATTCTAACTGGTCCAGAGCTTTGATGCATACACACTGTGGCTCCCATAAGTTTCTTGTCCGGTGACCAGTCCCCATTAATCACATCTCCATGGTCACGCAGTATCTGCATAGCTTTTTGAGGGTTCAAGCTGCCCTTTGCTTTACTCAAGAGCTGAGTAGTACGACATTTTCTGTTCTTTGCATCGGAGCCAAAAGTCATAATCAAGTCTGAATAGCATCGCTTGAAACTAAAATCTGCTTTTCCTTTGCACCATCTTTTTTTAACTGCGTAGGAGATCAAATCAGAAGATGCTATATCAAATTCATTCTCAATGGATAATCCATTGGAAATACTGCAAAAATCTTTTACTTTTTGGGCTGCCCAGTGTTGATCGACTGTTTCCAAGACCCAGGCTTCGTTAGAATCAGCGATGAGATAACTATTGTGGTAATAAAGAGGATGAGTAAAACCACAGTTACCACTTTGCCCATAGGTTTCAAGGAGTTGAGTGATCACTTTAACAGATTCGAGTGCAGTACTAGCACGTTCCAATGCTAGGCGCAGGAAATCCATTCCGATTAAACCTGGTTTTTTACTGGCAGGGACTTTTGAGAAGATAGCTTCGTTGCCAATCACTACGCCATGTTGATTAGCCCCCATTTCTGCGCCCCAGATCCAAAAAGGTTTTGATAAAAGCACACTGTTTGTTTCGAGTACTTGAGGAATATCAATATAGGTGCATCTTAAAATTTCTCCTGGAGAGTGCTGGATCGCAGGAAATAGAACGACCTCATGAGCTTCATTGGCTTCACGATCACTATTTTTCCCAAAAATTATAGAGCCATCCTGAGTACTGTTTGATAAGGCTACAAAAGTATCACACATGGTAAATTATCTCCTTTATTGCACACACGACCTCTTCAGCATTTAGGGTATCCGTGTTGATTACAAAAGCATCGTTTGCTATTTTCAAAGGAGCAATTGCCCGCGTAGAATCGATCCTATCACGATTTTTTAATGACTCAAGCACTTCTTCATAGCTCAGTGTTTTGCCTTGCTGAACCTCCTCTAAAAAACGACGTCGTGCCCGCTCTTCTACAGAGGCATCCAAATAAATTTTGAGATCAGCGTTAGGAAGAACTACTGTCCCAATATCACGCCCCAACATAATAATCTGTCCTTGCTCAGCAATGCGTTGTTGTTGTAGAGTCATGGCAGTACGTACACCGCCATAAGCAGAAACTGGTGAGACATATTGGTTCACTATTGGAAGTCGAATTTCCCAAGTAACATCATGTCCATTGACTAGAACATCATATGGTCGCCCATCTAGGAGGCTAGCAACTTTCACGTTTATCTGTATAGTTTCAGCTAGGTGAGTAACTGCTATTTCATCTGATATATCAATACCTTTTTGAAGAGCTTCAAGTGTGACTGCGCGATACATTACACCTGTATCAAGACAAATAAAACCCATGTCACTAGCGAGTTTCATTCCTACTGTTGACTTACCAGAAGCTGCTGGCCCATCTATTGCAATCACACTGGGATATTTCATATCAAACATTCCTTGTTAATGGCTGATTTGGTCAAGAAACATATCCGACCGTACCCATACGATAATTTTTGATTCATTATTTACTGATCCACGATTTAATAACCAGCGCAGATGGTCTATTAGGCTCATTGAACGCCAGTTGGGTTCTCTTATCCATGTAAATTCTTGTCCTCGATAGGTTGAACTTAAACGCGGCATTTCCTCTAATGGAGTAATGACAAATTCGGGCTGTGCATTCATCGCTAAGCTATTGGAGAATCTCACCTGTTCAAAGTCTCGTAAAATCCAATTTAGACTCATATCATTCAATTTGATGACATCAATTTCAACTGCATATTGATCACTAAAATTAATATCACTCATCGATGTCAGTAATTCTTTGGTCAAGTTGGTAAGTGGAATACGCTGTTCCCTTTCCCAAAGTTCAAAAGAAGAATCGTTAGAAAAGTTGATTTGAGCGAGACTATTAGCAGACACTGTCAGGATACCAAAGATACATGCTCCCAATAGTGCACTTTTCCAAGCTAAGTCCATCCCCCAACCTAATCCGATTAAGGTGATGGCTAATCCTAAAAGCAAAGTTCCAGCACCAACAGAGATTATATGATTCAGGCTGTTTGAAGCGTTTAAGTTTGGATCTGCTAATGATCTTAAATTCACATATATGAAGCTTAACATAATCAGACTGAATAAAACCAATAAGAGGATTGGGAGCTTTGTCTTGCGAGCAGGATAAAAGACTCTTAAGAATTGAATTATACAGAGAAAATACAGTGAAGGACCAATCCAGATGAGATCGAGGATTTGTCTGCCAGGAAAGATTGTGAGTAAGATGAAGCCGATGACTAAACAGAGTGAATGTAATTTAATGGTGTTGTCTTTTTGGTTCCAGCCCCTAATGCTTGCCCAAAATGCAAAAACTATAGGAATGAACTGATATGCCAGCAAGGCAAAAGCTGGCTGCCAGAAAAGGATATTTGAAGGGTGAAAAAATCGCTGCAAGAAGAAAACAAACCCGGACATGATACCACTTATACCTGCTGGATAAAGACCAAAGCTAGAGCTGAGTAAGAGAAGTGTAATTATGAAGCTGATGGCTAGTGAAAGGGATTTGCGGGAGGGAGATA
>CAZJLN010000026.1:0-2714 GCA_964546745.1 uncultured Anaerolineaceae bacterium
AGCCGGTGTATTGAATGTCGATGCCAGTTTTCTCTTCGAAACCCTTGATGGAGTCATTGAAGATGACCTCATCCTGGTCAGTGAAAGGCCCAGCCATGGTTACGACTTTGCCTTTGTAATCGCCGTTATAGGCATTGGCAAGTTCCTGTCCCTGGGGGAGGGCTTCCACAACGGGTTCTTCCACTACTGGTGCCTCAGTGGGTTCCACTTTTGGGGCACAAGCAGTGATAATCATCGCAGATACGATGACGAGGGTCAAAATTGACCAAAATATACGGTTAGTTTTCATAATTCTCCTCATAAAAATTTTTTGATTTGGTTTGATTGACGAACATTTCTTCTTTTTCTCTCTTTTTTCCAATAGACCTCCTTATCTATAACTTATATGGTAGTGTTGACTTACGAATCACAAGCTGTGAATCAATCCTTACCAATTTTTCATCCCCGGCTTTTCCCTTCATTAGATCCATCAATAAGTAACAAGCTTGTTGCACCAATTCTTGGGCAGGTGTATGAACAGTGGTAAGGGGCGGGTTGGCAAATTTTGCCCAGGGAATATCATCAAACCCCACAATAGACAGATCCTGTGGGATTTGTAAACCGGCTTCACGAATTGCTGAAAGAGCGCCGACTGCCACATTATCGCTGGCGATGAATGCAGCGCTGAAGGAGGTACCGCCCTTCAGCAGCGACGTCATTTGGGCATACCCGCTCTGAGGATCAAAGTCTGCCTCGCGGATCAGGCTTTCATCTATTGCCAGGTTAGCGTCCCGAAGGGCATCCTGATAGCCCAACAGGCGCTCCTGAGCGGAACTGTATGGCAAGGGGGCATTGAGGATGCAGGCGATCTGACTGTGCCCTAATTGGATGAGGTGTTCTACCGCGATCCTGGCAGCAGCGCGGTTATCTATGTCGACTGAGTGTAAATTTGTGCCCGGGATGGAGCCCATCAGGACAATCGGGATGTCAAAATCCTCCAACTCTCTCAACCCTTCATCATCCATGCGAGGGGTGAGCAGGATCATACCGTCGATATGTTTGGCATGCACCAGTTGGCGATAAGTTTGTACCTGATGACCAGGTTCTACCCATTCGATTAATAATCCTAATCGTTGCTCCTTAACAATATCCAACAAACCACCGATGATTTGCGGTAGGAAAGTATCCGAGGCGATGTAATGCGGGCTACGGGTCATCACCAGTCCAATGGCTTTTGCGCGCCTAGAGGCGAGTGCCTGGGCGGATGCATTTGGAATATATCCAAGCGCCTTGGCTGCTTCTTTTACTTTGGTACGAGTCTCCGGGGTCATATTATGCGTTTTAACGTCGTTCAAGACAAAGGAGACAGTGGTCCTTGAGACACCTGCCAAATTAGCTACATCCTGGCTTGTAACTCGCTTCTCCATCAATCGATGAATTCCTTTTTTGGGTGCACGTTTCCTGTTAAGAACGGATGAGTATGCAGTTAACGCGCGTTAACAACTGTAATAAGAGTATAGCATAGAGTCTAGGTGCATGTCAATATGAATCTACCTGATCCTGATTATCTTGTAACCATTTTGTAACCACCTTGTAATGGTAGGGTGGTAAATTAGGATAGCGCAGGAAAGTTTGCGTTTATTGCGATGTCTTTACCAATTAAATTAATTGTTTCAGGAGAGAAAAATGCGTTTAAAGAATAAAGTTTGTATCGTTACAGGGGGAGCAGCGGGGATCGGTAAGGCAACAGCTCTCAAATTCGCCCAAGAAGGCGCTAAAGTTGTCATTTGTGACATGAACGAAGAAGCTGGCATGGCACTTTTGCCCGAACTCGGTCCAGAAGCTTCATTCTACAAAGTCAATGTCGCCAACCGTCAGGAAGTGCAAACCTGGATTGACGATGTGGCAGCCAAATATGGCAGGATTGATGTGTTGGTCAACAACGCCGGCGTCACCCGCGACTCCCAATTCATTAAATACAAAGAAGGTCAGCTGGTTGGACAAATGGGCGAAGATGCGTTTGACTTTGTCGTGTCCGTCAACCTCAAGGGCGTGTTCAACTGCGCACAGGCAGTTGCACCAGTCATGATCAAAGGCGGTGGTGGTGTGATTCTCAATGCCTCCAGTGTTGTTGGTCTTTATGGCAATTTTGGGCAGACCAACTATGCCGCCACCAAATTCGGCGTGATTGGCATGACCAAAACCTGGGCGCGCGAACTAGGCAAATACCAGATCCGCGTCAATGCAGTTTGCCCTGGCTTCATTCTGACCGAAATGGTTTTGAAGATGCCGGAAGAAGTGCTGGCAGGCATGGCAAAGAAAACCCCGTTAGGACGACTTGGCAAGCCTGAAGAAATTGCTGGCGTGTATACCTGGCTGGCAAGCGATGAGGCATCCTACATTCATGGTGCAACCATCAGTGTGGACGGCGGAATCGTCCTTGGTACATAAGGACTAAGCTTATTAAATAGAAAAAACACACGAAGTAAAGAGGAAAAAATGACACGATATGCAACAATTTTAGGATCAGGAAGCTATATTCCTGAAATAGAAGTAACCAATGCCAAATTTGCCGAGTGGATGAGTGAAGTCAGCCCTAAACTGGCGGAGGTGGTAGGTAAATTCGAAGCTAGTAGCAACATCAAAACCCGCTTCTATGCCCCGGACGTCTGGGCAACTTCTGACCTGGCTGTGGAAGCTGGCAAAAAAGCCATAGCAGACGCCGGCATCACCCC
>CAZJLN010000026.1:2724-18091 GCA_964546745.1 uncultured Anaerolineaceae bacterium
GGTACTGACTCACCTGATTACATCACGCCTGCTACCTCTGTTGTCGTACAGCATAAACTTGGCTGCATTAACGCTGGCACCTGGGACATCGGCTGTGCTTGTGCCTCCTTCCCCACTGGCTTGATCCAAGCAGCTGGTGTGATTGCCACCAATCCCCATATCAAATATATCCTGGTGATTGGCGCTTACATGATGCATAAACTTTCGGATTACAAGCATGATGTGATGGCATTTTTCTACGGTGACGGCGCCGGCGCAGCTGTGGTTGGCGCAAGCGACAAACCCGGTTTCATCTCATCCGCTATCTTTGCCGATGGCTCTTATCACAAACATTGGGGTATCTACTCAGGTGCGACTTATGAGCCTGCCACAGTGGAGAGCGTGGAAGCTGGACGTACTAAAGTCAAGCTGATCACCCCTTTCCCAGCGGAAGTGAATAATGTCGGTTGGCCTGCGCGAATCCGCGACTGTGCCAAGAACGGCAAATTTGACATCCAGGATATTGACTTTGTCATCTTCACCCAGGTGCGCTACAACAGTATAGAGCTGGTGATGAACGAATTGGGTCTGCCAATCGAAAAAGCCCATTGGATCATGGACAAATGGGGCTATATGGGCTCTGCCTGTCTGCCTATTGCCTTTGATGACGCTAGACGCCTTGGCAAGATTAAGTCGGGCGACCGGGTGGTCTTTATTGGCTCCGGCGTAGGCTACAACCAGGCAGCTTGTGCCTTTGTGATGCCTTAAGTCATATACGGAGAAAGCATGGATGGATTAACCGCTTACCAACATAAAAAGATCAGCCTGCAAGACGCAGTCGCATTGATTCAATCAAATCAAACTGTGTGTGTTGCCATGGCGGGTTCAGAACCACCTGGCATACTCGAAGCTCTGGCTGGGCAACGAGAGCGCCTTAACAATGTCACCCTGTGGACTTGCCTGCCCATGCGTGCTTACGATATTTTTACCCAGCCGCAGATGGAAGGTCATTTCTTCAATGAAAACTGGTTCTATGGCGGGATTGATCGTAAAGTCCATGCAGAAGGCCGTGTCTCGTATACACCAAATAACCTGCATTTGGCAGGTGAGGATAAACTCAAGTCAAGTGGCAATCATGTGGATGTGTTCATCGGCACTGCCACCCCACCCGATAAACGTGGCTTCATGTCGCTCTCGCTTGGCAATGTCTACGAAAAGCAGATGATTGCCGCTGCTGATTTGGTGATCCTTGAGATTAACGCCAACCTACCGTGGACTTATGGCGACACGCAGGTTCATATTTCGGAAATCGATTATGTCACCGAGAACACCTGCCCCCTGCCCCAATTGCCAGCAGAAGCACCCAGTGAGACCGAACAACTGATTGGCGGACACATAGCTAACCTGATCGAAGACGGCGCTACCCTGCAATTAGGCATCGGTGGCATCCCCAATGCCATCACCGCATTTTTGAAGGACCGCAAGGATCTGGGGCTGCACACAGAAATGTTTGTCGACGGCATGGTGGACCTCTACGAAGCTGGGATTGTCAACAACAGCAAAAAGACCCTGCACCCTGGCAAAATGGTGGCAACTTTTGCACTGGGCACACAAAAGCTCTATGATTTTCTGGATCGCAATGTCAGTGTAGAGATCTTGCGCGGTAGGTATGTCAATGACCCCTATGTGGTAGGGCAGAATTACAAGATGATTAGCGTCAACACTGCCATCCAGGTGGATGTTTTGGGACAGGTATGCTCTCAGAGCCTGGGCACACGTCAATTCAGTGGCACGGGTGGTCAGTTAGACACCCACCGCGGCGCACAGCTTTCCAAGGGCGGGCGTGGCATCATCGCCCTGCGCTCCACTGCTAAGAACGGTACCATTTCCACGATTGTGCCCACCCTGGCACCTGGCTCTGGCGTGACCGTGCCTAGCCAGGATGTGGATACCATCGTCACCGAGTTTGGCGTGGCTGAATTGCGCGGACGCTGCGTGCGTGACCGAATGGAAGCCTTGGTCAAGATTGCACACCCCGATTTTCGGGATTGGATTCGTGAAGAATCGCACCGATTGGGGATTGTGCCTGATAAACATTATTTAAAGGAAGGATAGAATGACTGAGATTATTGGAAAATGGATGCAAGGACCCGATCAGACCTATCCAGGTTTGTGGTTTGAGTTTAAAGCAGACGGCACCTTTATTGCGGAGTATGACGCTTTTGGCATTATCTCGGGTGGCACTTATGTCATAAATGGTAAACAAATAGACATGGATCAGGCCAGCCACACTTTTGGACTGCTTGGTAAGTTTGAAGGCATCTTTGAAATCGAAGAGGATGTGCTTCGAATGGCTATGTCTGAAGGACCTCAGCACCCTCGTCCAACAGACCTGTCCAACGCACGCATTTATTCAAAAGTTCAGTAAATGACAAGGAAAAGTTGATAACATGAAAGAAATGAAGAGAAAAGTCGCTGTCGTAGGCGTCGGTATGAGCAAGTTTGGTGCTTTCCCCGATAAAACCTCACGCGACTTGTTAGTGGAAGCTTACCAAGAGCTGAAGAGCTCAGTCGATAAGGGATTTAACCCACAGGAAATCGAAGCCTTTTACATGGGCAACTTTAGCTCAGACCAGTTTGAGTGGCAGGCACATTTAGCGCCGATCGCAGCCAGCTGGCTTGGGCTATCACCCATCCCCACCTTGCGTCTTGAAGATGCCTGTGCCAGCGGTAGCGTAGCCCTGCTTCAGGCTTCTATGGCAATTTCCTCCGGGCAGTATAATGTCGTCCTGGTGGGTGGCATCGAAAAAATGACCGATTTGCCCATCGCTAAAGTAACGGATGCGCTGGCTTCAGCTGCAGATACGCAATTTGAAATCCCGGCAGGTTTTACCTTCCCGGGTTTCTACGCCGCTATGGCAACCGCCTACATGGATAAGTACAAGGCAGATCCCCAAGCTTTTGCGCATGTTGCCATTAAGAATCATAATAATGGTGCTCTGAACGAAAAAGCCCAGTTCAACCAGACGATTGCCAGTGTGATGGAAGGCAAGAAAGCCAAGGCTGCTGCCAAGGGACTGCCCGTCCCTACCTGGCAGAATGAGTTGGAATTCCTGGCAGATCCTAAAGGCAACCCGATGATCGCCTGGCCGATGACCCTTTTTGACTGCTCGCCTGTTTCCGATGGCGGCGCTTTAGTCCTACTGGTGGCAGAAGAGCTGGCAGCCAAATTTACCGATCATCCAATCTCCATCATTGGATCAGGTCAAGCCAGTGACGGTGCGCTTGCAGAGCGCGAGTCGCTGAGCAGTGTGCCTGCGGCTGAAAAAGCCGGCAAGCAAGCTTATGCCATGGCAGGACTAACCCCCAATGACATCGACTTTGCGGAAGTGCATGACTGCTTTACGATTGCAGAAATCATGGCATCCGAAGATTTGGGCTTCTTCCCGCGCGGTGAAGGCTGGAAGGCTGCTATGCAGGGCAGAACAGCCCGCACAGGCGATCATCCGATCAACACCTCTGGAGGATTGAAAGCCAAAGGACACCCTGTTGGCGCTTCAGGCGTTGGGCAGGTAGTGGAAGTCTGGAAGCAGTTGCGCGGAATCGCTGGCGAACGACAACTGCCTGGCAACCCCAAGATCGGCTTGACCCACAACGTGGGCGGCACCGGACAAACCTGCGTGGTTCACATATTTGAAAAGAGGAGCTAAGATGAGCGAGTACACTTTGCAATCCAAATCCTTTTACAAAGCCCTGGAAGATGGCATTCTGATTGGCTCGCGCTGCCCGGTTTGCGGCTATGTGGCTGTACCCCAGCGACAGATCTGCCCAAAATGTCACAATGATGCCATGGAAATCGTCGAATTCTCTGGCAAAGGTAAACTGGCTGCATTTACTGTAATCTATACCCCACCCACAGAGATGTTGGAAGCCGGCTATAATGGCAAGAATCCTTACTGCGTTGGCATTGTTGAATTAGAAGAGGGTCCCAAAGTCAATGCCCAGATATTAGGGCTGGACCTGAGCAAACCTGCCGAGATCAAAATCGGCACCCCGCTCAAGATGACCATAGTTGAGCGCGGAGCGGAAGACGCCAGGAAGAAATTCCTGGCATTCGAACCGCTTTAGGAGAAGGAAATGCCCGAGATCACTGCTAATGGCGTTCAGCTCTATTATGAATTTCACGGACCGGAAGATGGGGATGTGGTGGTGCTTTCCAATGGCATTATGATGAGCACGGCTGCTTGGGCATATCAGACGGCGGCACTGGCGAAATACTTCCGCGTGCTCCTGTATGACTGCCGAGGTATGTGGCGCTCGGAACACCCTGGAGGACCCTACTCGATGGAGCAGCATGCGGACGACCTGGCAGCGCTGTTGGACGCGCTAAACATCGAAAAAGCTCATATCGCCGGCATCTCGTATGGCTCTGAAATAAGCATGGTTTTTGCCCTGCGTCACCCCGAAAAAGCCAAGACCTTGATCGTCATGGACGGGGTATCGCAGATCGATCCCCTGCTACATGCCCAAACTTTGCCTTGGCTCATTGCTGCCGAGCGGAAAGATGCGGAGCTGTTGCTGCGTACTTCGGTGCCGTTTAACTATGGCGAGGATTGGATTAGCGAACATCAGGCTGCCATCGATGCATCCGTCCCGCGCTTTGCGCAGTTGGACATGGATGCGATGGTGGAATTGATGAAGGCGTTTTACAAATTAGACATTACCGACCAACTAGATGCCATCAAAGTACCCACCCTGGTTGTGATTGGTGAAGATGACCTGATCAAGGGCAGGAAGTACAGCGATATCATCGTCCAGCATATTCCGCATGCGGAGTATGCTATTGTTCCGAGGGCAGGGCATGCGCTCTGCATCGATAAACCAGACATATTGAATTCTTTGCTAATTGGATTTATCCTTAAATATAGCTAAAAGGATGAGGAGGTAGTTTTAGAAAAATACAGTAAAATTAAAAGGTTCGATACTTGATAAAAAAAGTCAACAATCAAAAAACTAAAGGAGTTTGAAAGAATGAAAAAGTCATTAATTTTTGTTGTCTCCATTTTCATGGTACTCTCGCTGGTTCTCAGCGCTTGTGTCCAGAAAGTGGAAGAACCCACCCAGGCAACCGTTGTGGAAGAACCGACTGAGGAGCCTGTGGTAGAGGAACCCACTGAAGAGCCAGTGGTGGAAGAACCAACTGAAGAGCCAACCGAAGAAACCACAGAGGAACCTGTGGTTGAGGAGCCAGCTGGTTTGACCTGTGCAGAACCTGTTAAAATCGGATTGATTACAGACCGAACTGGCCTTGCACAATATTATGGTGCCTGGATCGTGCGTTCCTTCATGCTCGGTATGGAGTATTTAGCAGGCGCACCAGGAACAGCGGGTGATGTTTTTGCTGCAGATGCGACAGAGAACACCTTCAAAGTTGATAACTGTGAAATTCAGGTCTTCGTTCGCGATGATGCTAGCACTGCTGATATTACCACTGCAGTTGCCAGCGAATTGATCGATGTCCAACAAGTTGATTTCTTAGTAGGAACAGCTTCATCCATTACCACTGCTGTATTGCAAGGTATGGCAGCCCAAAATCAGATTCCTCTGATCGTTGCACCAGCAGCAGCCAATGACATCACCGGTGTTAACTTTAACGAGTACACCTTCCGTGTCAGCCGCAATAACTATCAAGATGCCATTAATGAATGTAAAGCATTGACTGCCAATTACACCAAGCTAATCAATTTTGCTGTCGATTATCCCTTTGGCTATGGCTCTGCAGCTGCATTCCGAGATGCTTGTACTCTCGATGGGGCTACCTTTGTGGCAGATGACATTTATGCCCCCATCACCACCACTGATTTCACCTCCTACATGGAACAAATCGCAGCAACTGATGCAGAAGCCTTTATCGTGACTTGGTTAGGCGCTATGCCAACCGCCATGATGGAAGCTGCCAAGGACCAAGGCGTCTTTGAAACCAAAGTTTTGGGAACAACCTTCATTGATAACATCTCAACCCCAATCTTCTATAGCGATGCCATTGGTACTGTTGCTGGTGTTCTTTATCACTGGTCAGCACCTGATAATCCCATCAACGATTACCTTGTGGAACAAACTGCGGCACGCTATGCCGGTTATCCTGACCTCTTCGATGCAGATGGTATGAACGCTGCCATCATGATTGTTGAGACCCTCAAGAAGACCAACGGTGATGTGACCCCTGAAGTTTTGCTTGCTGCTATGGAAGGATTAGAGTTTGAAGGTCCGAAGGGCAAAGTTTATATTCGTCCCGAAGATCATGTTGCAATTCAGGATATGTATGTTCTCAAACTCGAAAATGTAACCGACCCCACCGGAAATTTTTATTCCTATATCAACACTACGCGTCCTGAGCCCCCATGTTTACTGCCGGAAACCCTTAAGGATCGCTGTGGCGACCTGCCTTATGGAAGCCTGACAGGCAACTAATTTTATGATTTTGATTGTCCCTGAAGGCCTAAAACCCTTCAGGGACAAATTTTTAAAAGCTTGCAGATAAATGCAGGTTATCTCACTTTGAAGGGTTGATAAGAATGACACCACAAGATATCGTGTTTGAAACCCAACACTTGACCAAATATTTTGGTGCGCTGCCTGCAGTGGATGATGTGAGCCTGCAGATTCGTAGGAACACACTACATGCCATTATTGGTCCAAATGGCGCTGGAAAGACGACTTTTTTCAATCTTCTAAGCGGCAATCTAAAACCAACTAGCGGTAGAATCTTTTATAATGGAAAAGACCTCACCCGCTATCCAGTTCACAAAATGATCCATTTTGGGATCGGGCGCTCCTTCCAAATTACCAATATCTTTCCAAACTTAACTGTCCATGAAAATATCCGCTTGGCATCACAGGCGATGTATAAAGAAAACTTCAAGCTGTTAAAAGATACCAATAAACTAATCGATGTTGAAAAGAGAACCCTTGAAGTCATAGAGCGTGTAGGATTGACAAGTCAAGCACTACTGCCAGCGCGCATGTTACCACATGGCGACCAACGCAAGCTTGAATTGGGAATGATTCTTGCGCCTGATCCAGAAGTGCTGCTTTTAGATGAGCCTACAGCCGGAATGGCTACTGAACAGGTACCTGAATTAATTAACTTGATCCAGGAAATTCAAAAGATTGGCACAAAGACGGTTGTGCTTGTCGAGCATAATATGAATGTTGTTATGCGTATTTCTGATAGGATCACGGTCATGCACCAAGGAAAGATCCTGGCAGAAGGAACACCCATTGAGATCACGACGAATAAAGAAGTGCAAACCGCTTACTTGGGAGGTCTCTATGAACTTGATATTTAGACAAGGAGCAAGAACTCCGAAGTCTTTCATTGCTATCATGGCTATCTGAGGATTCTATGGAAAATATATTGGAAATACAAAATATTCATTCCTACATAGGTCAATATCACATTCTGCAGGATGTTGACTTTGTTGTTCCAAAAGGATCAATCACAGCCTTATTAGGCAGAAATGGTGCAGGAAAGACAACTACGCTAAAATCGATTTTAGGGCTCGCCTCAGTTCGTCAAGGCAAGGTAATCTTTAATGGACGCGAGGTGCAAGGTATGCCACCATATGAAATTGCCGCTCGTGGTATTGGCTTTGTCCCTGAACACCGGGCTATATTCAGAGATCTCTCTGTGGAAGAAAATCTGCGGATTGCTGAACGTAACAAGGGTGAGTTTGATAGAAAACGGGATTTTATTTTCAACCTTTTTCCTGATTTGCAAAAGTTTCTTTCACTTCGGGGAACAGCACTCTCAGGTGGACAGCAGCAAATGCTTGCCATTGCCAGAGCTCTTGTGGCCGATAACCGATTGCTTTTGATTGACGAACCCAGTGAAGGGCTTGCACCCGTAATTATTGAGCATATGATCAAAGTGATTCGACAATTGGCTCAAGATAGCACAGTAATTTTAGTGGAACAAAACTTTTTGGTCGCTAGCAAATTAGCTGAATACTTTATCATTATTGAAGAAGGCAAATCTGTAGAATCAGGCATGATGAAAGATCTTGAAGCTGATAAAGATATGATTCACCGCTACTTGGGCGCAGCTTAGGAGATAATATGAAAACATCGTTTTGGCAAAAGAACTTAAAAGTGCTCATCATCCTCCTCGCTTTAGCCCTTTTCTTTGTTGCAGCTTCCAGTGGTATGCAAGGCAAGGATGTTGTTATCACAACGTTGAGGGGATTATCGGTAGGGGCTGTAACTTTCCTGGTGGCATCCGGTTTTTCACTTATTTTTGGCTTGCTCGACGTACTCAACCTGGCGCAAGGAGCCCTTTACATGATTGGTGCTTATGTCGGTTGGACAGTATTTGTACGCCCTGATACTCTTATCGATCTAATCACCCCCCTTATGTTGTTTTTGGCTGGGTTTGCCCTAAATGATTTATGGGTCCATCTGGTAAGTAAGGTAAAGCTTAAGCCAAAAATGGCAAAAATATTTGCTTGGATATTAATCGTAGCTGCTTTAGGTATGGCAGCATTCATTATTTCCAGGTATCCTATTGCAGGTTGGGACCTGAGTGATACGACAAAAGGCCCAATTGCTTATTCACAGTTAGCAGATATGGGTAACCGAGCTCCTGCCATCATCGCCACCTTTGAAAAAATATCACCTGTGGTTGCCTTGGGTGGTCTACTGTTCAGCACTTCTGTCCTTTCATTTGGGATTGCACTTCTCAGACGACAGGAAAATATTTCTCTGAAATTAAATTGGAAAAAATTTGTAAAATTTAGCATTATCTTTTTGCTAGGAATGGTCATCTTTGCATTTAACACCCCATTGACGGATTTGTTTTATCGTATGTCAAGTAACTTGCTTTTCCTTATTGCGATCATTGTTGCAATTTTAAGTGGAATGGGTCTTGGTGCTATTATGGAGACAACCCTTATTCAGCCTCTCTACAGCCGGCCAATCTACCAATTAATGCTGACCCTTGGCCTAGGTACCATCGGAATTCAAATTGTCAGGGCAATATGGGGAATTGTTGAACTGAAATTTCCAAAACCAGAGATTTTTATCGGCGATGGTGAAGCTTGCCCTGCTACCAGTTTTGCGGATTGGGTGCAGTTTCACTGTAAAACCATCTTTGTAATGGGTGGGCGTGTACGTGTTTATGATGAAATTTTTATTCCTATAGTTGGCATATTGGTACTTGTTGTGGTGTGGATTATCCTCAAAAAAACCCGAATAGGCATGATAATTCGGGCTGGTGTGCAGGATCGCCAAATGGTAGAAGCTCTCGGCATCAATGTTCGTCGAGTTTTTACGCTGGTGTTTGCTATTGGCGTAGGTCTGGCCGCTTTGGGTGGCGTTTTAGCAGCTCCTTCGAGTGGCCTTTCGACCACCATGGGTGAAAAAGTGTTATTGAATGCCTTGATTGCCTTGGCTATTGGCGGGTTGACCAGTTATCCGGGAGCCGCTTTAGGGGCGCTTTTGGTGGGACTTATCCAACAATTTATGACTAAATATGGACAGGTTGGAATTCCACTTCCATTTACTGATAATGTCTTTAAGCCTTCCCCGCCTCTGGTTTCTGCCTCTACTATATTGTTAATGGTAATTGTTTTGTTAATCTTACCAAATGGTCTACTTGGGAAAAAGGAGTAATTGATGAACACAGAAAACACCTCTTTTCTCAGAAGAAACCGCAAAATTTTCATTTTCTTAGGTTTGATGCTTATCCTGCCTTTCGTCGTTGGGCTGTTTGAAGGCTCCACTCCTAGCATGGTCTGGGCAAATCAAGGAACAGTATCAAAATTCCTACAGGGGCTGATTATAGAAGTATTCATCCTGGCGATGTTTGCGCTCAGCTATGACTTGCTCTTTGGTATTACAGGGTTGTTAAGCTTTGGACATTCAATGTTCTTTGCCGTCGCAGCGTACACCACAGGGATTGCGATCAAGACGTTGGCTTTACCTTTTTGGCAGGTGCTATTGTTAGTCTTGGGAATGTCGATCCTCCAAGCTTTATTATTTAGTCTTGTTTTACCCCGCGTCAAAGGTGTCACATTTACTTTAGTTAGCTTAGGTCTTGCTTCAGTATTTCATTTGATCATCATGTCCAGCGACATGGCAAAGCTCACAGGAGCTGACACGGGTTTACAAGGTGTGATCTCTCCAGACTTCATCAATCCGGTTTATCATCGCTTTCGCTTTTATGCAATTGCTGCAATTTTACTGGTCGTGATCTACTTGTTCTATAAGCGTTTTATAGCATCCCCAACAGGACGTGTTTGTGTGGCAATCCGAGAAAATGAAGATCGGGCTAAGATGTTGGGTTACAACACCACCACTTTTAAAATCATTGCTATGCTTATCTCGTCAATGACTGCATCAATAGCAGGCGTTTTGCATACGCTGTATCATCCCATTGTATCACCTACTATAGCAGACCTTGGCCAGACAGTGATGGGATTATTGGTAGTTTTGATCGGCGGAGTCAGCACACTCAGCGGATCCATTGTTGGTGCGTTTTTGCTGCGTTTCTTGGACTTTTTTCTTCGCCGCTTTATGGGAGAATCTGCCAGCTTTATTACAGGTGCCATTTATGTCATATTTGTTTTGTTTGTACCCTATGGCATTGTTGGAACAATAAACATGCGGAAATTTAATCGTAAGCAAGGCTGGCAGCGCTTGCTCAAGCTTTTCTCGATGAAAACAGGAAATTCTGAAGAACTAAGAAAATAAGCCTACAAATACCTGAAATAAAAAAGCAGTGTCAAGTCTTTTTGACGCTGCTTTATCTTAACTCTTGGGTCTTGATTCTTTATTCAGCTTTATTCGTACTTGAGAGCATCCACAGGCACCAGCGTAGCAGCGCGCAGGGCGGGGTAAAGCCCTGAGATCAAACCGATCACCGTGGCAAAAGCTAGCGTAAAGACGGGCAGCCAGAATGGCGTATCAGTGACGATGCTTGGTGGAATGCTCCCCCCTGCTGCTTGCCCGGCATAATATGACTTGACAATTACATTCAAAACCGCGCTGACGCCCCATCCCAAGGCCGTTCCACCCAATCCACCCACAAAGCCGATCCCAGCCGCTTCCCCCAGAAAGATGCTTAAGATGTTGCGGTTGGTGGCGCCAATGGCTTTCATGATGCCAATCTCACGCGTACGTTCCAGGATTGCCATTGCCATGGTGTTGGCAATGCCAATCGCCGCCACCAGCAAGGCGATGGCGCCAACCCCTCCAAAGATAATCTGCATGATCATGAAGAAAGAGTTGATGCCCTCCACTGTTTCTTGAGGCGTGTAGGCTTGAAACCCCAAGGTCTTGATCTGTTCTGATACTTCCACAACCACTTCAGGGCTTTCTGCTTTGACCACCAGCATGTTGTAGCCTTCTTCATTACGATTGATGCGCTTACCGAGTGCCCACTCATTCCATCCGCTGACCTCGTTCAGGGTCATATAGATGTTGTAATCTTCTTGGCCTTGTGTCTCAGCCAAGATGCCTGTGATTGTCACCATAACGGTCTTGCGGATTTCCTGACCATCCTGCGACCATTTCATCAGTACGAGTTTTAAAGTTTGCCCCAACAACTCAGGAGGTTCCAGCGGCGGGTCATCCGGGCGTGCCTGTGGGTTATAAAAGTTACGCGGTACATAGGAACCTATCACCGCTGTGCCTTTCGCAAGCTCAGTGGTACCTTGAATTACTTCAAGGTCCATCTCAGCCAGATCGTTGACGCTTACGCCAATCGCGCTGCCGTACGCGCGAAGTTTACCGTAAGCAATCTCCATACCAGTGTTCAACCACTCATGTATGACCGCCACCTTGGTGCCTGGGATCTCTTCAATTTGTTTGATGGCAGATGGGGTGAGCATGGTACCTTGCGTTTGTCCGCCACCGCCTCCACCGCCGCCAATACTTTTGACCATCGGTTCTTCGTATGAATAATTGGGATAGACTTCAATGCGCGAGAGATCGTTGATGCCCCACAGCTGTTCCGTGGCATTTTTCTGCAGCCCTGAAGCCAGCGAGACCAACACCACCACGGCAGCGGTGCCAATCACCACCCCCACGGCAGTCAGCAGTACTCTGCCTTTACGCCGCCCCAGGTTGTATATGATCAGGCTGATCAGGTCGCCCAAGCGCATGGTTTAAAATCCTTTCAATCCTTTATCAGGAACTAGTTCTTCCATTGGAGGCATTTGATTTGTGGGTGTATCGGAACCACTGCCCAAGCCAAAAAGTGCCTTGAAGAATTTCGCGATCTTGCCCCAAAAAGTTAATTCCTGCGGTTCTTCAACAGGAATATCAGGGGGAAACCCGCCTTCGGGAGTAGGCTCAATCACCATGGCAGGCATCACTTCCACAGAAAGCTCCTGAGTGTAGGTCCGCGCCTGGTTGAAGTCATCGGTGTAATTGATCTCCACTTTGATGATTTGGGTGCCTTCCATATAAGGCATAATGGATGCGTCCAAAGAATAGTAACCGCCGGGTTCGAGGGATCCCACCAGGGAGACATTGTTGAAGAGGTCCGCGTTTTCGGATGTCACGCGCATATTGCCTAACACAGCTGTTTTCTTGCCCAGGTTGACAACCTGCAATGGCAGCATATTCTCCATGCCAGCCATCAGCATGCCTGGATCGCGGTAGAAGCTGACCTCCAGTTGGGGTGGGGTGAAGACCAGCAGGGTAATCACCTGATCATCGACAATACGGTTGTTTTTTGCGTCGGTGTAAACGAACGAAATTTTGAGGGTATAAGCCCCGGGTTCGGTGTTGACATTGACAATGAAATCCTGCGTGGTGCTGATGGTGGATTGCTTGGCAACATCACCGATAAAGACAATGTTGGATGAGCCAAGTGGAGCGAAATGTGACAAATCGCCACTGCCGCCAGACATGCCGCCAGAGGTTGGTGTGCCGGATCCATCGCCGGGGGCAACACCGCCACCATAAACCACCGAAACGCCTTTCGCATCTGCCATTCCCAGGTTAGCCACGTCCAGACTGAGCTTAAACACAGAACCTGGCTGCAGCGGATCCACATCAGTCTCATAATGGTTGATAATTAATTGGGCATTCGACAAAGGTCCGGGGGTGGGGGTAGCAGTTGGGGCGGTGTAGTTTGGGTAAGCAATGTTGATGGTGATATTGAATGTGTCTGAATATGCCATGCCGTTAGGGTCGGTGTAGTTGATGGTTGTCCTGATGTTTCCCACACCTGACCAGGTGAGCGAGTTGCCGATCACAAATTTCTGGTGCAGGGGTACGGTTTCGTTAGGGTCGATTTCGTAATGGGTGATCACACCGCCCGTTTCGAGCGGAAGGATATCGCCGCCATCAAATATGATGACGATGTTGTTGGCGAATTCCTTACCATTGTTCTTGACGAAAAGGGTCAGGGTGAACTCACTGCCACCATATAAGGCTTTGTCGCCAGTGTCATAGCCAGCCAAAGCAATCAAGGGGCGCTTTGAAGGCTGTGGGGTCTGCTCCTGTGCCATTGCTTTGGCATCCACATGCCGGTTCTGATCCAAGGCTCCAGATAGACTGGTTAGCAGGAGAGTTATGATGAGTAAGAGTGCTAACAGGATAGGTTTTTTTGTTGAGGTTTTCATAATCGACCGCCTTAATGGGTGATGGGCTGTTGAATGGCTGCTTGATATGCCTCTTCAGAGACAACACAGCCATCCATGAGATAAATGACATGAGTTGCAAAGGTGAGCATGCGCGGGTCATGCGTTGCCACCAAAATCGTTTTGCCAATTTTTTGCAGCTCCGAAAGCAGCTGCATGATCGAGTATCCGCTGGCGCTATCCAGGTTGCCAGTCGGTTCATCTGCCAGTATCAATGCAGGGTCATTAATCAGTGCCCGTGCAATTGCCACGCGCTGTTGTTGTCCACCGGAGAGCTCGATGGGTTTGTGTTGAACGCGGTCAGCTAAGCCGACCAGTTCGAGGACAGATGTGGAACGTTTACGGCGCTCACCTGGGTTGATGCCGGCAAAGCGTAGCGGGAAGGAGACATTCTCCAGCGCTGTCATCGTACCGACCAGATTGAAGGCTTGGAAGATGAATCCAATGCGCGTACGGCGGTACTCTGCCAGACTGTTTTCGTCCATGCTTTCAACGACTTGCCCGTCTACATGGATCGAGCCCGATGTTGGCCAATCCAGGCCGCCCAGCAGGTAGAGGAAGGTGCTTTTGCCGGAGCCGGAAGGTCCCATGACCACGTTGAAGGTGCCCCTGGCGATCGCAAGGTCAATGCCTGCTAGGGCATGCACCTCGCTTTCGCCTAGCTGGTAGGTTTTTCGGAGTTCGCTGATCTTGATAAAGCCGTTATCTGACATTTGCCTCCGGCTTAGAAGTAGAAGAATGACCTGGTGAGTGAGAGACCGCTAAACACTGACGAGAGCAATCCGGGTAGCCCTCGGATGAGCATCACAATGATCAGAGTGATCAGCACCGCCAGCCAGGCTTTACCTCGCTTCAACCCGGAAAGCGGGACGCTGCCGATGAAGAGCAGGATGACTTGAATGAGGAAGTAAATGTCCACAAATTCGAGGATGCTGTGCAGGTAGGCCTTGAGCCCGGTCGCATCAGCCTCAATCAGGTAGGAAATCCCCGGGTTGGTAACGGGCTGCTTGTTGACCAATACAGCCACAATCTGCACCACCAGCCGGATTGCCAGCGGCAGCATTGACCATGCAGACAGGTTGTAGGAGCGCGTGTTACTCGCGCGGCTCCCGGACAGTGTGATGACCAGATGCAAGATACTGCTGAGGATAAACCACGAGATCCAGATACCCAGCACGCCAAAAAGGATTGGGAAGACATACAGAAACAATGGGGATGTTTGGCTTGCCTGCGCTTCTAGAAACTGAGCTTGCATCTCTGGAGAATAATATTGGAAGTCTGGGGGCAAGTTGTTGCCCATTTCGATGGCTTGTTTTTTGATGGGAGCGGAAATAAGCGCCAGAATGATAACTAAAATCGATAGAATGATTAAGGGCAGTGACCAAACTGACTTGTCAATTTTGGCAATTTCACTGACGGTTTTACGAGGTTTCAAAAACAGGGCAGAAATCCACCCGGGATTGGTTAAGGACTGCTTTTTCTTCACTTCGGATTTAGGCATATCGTTCATATCAGACCTCACTGGGTTGTTTACGCACTATTGACGATTAATTATAGCTGTTTGTTCCCACTAAATACAACATCGGTACAAAAGTAATATAGAGACGAATAAGGATTAATCAAAGACAGATTTTTTGTCCCATCAAGGCACAGGAGACCTCAAGTTGCGGCTTGAGTTGGGCCAGTCTGCGTTTGACAGTGGTGTAATGCGAGCGGATCCAGCAATCGCGAGCATCTCG
>CAZJLN010000027.1:0-17950 GCA_964546745.1 uncultured Anaerolineaceae bacterium
AGGACCCTTAGCAAAACCGACATCAATGACGATCGCCATATCAGGCTGAATGACTACTGGTGAAGTAAAAGCGCCACCAAGACTAACCTCTTCCTGAGAAGAAGCAACAGCCCAAACGTCCCAATCGTGCCTTCGGCGTTGCAGCATTTCAAGGCAGATGGTTACAGCTGCTACTGAAACTCGATTATCAAGGGTGTGCCCCGAAACTGTACTGCCACTGAGTTCTAGCGGAGGTTGGGCAAAGGAAATCACATCGCCGACGCGTACCAGATCGTTCACTTCAGAAGGATGCAAGCCCGTATCGATGAGTAGGTATTGCATTTCGATGGGTCCTGTTCCTGCTTCTTCTGGTAGGAGAAATGCCGGCGGTTGAACCACGATAGAAGGCAAATTACGCTTGCCATGCACGGTGACTAATTGCCCGGGCAGAATGCGGGGGTCAATGCCGCCGATTTGTGTAAAGCGTAAGAGACCATCCTGGATGGCGGTTACCATCATGCCGATAGCATCCATGTGCGCAGAGAGCATGACCTTGCGGCGCGGTTTGTCACCGTATCCTTGTTTTAAGCCATGCAGGCTGCCCAGTTTGCTGACGAGTAATTCATCAGTCAGCGGGGTCCACGCATCTTTGATAATATCGCGAACCGGATCTTCAAACCCGGATAAACCAGGGGCACTTAGAAGTTGTTTCAAAAAAGGTAGTATATCATTCATAAGCGTTGTTTCTCTTTCATTGCGAATTTGCTCTTGCCATTAGGGCGAACCAACTGTCGGGAGAATGCTTGGCTCAGAAGGTTCTGGAACGGGGATATTCGTACTGGTTTCAGTAGGTGTTGACGTTTCGGTAGGTGTATCTGTTAATGTTGGAGTGTCAGTCGGAGTCTGGGTAGCAGTTGGTGTTTGGGTGTGAGTAGAAGTATAAGTTGGGGTAACTGTGGGTGTATTACTAGGCGTGACGGTATTGGTAAAGGTTGGGGTTAGGGTGAAGGTTCGAGTTTGATAGGGTGTCAGGGTGATGGTAGGGGTTCGCGTAATTGTTGCGGTAAAAGTTGGTGTGGGCGTAGGTGCAAGTGGACCGCGATTCACCTTGAGCAGGATAATTCCTAAAATGTAACAAGGAATCGTCAAGAGGATTACCAAAATTAGCAAGTAACGAGTACGTTTTTGTCTTGACAATCTATTCAAAACAACCTCATCGCGATTAAAATGATACCATTATCGGCATAATCATACCATTACAATGGCGTTCTGTGAAAACACAGACCTCTGAGGAAGGAACACGATGACAAGAACAATATACTTATCACCACACCTGGATGATGTGACACTCTCTTGCGGCGGTTTGGTTTACGAACAGGTGAAGCGAGGGGATGAGGTAGAGATCTGGACCTTCACTGCTGGCATTCCCCATGAGGATAACATACCCCCATTGGCCATGGAAATGCACAATAATTGGGGAATTGGTGTGGATGCGGTGGCGATTCGACGGGAGGAAGATCTGATGGCTTGCATGATACTTGGTGCAAAAGCCCGTCATCTGGAATGGCTGGATTGCATTTATCGTTTTCGTCAGTCGGGAGAGGCATTCATACAAACAAACGGAGAGCTGTTTGAAGTTGAGCCTGAAGCAGAGTTGATCCAAGAGATCGCAGAATTTCTCAAAGCATCCATTCCCCAAGAGGCACAACTTGTCTG
This sequence comes from uncultured Anaerolineaceae bacterium, assembly GCA_964546745.1. Lineage (GTDB taxonomy): Bacteria > Chloroflexota > Anaerolineae > Anaerolineales > Anaerolineaceae > CAZJLN01. The sequence goes on from CAZJLN010000027.1 coordinate 1,696, forward strand.
CCCAATGGGGATCGGGAATCATGTTGATCACCGATTGATAGTGAAAGCGGTGGCTGCAGCTGGTTTACAAAGTCTGTTTTATGCAGACTATCCATACGTGACCAGTTCCCCTGAGCAAATTGCACAGCTTGAAACGCTTTTGTGGCAGCGTATCCCATCGATCATTTCAGAAGAAGGTTTACACGCCTGGCAAAAGGCGATTGCTGCCTATGTTTCGCAGCTTAGCACGTTTTGGGACAATGTGATAGAAGTGTATCTGGCTATCTCGAATTACTACGCGGGGGGTGGGGGACGATTATGGAAGCACATTTCCGAACCAATCGGGTAAGATCATATTCATGAGTTGATTTGAGTTGAAATCAACAATAATCTGAGTATAATTAATAATACTGTGGTGAGCAGTTAAATAATATTTTTCACCAAAGGAGGAACAACTATGCCAGATAAAGGAAAGAGCGACAAAGCAGGTAAGGAAGATCGCAAGAAACCAAAGCATACCTTAAAGGAAAAGCGCAAGCTCAAAAGCGAGAAAAAACAGGGCAGTACCTCATTGCCAGCTTAGAATCGCATTCTGGTTTTTGCGAGAAAATGCATTTCTCAGGGTGGATGAAAGCGGATCCAAACATGTCTGATGCAGGTGTTAACAGAAGCATTGTTATGAAAGCTAAGATTACCTGCACTCTGATCACAAATTCAATCAGCCTCATTGAAAAATGGGGCTGAATTTATTTATAGGAGATAATATGAAAAAATGTGCAACATGTGGTGAAGAAAATTCAGAAAATTCATGGTTTTGTTCAAAGTGCGGTGAAGCTTTAACAGAAGTTTCGCAAAATCGATCTTCTCAGGTACATACAGAAACTAGAAAACCTTCGCAGCCTTCACCGATCAAATTACAAATGCAATTTAACCAAAAATTTGGCGCTCTAAGAGGTATTGCCAACTTGTGTAATTCCATTGCGACCATTTTTCTTGTAATTGCGGGAATTGCTGCCCTTGTTGGACTTTTTATCATGTTCAAGGAATTTGTCCCAGGGGTAATGGTCATTTTAGCTGCAGTCATTATTGGAGCGAGTTATTATATTGCGTTCAAATTGATTGCTGAGAGCATTCAGGTGATAATCGACATTGAGATGAACACGCGCCAAACGGCCTCCTTTAATAAGGCGATCTTGGAGAAACTTCTTAATCTGAATAACTGACGTTTGTTAAATATAAAAGTTATCTAAGTCCTCTTCATATAATACCTGTTGGTATTTTAGGTACTAAGCTATTATGAATCAATCATTCCTGTTAGAGAATTAGCCATGAAAAAGATTATGTTCTTTTTGCTGTTAATGTCCCTTATGTCTGCTTGCACGCCTTCTACGATGGAAACATTGGTTCCTTTGCCTAATCAGACCCCACCGCCCGAATCTGAGGCAAAGCTGGATATAATCAACTTTTTTGTATACCTGAATCATGGAAAGTATGACCAGGCAGCTGCGCTGTATGGTGGTTCCTATGAAGTACCCCAAGGTTGGAACCCAGATTTGGATCCTGATGATAAGACAGGTTTGCTGCAGAGAGGTTGTGAACAAAATGGTTTGCAGTGCATGCAGCTCTACAGCTATGAGTTGGTAGATCAATCTTCTACAGACCTGTTTGTATTCAACGTAACCTTTCGCAACCCTGACGGCAGTCAATTTGTGTTGGGTCCTTGCTGCGGTGCTGATGAGACGGTGATGCCACCAGTTCGTGAATTTCAAATAAGAGTGCAATGCAGTGAGGAATACCCGTGTAAAATTCTGGATCTACCACCGTATGTACCTTAGGAAGTCTTTAGTCTTTAGTCGGGTAGTTATTTAGTTGTGTAGTTAGATAGTCAGGTAGTCGAATAGTCAAGTGGTTGAATGGGCGAGTAATCGGAAAGTTGGTGAGTCTAAAAGCCGTACAGATTGGTATTGCCAAGAAAATAGAAACATGATATAAACATGGCAACAATTTAACAGCCCCAAGTGGCGCACTTATCCAGAGAGGTGGAGGGACCGGCCCGAAGAAACCTCGGCAACCAGCAGCAATGTATGGTGCCAACTCCGGCAGAGAAGTTTATCTGGAAGATGAGAGGCGTGCCTTCGTCAACGAATGTCCCCTCTCTGCAAGGGGTTTTTTATTTATAGAGACAGGAGGTTTCTACCAATGACAACGACTTTTATGAAGTCACCCAAATATTTGTTTACGTCCGAATCTGTGACGGAAGGTCACCCGGACAAAATGTGTGACCAGATCAGCGATGCGGTTCTGGATGCAATGCTAAAAGACGACCCCTCTGCCCGCGTGGCGTGTGAGACGGTTACTAAGACCGGCTTTGTGATGGTGGTCGGAGAGGTCACAACAACTACCTATGTTGACATTGACGCATTGGTACGTAAAGTTGTGAATGAAATCGGATATGATCGTGGCAAGAAATGCTTTGACGGCTCAACCTGCGGTGTTCAGGTGGCGCTGGCATCTCAGTCTCCTGATATTTCACGCGGTGTTGACCAGAATGGCAAGACTGTGCCTGTGGAGTATACCGAGGAATATATCAATGCGGGCGGCGCTGGCGACCAGGGCATGATGTTTGGTTTTGCTTGCAATGAGACCGAGCAATTGATGCCGCTACCCATCTATCTGGCACACAAGCTGACCCGTAAGATGGCAGAGGTTCGAAAGAATGGCACTCTGAAATGGATGTATCCTGATGGTAAGAGCCAGGTAACAGTGGAATACCACTACGGCAAGCCAGCGCGCATCCACACAGTGCTTATCAGCACTCAGCATGCGGACAAGTTGGGTGGAAAGGAAGTCACCAATGAGCAGATCCGCAAGGATTTGATTCAGTATGTGATCAATCCCGTTTTACCTGCTGATTTGGTGGATGAGAACATTAAGATCTACACCAATCCAACGGGACGGTTTGTAGTGGGTGGACCTTTGGGGGATTCTGGCTTAACCGGACGAAAGATCATTGTGGATACCTATGGCGGTATGGGCCGACACGGTGGCGGCTGCTTTAGCGGCAAAGACCCGACTAAGGTGGATCGCTCTGGAGCATATGCTGCACGCTGGGTAGCAAAGAACGTAGTGGCAGCCGGTTTAGCAGAACGCTGTGAAGTGCAGATTGCGTATGCGATTGGCAAGGCAGAGCCCTTATCTGTCAATGTGGAAACATTTGGTACTGGTACAGTTGATGATGAAAAGATCGCAGAGGCAATCAGCAAGGTGTTTGATCTGCGACCACGTGCCATTATCCATGAATTAGACCTTCTGCGCCCAATCTACAAGCCTTTGGCAGCCTATGGCCATTTTGGAAGGGACGACCTGAATCTGACCTGGGAAAAAACTAATAAAGTAGATGCCTTGAGAACAACTGTTGGGATGTAAGATCATTTTTTAATTAATATTAGCACGCTTCGCAATGAGGCGTGCTTTTTGTTAATTAATTGCCTGACACAGAAGTTCAAAACCCATGTATAATAAGCCGCTTTGCAAAACCGCTCTTTTGCTTCCATCTATGCCTTACCTCGAAACAGCGGGAAACTGGAAGGCGAGGATATCTAAAATGACAAATAACTTTTTAAGTGTGATCAAATCTGTGGTGGAAGCTTATAAACCCATTCGGAAAATTAATTGGGTATATGAGATCGTGCATGTGCTTGTTTGGTTTTATGCGCATGTAATGCTGCGGATGCACGTGCACAAGCTGGCGCCATTACCACCAGGACCCAAGTTGTTTGTAGCAAATCATCCAAATTTTACAGACCCTTTTCTGTTGCACTTACAGGAACGGATGAATGTATTAGTGACAGGCAATGCCTTCTCCAGTCGTTTCATTTCAAAACTACTTCATAAGGTTGGCGAAATTCCGGTGTATCCCGGCGGGGATGCCTTGCAAGTAGCAGTCCAACGATTAAAAGCTGGCACTTCAATCGGAATCTTCCCAGAAGGTGCAATCAGCCCCATTGAAGGTGGTCAAGCCAAAGGACGTAGCGGTGCAGCCCGAATCGCACTTAGTACAGGAGTGAGTGTAGTGCCTGTGGGAATTCATCTGAACAAGAAACTGTTGATCCCAATTAATTTCAAGGCAAATGGTTTGCAACTCCCTAGCTATATCTACCTGCGTGGTGCATACTCCATCACCATTGGCGAGCCAATGCGGTTCAAAGGGGATGTGGAAGATCGCGAACTTGTTGGTAAGGTTACTGAGACGATCATGGCTTGTATCGCCATGATGGAAAACGAAAGCAGGATTCACGCCAGGGATAAGATCGGGCTGTTGCAAGGATTCTGGCAATTTGTCAATCGATTTTTCTCCTTCAAATTCAATGGCGTTATTTAAGTTTCTCATAAATAAAAAGAGACTGTCAAAAAAACTGACAGTCTCTTTTTTTTTTAAATATTTTTTTAGACTCTGCGCCGAAGAAGGATGGCGGTTATGCCAAGTACAAGGGCAAGCGCGCCTAGTCCAATCTCTGCCCAATAGATGAGGGTGAGCCCAAGCCAGGGTTGAGGAACGCCTGCCTCAGGAATGGATTGGGAGATCACCTGTCCAGCTTCATCCTGGTTAATGCCAAGGATTAATGGTTCGGATGCTGTGATTTCGGATTCAGCTTCGGGTTCTGCGCTAAGTACAGACTCAGGTTCTGGTTCGAGAACAGGTTCAGAAATAGGTTCTGATTGAATACTGACTTCGGGTTGTTCTTTGCGGGAAGGTTCTTCACTTGATAATATAGTGGTTTGTTCTGGTGAGAGTAGGTCCGCTCCGCCTCCCATTCCAACGACCGAACCACCCACCCCATAGACATTAGTTTGTGCAGAAGTGTCGTTCCAGGTAATAATCACTGGGGATTCGGCAGCATCCTTTGCCATAGGCGCGTATATTTCATTAACCATAACTGATTCACTTGACTCTGTTATGCGAGCAGATTGAATGGCGGGAAGGATATAGCGTTCGCCGGTGAAGAGCACCACCAACAGGATAGCAGCAATTACCGCAGCAAAGCGAAAAGCAGGGAACATTGGTGTGACAGCTTTATGTTGTCTGATCATTTCCGGGGAGAGCATGAAATCTCGCGGGGCTTTCTTGATCGGTAAGGCACGTAGAGCTGCTTTCAGGCGTTTTTGTTCAAGTATGGCATTTTTAAGGTCAGAGGATGATGCAAGGCGTGACTCAAAACGGACCCTATCTTTTTCGGAAAGGGTTCCGTCTATATAAGCCATTATGCTTCGATAATCTTTATGGTTTGTGTCAGGCACTTTCATGATGCATTTTCCTCGTGATTTAGACGAAAACTTTCGGGTAAAAGTTCCCAGAATCCCTGGAGGCATTCCTGTAATTTTTGTCGTGCACGCGCCAGGCGGCTTTTGATAGTGCCCATTGGACTTTTAAGAATGGCTGAAACAGACTCATAATCTTCCCCGCCCACATCCACCAGGACGACAACCATGCGAAATTTTTCTTCAAGGGCATTGATGCAATGTTGAATTGCCTGTTCAAGCTCAGATTGATCCAATGTTTCAGATGGGGTTGGAGATGTATCTTCCATCCATTTAGGGGAGTCGATCACATCGCCTTCGTCGGTTTCGGGTTCAAGAGGAATGGAAGGTCGGCGCTGTTTACGACGCAGTTCGTCGTAACAGGCGTTGGTGACAATCCGCAACATCCAGGCTTTAAAAGAACCCCCACGATAGGTATTGAGTTTTTGATACATGGAAATGAAGGCTTCCTGGGTGGCATCTTCTGCTGATTGGTCATCGCCCATAATGCGGTAGGCAGTATTGAACACCATGTTCTGATAGTGCAAAACGAGACCATTGAAGGCATTCATATCGCCGTCAAGTGCTGAATTTATGAGTGCTTGTTCATCCATGTCTGCTCAATTCACTGTGTCAAGTCTATTCATTTAAGCACTAATAATCTACTCTCTATCATAAGATTTTTTTTGTACAATGTCAAACTTGTTGTTGCAGACTGTATGCCAACTTTTGTTTATTCCTCTTCAGTTTTTCTAAGATGCGGGAAAAGGATTACTTCACGAATGTTGCGTTTTCCGGTTAGTAGCATAACAAGACGATCAACGCCAATACCAAAACCGCCAGTGGGCGGCATGCCATAGCTAAGGGCACGGATGTAATCATCATCCATGGGGTGGCGTTCTTCGTCGTCTGCTGCGTAGGAGCGCCCCATTTCAAGGAAGCGCTGTTCCTGGTCGAGCGGATCATTCAATTCACTAAAGGCATTACAGAGCTCCATGCCGCCGATAAAGCCCTCAAAGCGCTCAACGGTAAGGGGATCTCCTGGTTTCATTTTAGCAAGTGGAGAGATTTCGCGTGGGTAGTCGTAGATGAAAGTGGGCTGGATACTGCTGGGTTCAAGGAATTCATCGAGCATGGCACCAATGAGCTTACCACGCACGCTATCTGGTTTATGTTTGATACCTTTTACAGTCATGGCTGCACTGAGACTCTCTGCAGTGGGGTATAAGTCAATATCAATGCCTGTCGCTTCTAGGATTCCATCACTTAATTTCATACGGCGCCAGGGAGGAGTCAGGTCAATTTCGTGACCGTCGAAAGTTATCTTTTGAGTGCCCAATACCTCCTGAGCAACGAAGGAAATCATTTTCTCTGTGAGTTCCATGATGGTATTAAAGTCAGCGTATGCCATGTAAAACTCAAGCTGGGTAAATTCAGGATTGTGTTTGAATGAGACACCCTCGTTGCGGAAGTCGCGACCGATTTCATAGACACGTTCCAAGCCACCAACAATCAGACGTTTGAGATAGAGCTCAAAGCTGATGCGCAGGTACAACTCCTGATGAAGCTGGTTGTGATACGTGACAAAGGGTTTGGCAGCAGCACCACCGTAAATAGGTTGTAGGATGGGAGTTTCAACTTCGAGGAAGTCATGACTATCTAAGAAAGTTCGTAAGGCACGTAAGATGCCGGCGCGGGTGCTAAAAATCTCGCGAACTTCGGGGTTGACTGCAAGGTCTACATAGCGTTGGCGATAACGGGTTTCTGGATCGGAAAGGGTGGCATGACGGATAACCTCTCCATTAACCACTTCGTCTTTAGCAGCAGGAAGTTGGAAGAGAGCTTTGGCAAGCATGCGGAAATCTTCCACCTGGAGAGTCACTTCACCGCGACGAGTGCGGAACATAGTGCCGCTAGCTTCAATAAAGTCGCCTAGATCGAAATCGTCAGTGAATGATTGCAGACGATCTGCGCCTAGCTCGTCAATTCGGAAGAAGAGTTGAAGACGACCATCCTTGTCTTCGATGTGAGCAAATGCAAGCTTTCCCATTGGACGCATGGCTCGGATACGCCCTGCTACTATCACCTTCACAGGTTTTGCATCAGGTTCTGTTTCTGTAGATTCAAAGGCGGTGATAGCCTGGTGGGTTGTAAAGTTCTTGTTGCTATGCGCAGGGAATGGCTCAACACCTTCAGCGCGTAAGCGAAGGATTTTATTGAGGCGTACTTGTTCAAGCTCGGATATTTCGTTTTCTAATGTCATGGTAAATTCCTCATGCTTTTCTTAATAATGAACGCCCCGTCCATGGGTTCTTGGGCGGGGCGTTTCTTAATCTCTTTCAAATCAGCAGGATTTGATGATCTCAACAAAAAATGCGCCACCCGGGGCTTCAACCTTAACTTTATCACCAATTTTATGGTTTAACAGCGCTTTACCTAAGGGTGATTCATTGGAAATACGTCCCTGACGAGGATCTGCTTCAGCTGGACCCACGATGAAATAGGTTTCAGGTTCTAAACCCTCTTCCTGGATAGTCACACGGCAGCCCACAGAAATATGGTCATGTGTGCCATTATTTTCATCAATCACATGTGCATTGGCAAGAAGAAGTTCTAGTTCTTTGATACGCCCTTCAACAAATGCCTGTTCGTTCTTGGCATCTTCATATTCTGCGTTTTCAATTAACTCGCCATCTTCCATGGCTTCTTGCAAGCGGATGGCAATTTCTCTTCTTTTGTCTGTGCGAAGCTGCTCTAATTCGATTTGTAGCTTCTCATAACCCTCGCGGGTAAGGTAAGATGTTGGCATTTCTTATTCCTCTTAATTGATGAGTGTTCAGGGGATAATCCCCTGCTCTGTTATATTCTCTCTACATAACAGAAAGAGCGCCTCGAAGACATTCTGACTTCAAAACGCCGGAAACACATGGTACCATAAATTTATTTCAAGCGCAAGGGTGTTAATTAATGATATATTCATAAACGCAAAGAAGGGGATGGTTTATAATTAATAGACTGATAATTGGAAAGGACAAGAAGCATGAGCTTTTTATTTGGAGATCCTGCAATTCGTAACTTGAGCGGTCATCAACAGGAAGAGGTCAAGAAAATCATCAATGATTTAATTCGCATTGGCAAGCAAGATGATTTCATTTCACTCAGTCCGGGCGGGGATTTTGACATTCGGTGTCACCACCGCCAGGCGAGGGATCTTGGAAAACGGCTGAATGACATGGGCGGGCTTGATCTGATGATGGCAGTCCGAATGCGAATCAGGCGTAAACTCAAGAGCGTGATGGCAGAGCACCTCGATCACTGCTGGAAAGAAATTGGCGACTGGCAGCCATAACGCATCTGGATGCCTAACGAGAAAGCTTTTTTAGCCATAAAGTACCATCCTGATCATGCCAATCGTTTGCTTATTGAACGCTTGTGTGATGTCATTACTTGGGCTGGTTTTGATGTAAGTGTGATCATACGCGATGTGGAAGCCTGGGGAAAAAAAATATTTAACCCAAAGGATTTAATGACTCACAGCTTCAGGCTCATTGGGGAGAGTCAGGTAGTAATTGTGGAAGCCAGTGAGAAGGGGGTGGGGATTGGCATTGAAGTGGGATATGCCTGCGCGCACCATATCCCGATTATTGTTATAGCAAAAACAGATACAGAAATATCCGTATCTCTTCAAGGGGTTGCAAACCAAATTATTTTTTACGATGAGCCCAAACAACTGAGCCATTTAATTTCAACGGCATTGAAGTAAGTCTTTCATAAATATTTGGAAATTACTTTAAATAATGCTATAGTATTGATGATAAATATGGTTCTATGTGCGTTTTAAAAGAGGTATTAAAATGGAAGAGAATAAACCAGATATAAATGCAGAGGACAAGGAGGGGGTTCATTCTCAAGAGCAGGTTTTCAAAGATATCAATATTGAAATCAACACAGAGGAAAACCAAAAAAGTGAAGATGATGGAAAGAGCGATCCTGTTGGATTGATGGCTTGGGCTGGCATCCTTGTTTGGGTAGGGTTGGTGTTTTTAGCGCGGAACCTGGGATGGTTAAAGGTGATGGATCTGCCTAACTGGCTAACTGAAGAGTGGTCTGCAATAAAAAATGACCCTTGGATCCTTATTCTTCTGGGGGCCGGCTTGATCATTCTGGTAGAAGGAATTATTCGGTTGATCTTTCCTCCTCTACGCAAAACGGTAGGTGGGACGTTCTTATTCGCGGCAATTGTGCTGTGCATTGCACTGAGCATGATCTACAATTGGCAAGTTGTGTGGCCAATCATACTTATAGGTTTTGGGGTCTCTTTGCTAGTACGTGGGTTGGTGCGCGGAAAAAAGTAATACCATTTTTTCACCTTTGTGACACTAAGGAGCCATTTAGCAGTCTTATCATGAAGGGATAATTACCACAAGCTCAAATTATTCGATCGCAATGTTATAATCTTAAAAATTAATTACATAACAAAAGGAAGATAACATGAGCAGCAGCGCAAAGAAAAAAATCATAGCTACTGAAAAAGCCCCGAAGGCGATTGGACCCTATTCAGTGGGTGTGTCCACTGGTCAACTCGTTTTCACAGCAGGCCAGCTTGGTTTGGATCCGGTCAGTAATATCCTTGTGGAAGGCGGCATTCAGGCACAAACGCGTCAGGCTTTCATCAATTTGGCGGGTGTTCTTGAAGCTGCAGGAACTTCTCTAGAAAATGTTGTGAAGGTAACCGTATTCCTTCAGGACATGAAGGAATTTGGTCTTATGAATGAGGTCTATGCCGAGTTCTTCAGTGGTGACTACCCTGCACGTTCAGCTATCCAGGTGGCAGCACTTCCAAAGAATGGTGCCGTTGAGATTGAAGCTATTGCCATTATCCCCTGCAAGGACGAGGACTGAAATTACCATCGTAATTAAATGCTCCTCTTAAGAATAAGAGAGATTTGATCCTATCCACAGAAACAATGACCGAATCTGGTAAAGAAATGCCAATTGAAATATCCATTATCATCCCTTGTAGGAACGAGGGAAGAACGATATGTCTGCTTTTAAATGCAATAAAGGAGCAGGGTTATCCGAATGAGAAGATGGAGATTGTTATCGCTGATGGACTTTCCGAGGATGATACCCGTCAACAAATTGCTACTTTTTCACAAGAAAACCCAGACATGCGCCTGAAGGTAATAAATAACCCCAAGTTGACCATTCCTTCGGCTTTAAACACAGCCATTCGCTCTAGCCAGGCTAAGATTATTTTGCGCATGGATGCTCATTCTATCCCTGCAAAGGACTATGTGGAGCGCTGTGTAGCAGCGTTGGATGAGGATTTGGGAGAAAATGTGGGAGGTGTTTGGGACATTCGCCCACAGATTGATAGTTTGACTGCTAAAGCGATTGCGGCAGCTGCAGCTCATCCATTGGCTGGTGGTTTATACAGACACACTAAAAAAGCTGCCTATGTGGATTCGGTTCCTTTTGGTGCTTTTAAGCGTGATTTGCTGGACAAGATCGGCATGTTTGATGAAAGCTTGTTGAGCAATGAAGATTACGAATTTAACACTCGTATCCGATTAAAGGGTGGACGCGTCTGGATTGACCCTGAAATTCGTTCGGTTTATTTTTCGCGCAAGAATCTGGAGGAATTGGGCAAGCAATACTGGCGTTATGGTTATTGGAAGGCACAAATGCTTAAGCGCTATCCCAATACCTTGAAGCTACGGCAAGCAATACCGCCCATCTTTGTGGCAGGATTGATATTACTGGCAATATTAGCCGTTTTTTTAAGAATTTTCCGTGTTTTATTACTTTTTATCTTGGGGGTCTATCTTCTGGCACTCCTGGTAGTTGGCATACAGATTGCATTAAAAGAAAAAGTGATGAGTCATATTTTTTTTGTACCTGCAGCGATGATCACCATGCATTTTTGCTGGGGTGCTGGATTTAACTGGGGATTTTTGTTTCCCAGAGCGACTAAGGGGTCTTAGGAGTTTATGAGTTCAAATTCTATGCCACAACGCTGGCGCTTAAAGCCATCAGAGCAGCGGTTTCTACTGATACTAGGTGACTTCTTAGCTGGAGTGATAGCTTTACTAATATCGCTCTATATCTGGGCGGCTGGAGATGAATGGCTGGGGTTCAACTTGGAGTTCCTACGCACACGTCCGCCATTTTGGTTCTACTTACTGCCATTTTTGTGGCTGGTGTTAATCATTGAGATCTATGATCTCAAGAGAGCCCATAACTTGCTTGAAACCCTGAAAGGTATTGGCATTGGCACAGTTGTTTATGGGGTTTTATACCTGATCATCTACTTTTCCTCTGCACCTAACTCATTGCCCAGGTTGGGAGTGGCCTTATTTGTGGGATTGGTGGCAGTACTGACCCTATTATGGCGTCTGTTATATATCCGACTCTTTACCTCCCCTGGGCTGCTGCGTCGAGTATTGGTCATTGGCGCAGGCAAAGCAGGTCAGACAATTAGCCGGGTGATTTCCGAGCAAAAACCAACCCCGTTTTTCGTCGCTGGATTGATCGATGACAATCCAGAAAAAATGGGTACCAAAATTTATGGCTATGAAGTAGTGGGCAGGAGCGATTCTTTGGCAGAGCTGATCAAAGCTCACCAAGTATCTGACCTGATCCTTGCGATTAGCGGCGATATGAACAGCACCCTGTTCCAGTCGATTTTAAACGCACAAGAGGCTGGAATCAACTTATCTACTATGACTGAGACTTACGAAGAACTACTTGGACGGGTTCCAATTTTTCTATTAGAAGCAGATTGGATTATCCGGTCTTTTGTTGAGAAAATTCCTGCATCCAGTTTTTATCGTATTACCAAACGAGGACTTGATGTTTTAGGGGGTCTGATCGGCGGATTAATTATGCTTGTGCTGCTGCCATTTATTGCTATCGCCATCCTGATTGAATCTGGCAGACCCATCATTTATAAGCAAACTCGCCTGGGACGAGGTGGTAATCCTTACACCTTGTATAAATTCCGCACGATGAAGAAGGATGCCGAAAAGGATGGAGAGGTGATGCTAACAGCCAAGCACGATCCACGTGTGACAAAAATGGGTCGATTCTTGAGAAAGACACATTTAGATGAACTTCCTCAGTTCATTAATGTTCTGCAAGGAAATATGAGTCTGGTGGGTCCTCGATCTGAAAGAGCAGAATGGGTGGCTCAATTTCAAAAGGAAATCCCCTTCTATCGGGCGAGGTTGTTGGTCAAACCTGGCATCACAGGCTGGGCGCAGATTAATCAACCTTATGCAGAAACGTTGGAAGAGATGGCGGTTAAACTGGAATATGACCTGTATTACATCCAACATCGAAATATCCTGATGGACTTTATGATTATTTTAAGGACAGTTGGAAACGTGTTAGGATTCAAAGGAAGATAAAACACCATGATTATTTTTGGGAGAAAAGTCCGCGTTCGATACATATTGCTGGGGGATATCTTCCTGGCCATTGTTTCAATCTTTGCTGCTTACTCAATCAGGTTGGAGCTTATTTCGATCTTCCCGACTTATCAGCGATCGTTGTTATGGATGTTGGGCATTTCTGTGGTGGTAAAGCCTATCGTTTACTTCCTTTTTGGCATGTACCGGCGCATCTGGCGTTATGCAAGCATTCGCGAATTGGTTCTTATTATTATTTCTGTGACCTCAGCATCAATGGTGGTCGCTTTGGCGATGATCGCTTTGTTTGCTTCCAGAGCTTTTTACGGATTTCCCCGTTCAGTTTTAATCATTGACTGGCTCCTTTCAATCTTGTTGGTTGGAGCATTACGTTTTAGCTCACGATTGCTTGCAGAACTCAAAGCAAGAAGGATGGGTTATAGACATGGCAATCTACCTAAAGCCATTTTGATCGTCGGTGCTGGGGAAGCCGGTGTGATGGTGGTTAAAGAACTGCGTAAGAATCCCCAGTTGGACGCGATCCCTGTCGGATTTTTGGACGACGATCCTGAAAAACAAAAAAATCAGATACAGGGCGTTAATGTGATTGGAACGTTATCAGACCTTGACAGGGTATTAAAAGTCAGACAAATTGATGAAGTGGTGATTTCAATCCCAAGTGCCGCGGGAAGTATTATACGTGAGGTGACAAAGACCTGCCAGGAAAACCAAGTGCCCTTCCGCACGATGCCGGGTATTTATGAGTTGCTGGATGGCAAGATCAATTTCAGTCGTTTGCGCGAGGTCAATATTGATGACTTGCTTCGGCGGGAACCGACTCAGATCAACTATGAAGTGTTAGGCACCAGCCTAGAAGGTAAAACCGTGATGGTTACTGGGGCTGGTGGTTCTATTGGAAGTGAATTGTGCCGGCAAATTGCGCGCAATCATCCCGAAACACTCTTAATGCTTGGGCATGGGGAAAACAGCATTTTTGAAGCCTTATTGGAGATGAAGGAGTCTTTTCCTGAGCTTACTATCCTTCCGATCATTGCTGATGTGCGGGACGCAGAAAGGATTCAGGGTATTTTTGAGAAGTATCACCCGAACATAATTTTTCATGCAGCAGCGCACAAACATGTACCGATGATGGAATTGAACATAGAGGAAGCCATTACCAACAATGTGTTGGGTACTTACAATATTGTGAGAGCATGTGAACAGACAAGAGTTGAAAGGATGGTGATGATCTCAACTGATAAAGCCATCCGCCCTGCAAATATTATGGGAGCGACTAAACGCCTAGCTGAGATGTTAGTGGTGGATGGGGCAAAGCGCAGCGGAAAGGCTTTTTGTGTGGTGAGATTTGGCAATGTGCTTGGTAGCCGAGGTAGCGTGGTGCCACGTTTTAAACAGCAGATTGCTAAAGGCGGCCCGGTAACAATCACTCATCCAGATATGAGACGCTATTTTATGACCATTCCAGAAGCTGTTCATTTGGTTTTGCAGGCTTCGATCATGAGCCATGGCGGCGAAACCTACGTACTTAATATGGGGGAGCAGATTAAAATTCTGGACCTGGCTGAGGACTTGATCCGGCTTTCAGGTCTAGAACCTGGTAAGGATATCGAAATACAATTCCTAGGGGTAAGACCTGGCGAAAAGCTAAGCGAGGATCTTTGGGATGAAGGTTTTGCCTTTTCACCTACCCAACATCCGGATGTTTTCAAGGTGGAAGCTGATGACGTACCGCGCTCTGAAAAGCTGAATGATCTTTTGGATCAATTGATCACCCATGCAAAGGCGGGACAAAACGCAGAGATCACTCATCTCATTGAGGAAAATATCCCCGGGGCAAAACTGCAGCCTGAAACGATGGACCTGACTGCGATTTCGTGACCTTGAATGAGAAAACTGGTTTAAAATACTCCCATCATGACAATCATTGATTCTTCTACAGCCTGGGATGAATTTGTCCAATCCATCCCGGATGTTCATTTACTGCAGACTTCAGCATGGGGTCAGTTTAAGAGCGCATTCGGTTGGTCTGTTTACCACATCCAGCAGGGTCAGTGTGGGGCTCAGGTGCTTTTTCGCAAGCTTCCGTTAGGATTTAGCATTGCGTATATTCCAAAAGGTCCGGTGGGAAAAGGCTGGAAAAATCTATGGGGGGAATTGGATAAGGTTTGCCGGCAGAAGCGTGCGATCATGTTGATCGTGGAACCGGATTTATGGGAACCAGTTACGCTTGATGTCAGGCAGTATTTTCAAGATGGCTTTACGGAAGAGGAGCATACCATCCAGCCGAGGAGAAGCATTGTCATTGATTTGAGCGGGGATGAGGAAAGTATCCTGGCACAGATGAAACAAAAGACCCGTTACAACATCCGACTGGCTGAGAAAAAAAATGTCAGTGTGGAAGAGACTTCGGACATTAATGGCTTTTATGGAATGATGCAGACCACTGGCAACCGAGATGGTTTTGCGCTCCATGAGGCAGGATATTATCGGCAAGTTTATGATTTGTTTGCGCCATCAGGTCAATGCGCTTTACTACAGGCAAGTTTTGAGGGAAAGCCTTTGGCAGCGCTGATGGTGTTTGCTAACCAAAAACGTGCCTGGTATTTTTATGGGGCATCCACGGATGTGGAGCGCAACCGCATGCCAACTTATTTATTGCAGTGGGAAGCGATGCGATGGGCTAAGGCAAAAGGCTGCACGAGCTATGACCTATGGGGGGTGCCGGATACGGATGAGGAAAAACTTGAGGCGCAGTTCCCGGAAAGGTCAGACGGATTATGGGGGGTCTATCGTTTCAAACGAGGCTTTGGCGGCAAGCTGGTACGCAGTGCGCCAGCCTTCGTTCGGGTGTATCGACCGCTGATGTACAAATTGATTGCCTTGAGAGTTCGAGGGCAGGTAGCACAGGCTTAAGATGGCACGATTGCAGAAATTTGTTGAAAGGTCCGGCGCAGAGTGGAATGCACTCATCCAGCAACTCCCAGACGCTCATATCCTGCAGACCTGGGAATGGGGGATGGTAAAGGCGGATTATGGATGGACGCCCAGCCATTATATATGGGAGGATGATGAGGGAGGGGTGTGTGCTGCGGCATTGGTATTAGCACGCAGCGTTAATTTAGGTGGAAGATGGGAACACCTGAAGATCTTGTATGTGCCAAAGGGACCACTACTCGACTGGAATAACCAGGTACTGGCTAGAGAGGTGTTGGATGATCTGCAAAAGCTTGCCAAACAAACGTCGGCAATTTTTATCAAAATTGATCCGGATGTGGCGGTGGGATGGGGAGAACCCGGAACGGCAGAGGCGTATGATGACCTGGTGGGAAAAACACTACTGGGAGAATTGAATACGCGCGGATGGCACTTTTCACAGGAGCAGATTCAATTTCGAAATACTGTTTTGATTGACCTGAAACAAGGTGAGGAAAACCTTTTGGCGGGGATGAAGCAAAAAACCCGGTATAACGTCCGGTTGGCATCGAAGAAAGGGGTAAACGTCCGGGTGGGTGGGGTTGATGCTATTGCGATGTTGAATGAGATGT
>CAZJLN010000028.1:0-17810 GCA_964546745.1 uncultured Anaerolineaceae bacterium
CGGTGGCAGTACCCCATAAGAATCCCTGTGGAAACGTGAATGTACCCTGCGGTTTACCTGGCATAAATAGCCTCCGTGTTGATGAGATGGATAAATTGTAGCATGAATGAGAAAAAAGGCTCAGACTGAAAGCGCAGAAGAGCAGCCCTTCACAGGGTCCAAAGTTGAAGTAGGTCACGCTTTCAGCGTGACTGTCACGTACTACACGTGACCTACTTTTATCGGTTATTCGACGATGCGCCTAAACCCCAAACACCCCCGACAGCACAAACACGAATAGCGAGCCAAGGATGATGCCGATGGCGGTGTAGTGCTCGTGTCCATACTGCCGTGCCGTTGGGATGAGCTCGTCCAGCGTGATGAAGACCATCACGCCGCCGGCAAATGCCAGCGCCGCCGGTAACAGCCCCTTGAACGAAACCAAGAAAATGCTTGCCAGGATTGCACCGACCGGCTCAGCCAGTCCAGAGAGAAATGCCACGCGCAATGCGTCTTTGCGACAGACCCCACCCTTGCAAAGTGGCAGTGCGGTCGCCAGCCCCTCAGGGATGTTGTGCAGCAGGATGGCAATAGCGATGAAGAGACCGAATTGCGGGTTGACCAGGTAACCAGCGCCAACGGCGATGCCTTCCGGCAGGTTATGAATGGTGATGCCAACTGCCAGTAATAGCCCGGTTTTAGTCAGCCCCATATCCACATTTCGATTGCGCTCTCGCATGCGCCCATAACCGCGTCCAAGCTGCAATCCCAATCCTTTCTTCGGCTGCTTTCCTCCATCAAAACCCTCTTTTTCGCCAAAACGGATGTGCGGTGTGAAATGATCCAAAATGAACATAAAAATAGCTCCTGCGCTGAAGCCAAGGGTTGCAGTGACCCAACCTGATAATTCAATCGCCTCGTTCACCAACTCCAGGAATGCAAGGCAGATCATCACCCCGGCGGTGATACCCATCAGCAGTCCGTAAGAGCGCTTGCCAGGTCTGCGAATGACAGCAATCAACCCGCCGAGGCCAGTCCCCATACTTGCCATCAAGCTGAGGAGTAAAATGTTCACAAGGGGTGGTAATTGATCAAACATTATTGTCCAATTCTAAAACAAATAACTACCAATTCCAAGAATAAATCTTAGAGGGGGTTAGTTTTATCAATGTGTTGATGGGGTCATGGATCCAATCCTGGATGCGTTCGGCTTTCACGCCTTCATCGCCCAGATAGCGGGCGTAGATCCAGGTGAACTGTTGGCGTAAGAACTCACTTTGTTCACGCAGCAATTCCGCTCGTCCCTCCAGGATGACAGCGCTGGCATGATCACCATCAGGCGCTTCGTCAATGGCAATGCCGATCAGGGGATTTTCTTCCAGTTCTTTTACTTTACGCGTGTCTGCATAGGCACTGATCCAGATGCTCTCTCCATCCCAGCCATACCAGACCGGAACGACATGCGGCTGTCCATCACAGCCTGCGGTTGCCATGCGCGCAATCAGTGGACGCTGCAGAAATGCATTGATGAATTGTCTCTTGTCATCTGGTAATTGATCCATCATGTCTCCAATCTTGGTTTAGCTCAACCATTATACTTGAAAAGGCAATTAATGCAAAAAAAAGCTCCTGTGATGCTGCAGGAGCTGGGATAAGGGATGTCTTAAGGCAAATAGGGGATGGAGATGAGCCCGATGATATGCAGTAATAGGGCGATGATCACCAGGGATTGGATAACCAAGATCGTTAATCCAGCAGTCAATTTTCGGTTGATAACCTTGCTCGGAATATGTTCGCTTTTATCAAAATCTGACATGGTATTGCCTCCAATCAGGTCATTTTACTCCACTTTTCATATATGTAAATGAATTAATAAAAGTCGTCTATGGGATTGACGGTAAGAAAAATTTCGCCGCTTATCAATCTTAATTGGCAGATTTGAGGAGTTTAGTTCTTTTGGATGGGTAAGTAAAACAGCTGGGAGCCGTAATAGATCAGCCGGACCGGGCGATGCGAGACGGCGATGTCGGGCATAGACGCCAGCAGGCTTGCCAGGTAGGCAGCGTTATGTTCACCAGTCAACACCGCCACATCTTTACAACTCAATTCCCCGCGCTCTCTCAATGTGCAAAAGGCATCCAATACCTTTTCCCTTTCCAGAATACGTTCCCTGCCACTGCTGAGCGCCATTACTACCAGACGATGTTCTTCTATATGCGTGATCTTAAAGGGATGGCGCATGTCCAGCGTCTTGAGGACGATGCCTTTCAGGCAGGTCATTTCAGCCCACACTTCTTCAGCTTGCATTACGGCGCTCCGAGAGGGATATCCTGTGGGCAGGTGAAACCCAGGGGGGCTAAGGGGGTCTCATACAGGTACATATCCAGGTAGAGGGTGATTGGCTTTTCTAAGTCAGCATAGGTGATCTCATACATGTCTAGAATGTCGCCGGCATCGTTCAACACTGTCTTCACTCTTTCGACTGCCAGCTTTTGTCCAACAGGTCCGCGCAGAGCAGAAAGATAGGCTTCCTCGCGCGTCAATCCGTCATACAGGTTGGTGTTGCCCACGCGAATGGGCTTATCCTGGTTGATGCCATACTGCGGGTCGGTAGAGATTTGACACACACTGCTGACTTGTTCGATCTCGTCGATCACCATGGAACTTAGGATCACCGACAGAGCGGGTGAACCTTCTTGCTCCCAGCGAGTATCTGCCTCTGTTCCCAGCGTGACCGCCAACGCCGATAAACACGTTCCTGGCTTGAGCAGGGTGCTCACCAACTGCCCGGTGAAATCCTCACCTAACATGTCACCATCCACACGGCGAGACAAGGCTTCATAGCTGCCTATCCACGCAGGTTCTGGCTCTTTTGGTATTACGTCACCCAGGTCGGCAATCATACGCTCCAAAACCAGCTCCAGGCAGGCTTCAGTGGAGGTGGCTTGACTGTCTTCACTGCTGCGGATAGAGATCAGCAGTACTTGATCTGGGCTGGCAAGGCTTGCCTGGCGTGCTTCCTGCAAGAGGGTATAGGGTCGATCTGGCATTGCGGGATTGACCGGCATGCTAAAAGCAAAACCAGCCTCTGGCAGGATGATCCATTCACCCTGGCTGAAGCCAGAGCCGGGCGTAGGAAAGACAGGGGTTTCGCTTGGGAGAATGGATGGGATTTTCGTTCCCAACAGCGGTTGACGAGTGATGGTGGCAGCAGCGGCAGGGGGAATGTAAATGGGTCGGGTTGGGTAAGTGACATAGTCGGGTGCAAAAGTGCACGCTGCTGTAGTAGCGAGGATAAAAATGAGCCAAAATGCTGTCTTAATAGTCCTCATCAATACTGCCATTTTGAAGGCTGCTCTTTTATGCCATCTCCATTCTTAATAATACACCATCCCGGTTTTTTTTGCCGGGATGGGTGTTAATTTATCGAACTTCAATCAGTCTGATGTCTTTTAGCCACCAGGCATCCGGCAGCCCTGGCATCACCAGGTCATAGGTCTCGTCGGGGTTTAGTGCCAGCATGCAGGTTTCGCAGGCGGTTAATTCGGTCAGAAGCACCCTGCCGCTAATGCCTTTCACATTGGTGAACTGCACCCCAGTGGCGCTTTCCAATGGCTGCGCATAGGCGATCAGATCTTTCAGGTAAAAGCCAAAGAATTCACCCATATGTCCCAAATCATCTTCAATATACTGGTTCGTCAGGTTAAATTCTTTTAAACCAGTTTTGGTCAGAGGGATGGGTGTGGTCACATCGCCAAACAACTGTGGCACAAGGTTGGAAAAATCTATCAGCTCTGAGCTGCTAATCTTTGAGGAGGTTAACTGGATTTCGTCAATGTGCCCCAAACCATAGACCTCATCGACCACCTGGTTTTTTTCGTCTGAGACAACAACAATGCGAAAGTTTCCGTAATTCTCCGCATCCAGTTTCTTGCCGTTCAATTCGTAGGCGAGAATGGCAGTATATCGGATACTTTCCTCCAGCGGGGTGCCGCTGGCAGGATCATATTGCGCCAATGCACCTTTGGTTAGATCCACATAGTTCAATTTGACTTCTTCGCCATCGATTGAACGTAGCGAGAGAGCCAAACCATCGCCAAATTCTGCGATCGTCCCTGCCAGTGCTGCCAGGGGTACGCCTTTGTAATAGGTTGGCTGTTCAATTGCGCCGCTACTGAGTAGAAAGCCAGCATAGCCTTCAACAGATGGCAGCTTTTTGATTTCTTTGAGGGTATAGGTCTTGACGGTGTTGCCTTCCATGTCCAGCAAACTCAGAGCTGGCTCATTAGAAGCTGCACTTGTGCAAGCTGTTAAGATTAAGGTCAGCAAAACCATTAGCATGGTCAGTTTTTTCATAAAGTCGAACTCCTAAAACAATAATCTGTGCAATTTTACCAAAGATATCCGTGTTTGATAGAAAGGAAACATTCAATAGATGGTTTTAAGGCTGTGGGAAGAATTGGAAATCTGCCAGAATGCGCCGAAAGGTCGGCAGGAAATCGTCCCAGGTTTCCTGGCGAGCACTGCCGAGGAATAGGATGGCATACCCCGGTGCATAGACCAACACCACTCGCCCAGCTTCGTAGCCGCCCTCGATAGGTCTGCCAAAGTCGATCACGCCAGCAGATTGTTTGTCCACCTTGGTATCGCCCGTGCCGTAAGGTTTGTATTCATCGCTGAGGTTCTCCGAGAGCCATGCTTCCAACAGCTCCCTGGCTTCTTCTGCCGAGGGATCCCGCTCGGTGGAATGGGTCGCCTGGGCAAATACCTTGACAGACAGGGGATAATCGGGGTCTACCTGCTCTGGAGGCGTAAAAAGAGCGACATTTTCTTCAGGGTTGGTAGAAACCTGCCAACCTGACGGGTAGGGCATGGCAAAGAACCCGTTGGGATCCACGTAAGGCTCCTCCTCCAGTGCTGACGCCGGTGCCTTAGATTGGCAGGCGTTTAATAAGAAGGCTATCAAGCATAGGATCAGACCGAACTTTTTATGCATACATCCATTTTAACCCATCTGAAAGCGCCGCTGGCTAATTTTGGCTTATAATTTTACGAATGAGTGCCATTTTGAAGCATGTAGATGAAGTAATCCGTTCCAAACGCAAAACCTATGCCATTGAGGTGCTTCCCGGCGGCAAGGTGATCGTGCGAGCACCACTGCACGCCAGCGATGCACACATCAACGCAGTGCTTGCCAACCGTAGTGATTGGTTGATTGCAGCTAGGAAAAAGATGACTTCCCTGGAAGCAAAGCGCCAGCCGCATGCCTACATCGAAGGCGAGCAATTTTGGTATCTCGGCAAGCAGTACCCCTTACACCTGACCGACCGCATCACGCCAGCCTTGCGCTTTGATGGGCAAGCTTTTTGGCTCTCCCGCAAGCACCAACCACAAGCGCGCGAGGTCTTCATCGAGTGGTACCGCGAAGCAACACGGACGCTGGTCAGCCAGCTCATCAGCCGCTATCATGCCAGCTATCACTTTCGGGCTGGCAGCCTGCGCATCACCAGCGCAAAGACACGCTGGGGTTCGTGCAGCGCAAAAAATGACCTCAACTTTGCCTACCGCCTTTCGATGGCACAGCCTTCAGCGGTGGAATATGTGGTGGTGCACGAGCTGACCCACACGCGCATCAAAAATCATTCGGCGCAGTTTTGGCAAGCTGTTGCGACGGTCCTGCCGAGTTGGAAAAAGGAGCGCACCTGGCTACACAAGAACGGAGCGTTGCTCACTTTGGATTAATCTGACAACGACGCTTATCTTACTGAAAACCTTGTACAATAGGGAAAGGCGTGAAAAGCCTTCGCTATAATTAATCGAATATTAGTTTCTCTGCCTAGGAGTTTTATCATGCGCAAAATACCTCCAAAAATTCGTTTATTAGTCGCTATTTCAACCTTGCTAATAGTTACGATTGCTTGTGGACAATCGGTAAAAACAGCAGAACCCAGCCAAGTCAATACAGCCACTGCTATTGAAGCTACACCCATTCCAACTTCAGAACCGACTGCAACCCCAACCGAGGTTGTGCCAACCAGCAAGCCTACCAACATTGCCATTCCTTATCAGTCAGTTGTGCAAATTGGTGCATTGGTGGAAATGGAGGGGCAAGAAAGTATCGGGTGGACTGGTTCAGGCACCATTATCACCTCGGATGGGCTGATCCTTACCAATGCGCATGTGGTCCTTTCCGATCGTTTCTATACCGTCAAAGACCTGGTGGTATTCATGACAGAGGCACAAGACGCTCCACCTGTTGCTACTTATTATGCAGATATTTTACAGGCGGATGCAAAACTAGACCTAGCGGTCATTCGTATCAGCAGTAATATGGACGGCACCTCAGTTGACAATGCCAGCCTCAACCTGCCTTATGTGACGTTGGGCGATGCCAATGCCCTGCAGCTGGGCGATCCGCTTGTAATCCTTGGCTATCCAGGCATTGGCGGGGATACCATCACACTCACTCGCGGTGAGGTCAGCGGCTTCACTGCCGAAGAGCCTTACGGCAAACGTGCCTATATCAAGACCTCTGCAACGATTGCCGGCGGTAACTCTGGTGGGTTGGCAGCAAACCAAATTGGGGAGATTATTGGCATTCCAACCCAGGTCGGCTCTGGTGATACAGAAACCTATGTAGACTGTCGTGCCCTGGCAGATACCAACCGTGACGGAGTGATCAACGAATTCGACAACTGTGTGCCAACAGGTGGCTTCATCAATGCGTTGCGCCCAGTCAGCCTGGCAATCCCCCTTATCTCTGCTGCCCAACGCGGAGAGGTGATGGTGGATGCAGGCGAAGCGCAAGGCGAGATCTATGAAGCCCAGGGAGAAACTCTCTTTTCGGATGATTTTTCAGATACCGCCAGTGGTTGGTATGAAGGATCGGGCGATAATGGCTACAGTGCCTACGAGAATGGCGAATTAGTCATTGGTGTTAATTCACAAAATTATTTTATTTACAGCGACCTTGCCTATAGTGGGGATGGCTTTGTCATGGTGGTAGATGCCCGTGTTACCTCTCCCGTTGGTGATGGCGATTTTGGCTTCATCTGTGGGTATCAGGACATTGACAACATGACCGCGCTGGAGATCAGCGAGGACGGTTATTTCACCTTGTGGAAGTATCAAAATGGGGAGTATAAGAGCCTGGTGGAATGGACCTATTCGGATGAGATTGCGCAGGGAGGACCCTACCTGTTGGCAGCCTACTGCGGCACAGACGGTCTGGCATTGGCACTGGATGAAACATTGCTGATCGATTTCGTCGACCCAGACTTTACCCCGGGTTACATTGGCTTGATGGCAGGTACTTATGATAATCCCGGATTTAAGGTTGCTTATGATAATTTCCTGCTTATGCAATCGGAGGTGACAACGCCGGCTGGAGGAAATGGTGATGATGGCCAGACAATCTTCGAAGACGATTTTTCAGATGAAGCCAGCGGCTGGTATGTAGGCTTTGGGGATGATGGCGGCTCTTATTATGAAAATGGCGAATTGATCCTTGAGGTCAATACCACCAATTACTACATTTATAGCGACATCACCCTTGGTGGGGATGAGCTCGGCATGGCAGTGGATATGCGCCTTATCAATGGCGTGGGAGATGGAGACTTTGGTTTCATTTGTGGGTATCAGGATGGGAACAACTTTTCTGCCATGCAAGTCTCGGAAGATGACTACAGTACCATTTGGAAATTCATCGACGGAGAATTAGTGATTTTACAGGATTGGACATATTCAGACACTTTGGCGGCAGCTGAAGGAACCTATTCTTTGGTAGGGTACTGCGGCACAGACGGTCTAGCGTTGGCGTTGGGTGAAGAAGTACTGGCAAATGTTGAGGACTCAGATTTTATCCCTGGAGGTGTTGGATTGATTGCGGGCACCTATGAAAATTCAGGCTTAAAGATCGGTTTTGACAATTATCTATTGATCCAATATTAAGGAAACGATGGAACCAAAAACGCTCATAATTCATCACCTGGTCAAGGGCGAAGACCTGAATCACCACGGCACCTTGTTTGCCGGTCGTGGCGCGGAGTGGCTGGTAGAGTCGGGCTTTATTGCGGCAGCAGACTTAATTCCGCCCAAGTACGTGGTTTGCGTCAAGGTGCACGGGATGGCATTCACCCGCCCGGTCAGACCTGGAGAGATCATCCGCTTTGAAAGCAAGATTGTTCTCAGTGGCAAAAGCCGGCTGGTGGCGCATATCAGTGCGTTTGTGCGAGAGCATTCTGTGGTGAGTGGGTTCATCACGTTTGTGTACGTGGATGATGAGGGAAAACCTCGCCCCCATGGCATTGTGATCGAGCCAATCAGCGCCGAAGACCAACAGCTCTTTGTTGAGGCGCAGGGATTGAGGTAAGATAAAAGACCGAAGACTCAAGAATCAAGATTTAAGATTCAAGAAATTAGGCGTAAGAAGCTTTTAGTCAGGGTATCCTTACCAGGTATCGCTTATTTGGTCAGGTATAGAAACTTAACTGAACACCTCATTTCCCTACAGTTAAAGACCTTTCTCCGCTTTTGTGCTTCAGACTTCTGTGCTAACAATTGTTAAATCCATGTTAAATCGACTGGGGGATATTGAAAAACGGCTATAATTCTCCGTCGCAATTTTTTGATTTGTTTATTAGATTTTTGAGGTTATTATGGAAAACTGGGGCATGTTCCCAATCATACTTGTGGGTATTGTTTCACTGGCAGCGCTTGTATTGGCTGCTAACTACGCGGTCAAAAAGCTGATCGGCATCGCTGCCTACTTCAATCTGTCCAGCACCTTCATGGGTATGACAGTTGTCTCTCTGGCAACTTCCATCCCGGAGATTACCTCTCACGTAACTGCTTCAATCAATATACTTGCGAATAAGTTAGACTTTCAAATTGGCTCAGCTATCGTTTTAGGCTCCAATATTGGTTCAGATGTCGTACAACAAACCTTCATCCTTGGATTGGTCGTATTATTAAGCGGGACGCTCTACTTTCGGCGTTATTTCCTTTGGAAGAGCATGATCCCTATGATCGCCTCTACGGTGATGTGTATCATCTTAGGCATTGATGGCATCTACTCACGCCTGGATGGCTTAATCTTGTTCGGGTCATTTGTGCTATATAGCTTTTACCTGTTCTATGACGAGCGCAAGCACTACCAAAAAGAAGATAACATCCCGCAGGATGAGGAAGTACTAGATGAAATACCCAAGAGTAAAAAGGAAGTCTTTGTGGACGCCCTCATCTCAATCCTGATGCTGATTATCACTGTATTTGCAGCCTCACGCGTTCTGAGCATCACCGAAATCGTGGTCAATCGAACTGGCATCAGCGGATCACTGATTGGTGTCATCACCCTGGGGCTTGCCTCTGCGCTGCCCGAATTGACCACAGCCCTCGCTGGGATTAAGCATAAAGAAGCCGGCATCTCGCTGGGTACACTCGTGGGGAGTAACATCACTAACCCATTGGTTGGGATTGGTGGCGGTGCGCTTATTTCAAGGTATGCCGTACCCAAGCCCTTAGTCCTGTGGGACTTACCCTGGGAAACGCTGACCGGCGCCCTGCTATGGATAATCCTGTGGTTCAGGAAAGGTCGCCTTGGAAAAGTGGAAAGTTTTTACCTGATGGCAATGTATTTTGTATTTATCATTCTTAGAGCCATTATCTTTAAATCAGATTTTTAATCTTCTTCGATTAATCCGGGCAGCGCAACCGCCCGGATTTTTCTTATTTGCTCAGATGGGTTAAGTGTTGTAGAATTAGCCCAAGCACTCAAAATTCACCAAGCCATCGACCTACGGAGGTTTATATGTTCATGATCATGTTTGTCTTGAATGACCCGGGAAAGTTGATTGACATCTTGGAAGCGTGGGAAAATGCGGGGGTTACCGGCGTAACCATCATCGAGAGCACAGGTATGCATCGCGTCAAGCGCAAAGCCTTCCCAATGCGATATGTGCCGGCTTTTTATGGCAGTGAAGAAGAGCATGTGACGCTCATAGCCGTCGTGCATGACGAAAACCTGATTAAAGTCTGCCTGGAAGCCTCGGAAGCGGCAGTGGGCGACCTGAGCCAACCTAATACGGGGATTTTCACAGCCTGGCCGCTGCACTGTGTAAAGGGGCTCGATAAGGCATAGTAATCTCATTCATGGGGGTTAAAAACCAGATCTGATTAGGTCGGTGTATTGTTTATGGTTAAGAAAACCACCCTTTCGGGTGGCTTTTTCTTAGTCGACCATCTGATCCAAAGCAATCACAACATCGCGCAGCGCAAGGGCTGCCTGAGCTAACATTTCTGTATCAATCACCTCAGGCTTGTCTTGTGAGGTGTGGATAATTTGCCCCAACAAATCCTGGATGTCATTCGAAGTGAGTGCCATCGCTGGGATTCCCTGTTGGATGAATATGGAATGGTCGCCCTGAAACCAGGGTTCGCCCTCAATGAGCCCAGTATAAGATGCCATACTTGCGCGGATAAGTTGTGCTAACGGCTCGCTGCATTCGTAAAATGAGTAGGCAGTCTGGCAGTTGTGATAGCCCAGTCCGTCGATGTTGATTACCAGCGGAATTTCTGCCTTGCGTGGTAGAAGAGATTCAAGATAAACCATCTCTCCCTTGGCAGCGTAATGATCTTCACCATTCATAGAAACAAGCTCAACGCCAATTTTCAAATTTGCATCTTTGAGCAATTCCGCCAACAGCATCAGCTCAACAATGCCGGAAGCGTTGTCCAGCGCTCCAGGTGTCGTGGGGCGGGCATCGATGTGGGCGCATATCACCAACTTCTTTTTCGCCTGCTGGTTAAGCCTTGCCAGACTGTTCCAGCCATGAGAGGGGATGCGAGTTGCTTCTGAGCGCAACTCAGCTAGTTGCCCTACAAGGGGAGCCAGGCGTGAACCCTCTTCTTCCGTCAGGTAGACAGATGGGATATCGAAGTTCCCATCTTCAATCATGGGAACCGGGTAAAGCGCACCCGCCAATTGGGGTGAGAAGGCGGTGGCAGTCAGGATGGCAGCGGGTTGGGCGGCTTCAAGGGCATCGTAGATGGCGCGGTGCTCGTCGGGAAAGTAATAGGGGTAGTCCTTTGGCATGATCTGGCTGGATGCGATGGGTCCGTGCAATAGTAAGAGCTTGCCTCTGGCATCCGCGGATTGAAGTGCTTCGAGGGTGTCTGCTGTTACCAGTGTTGCCCGGATATGGCAACCGAGCGAATGTGGGCTTGGGAATACTTTAAAGGATTGCTCGTCGACTGTAAGGATGGAGGATTTTCCTTCCCAATCCTGGCAGTCAAAAACCTGTTTTTCCACAGCAAAGCCGCGTTCTGTCATCCATGCGTCAAAATATGCAGACGCCTGATGGTTGCCCTCACTGCCGAGCCGCCGGTTTTGGATTTGAACACACAATTTATCTAAAATCTCATGAGCATGATCACTTAACACTCGAGTTTGCACAGTACCTCCTTTTATTGATGCAATCCGCATATTTTATCAGAAATTGGTCGGGTAGTCGGATAGTTGAGTAGTCAGGTAGTCAAGTAGTCAAGTAGTCGGGTAGTCTGATCGTTGAGTAGTCAAAAAGTCTGGTAATCTTTTCCTTCTGCGCTTTCTTGTAGACCTTGTGAAGGGTTGCCCTTCTGCGCTTGAGACTTTTGCGCTTTCAGCTGAATTACTTTCTTTCCATCTGTACACCCCAATTATTTACATATTTCTAATAAGATTATGGTATTCTTTAGGGAGTTTTATTGGAATAACCAGGAGAAATAACAATGCAGTCAAAGACATTGCGTATTATTTTAATCGTGATATTAGGCTTGATGCTCGTATGCGGATCATTTGCCGGTGGAATTGCCGTGGGATATTTCACCCCACGAGTGATCACTGGCTCAGAACAATCCGAACTTACCACAGGGCCAACAGTTTGCACCATAGAGGGGACAGAATGTCCCGCATGCCTCGAATGCCCCACTTGCACGGAGACCAGCTGCCCAACCTGTACTTGCCCGGTTGAGGGCAGCACGCCCAAAGATCTTGAAACGCTCTTCAAGCCTTTCTGGCAAACCTGGAACCTCGTGTTACAAAACTACGTAGACCAGCCCGTTGACCAGTCAAAAATGATGCAAGGCGCTATCAGCGGTATGCTGGCTGCCCTGGGTGATAAACACACCTCTTATATGGATCCAAAGGAATTTGAGCAAGCCAATACGTCACTTGAAGGCGAATATACCGGTATTGGCGCCTGGATTGATATCACAGGCGAGTATGTTGAGATCATTTCACCGATGAAGGGTATGCCTGCAGAGGCGGCTGGTCTTAAAGCCGGAGATTTGATCCTCAAGATCAATGGCGAAGATATGACCGACATTGACGGCGCATTGGTGCAACAAAGAATTCTCGGCCCCGCCGGCGAGGACGTCACCCTGACGATCCTGCGCGGTGAAGAAACCCTGGATGTTACCATCACACGCGCAAAGATCGTTGTTCCAGTGGTCGATTATGAGATGCTGGAAGGCAATATTGCCTATGTGGCACTGTACAACTTTAACGATTTCTCGACGCCAAAATTGCGTGAAGCCCTGGAAGACCTGATGGATCAAAACCCCAAAGGGTTGATCTTTGACCTGCGCGATAATGGCGGCGGATACCTGACCACTGCCATCGAAGTGGCGTCTGAGTTTATTGGCAACGGCGTGATCATGTACGAGGAATATGGCGATGGTACACGTGATACCTACACCGCCCAGCGTGGTGGACTGGCAACCGATATCCCGCTGGTAGTTTTGGTCAACGAAGGCACTGCCTCCGCCTCTGAGATTGTGGCAGGCGCCATTCAGGATCGCGGTAGAGGCGAGCTGGTGGGCGTGGTCACCTACGGAAAAGGCACGGTTCAAACCTGGATAGGGTTGGACGACAATTCCGGCGGTGTGCGCATCACCATTGCACGCTGGCTGACCCCCAATGAGAAGCAGATCAGCGATGTGGGATTGACACCTGATTACATCGTGGAATACACCGAAGAAGATTTCAACGCTGGCATTGACCCACAACTTGATAAAGCCATTGAAGTGATCAATGGCGGCAATTAATGGTTGAAAGATAGGAGTAAAAAATGGGTTTTGATTATTTGATTTATATGATCCCTGCGTTCATCTTTTCGATGATCGCGCAGATCTATGTGAAATCAGCTTACAGTAAATACAGCCAGGTACGCAATTACCTGGGCTTAAACGGTCAGGATGCAGCATACCAGTTGATCCGTGCTAATGGACTATCTGATATTCGCGTTCAGGGCACCAGTGGAACACTTTCGGATCATTACGATCCACGCAACAACATCTTGCGTCTCTCCCCGGCAGTTGCACAACAGCCATCGATTGCCTCACTGGCAATCACAGCACATGAGTTGGGGCATGCCATGCAGGACAAGGATAAATACATACCACTGCAGCTGCGCTCGGTGATCGTGCCAGTGGTGAACATCGGCACAAATTTGGGCTGGATCTTGATCATGGCGGGGATGCTGTTGCGCCTGGCAAACCTGGCAAGTATTGGCGTGATCTTCTTTGCACTGGGTGCTGTCTTTTCACTGATCACCCTGCCAGTGGAGCTGAATGCCTCCAAACGTGCCATTGCCATGCTGACCACCAGTGGTTTGGTGGTGAATGCTGAAGAAGAGAAGGGCGTGCGCAAAGTTCTCAACGCCGCTGCCCTCACTTATGTGGCAGCTTTGGCAAGCTCGCTCATGCAGCTAATGTACTTTTCCTCTCTAACGCGTCGCATGCGCCGCTAAGAAACCAGAACCCGCTTTCCAGCGGGTTCTTTTTTTGTTAAACGAGGGCTTATATCCGCGACAGGCTGGCAGCCGCGACTGCCTGCCCAACACGCCGAGAAGACTGATCAGGCAGGTGTAGTTGCAGATGCTCTGCCTCATGAGGTAAGTGCGCATGCAGAATCTGACTGGCATGTTTCATTAAGATCTCTCCACCGCTGCCGGAGGTGACCCTGCCCAAAAGGAGGACATGCCGGAACGAGTAGAAATTGGCATAGTGTGCCAGAGTATATCCAAGATAATTGCCCATTGTTTGCCAGATTAACAGTGCACGCGGGTCCCTTTGCTCCAACAATGTCTGCATGTGAGTAAGTTTGCCTGCCGGGCTCAGCTCGGGTGGGATCTGAACGCCAAGTTTGCCTGCCAAACGAAAGACAGCCTGCTGAGAGAGATAACTCCCACCCATGCCCAGGTCTCCGGACCATTCATCCCGCGGGGCATCTGGGTGATAATCGATGGGAGCAAAAGCCAGCTCATTCAGGCAGTCAGTAAGATTGCCCTGCAAATCTACATATCCACCGGCAAGGCTGGAGCCCAAGGCCAGCCCCAACACCCCATTGTCTTCCAAAGCCATTGCACCTGCCATAGCAGATACCTCCCCATCATTGAGCACCACGATGGGAACCCCGAACTCTTCTCCCAGCTCATCAAAAAGGGAATGCACGCGCATATACGCCTCATCTGGTACACTCCGGAAAAGGGAGGCGACACGTGGCTGGTTATTGATAATGATGCCCGCAGAACTACCGCCGATGGCATCCACGCGGGGCAGGTGGGAAGCTGCCAGCCGAAGCGCCTTTCGGATAAAGGTTTTATGGTAATCTGGATCCGCCTGATCGCGCGGGTTCCATTCCATCTCAGTGGAGAAAATTGTCTCCCCATCCATTACGGCTGCCACCTTCAAGTCGGATGCGCCTAAATCAAAGCCAATACGGCAGCCTTTTAGCTGTCTGCTGACGGCTAAAACAGATGGGGTTGGAAATGGCACCTCATCCAGCCCACAGGCGATCACCTCAAAGGGTTTGCCATAAACGCGCGACATGAAGGCATAGTCAAATTTTCGAGCGCCTTCCGGACTGTAGACAGAGCGGATGAAGCTTACCAGCACTGCTGAGCCACCAATATATAGGGTGGATGCGCCATATGCCCACAGCAGGAACTTAACCAGGCGCTCCAGGTGGCGTTTGGTACGCTCAAGCCATAATGCGCCGTCTGTGCAAACCAACGCTTCGAAGCGAGAGATTGAACCGCCTGGGCGTTCAAGGGCAATTGGAAGAGGGATGGCTTCGTTGGATGTGCGCACATCATTTAGATAACGTTTATAAGCTAGGAAAGCGGGTTGGAAAGTTTCAAGTGTTGGATAGGTCATGGCAGGTTCCTTGTCAAATTGGTGATAGGATTTTATCAGTTTTTGGACAGGTATAATTATTGAGAGTGATTAATAGTTGTTCAGAATGAAGGTAGCAAAGTATCATGATCCTTGCTATACCACGAAAAACGATTCGCCTGTAGGAAAATGATTCCTTTAAAAGGATACTTCAGACGAACTGTTTCTAATAAAATTATGTAGATGACTTGTAGACCACAACCGCACCAATTCGCAGAACTATGACCCAGACAAGGAGTGTTTAAGTGAGGTAAACCATGCGTACTGAACAAGAGATGCTTAACTTGATCCTTACCACCGCTAAAGAAGATCCGCGTATCCGCGCGGTCATCCTGAGCGGCTCTCGCACCAACCCAGACGCGCCAAAAGACTTCTTCCAGGATTTCGACATCGTTTATGTCGTTACTGACGTAGAGCCATACCTGCGCAACCTGGAAAATATCAAGCGCTTTGGGGACCTGATGATCCTGCAGCTGCCGGACGACATGGTGGATCCGCCACCTTTAGACCAACCTGGCTACACCTACCTGATGCAATTTATGGATGGCAACCGCCTTGACTTGACCTTTTTCCCAGTGGACAGGATCAACGAAATGGTCTGGGAAGGTTTTAACCAGGTGCTGCTCGATAAAGATGGATTGGTTTCAAAACTCATTCCACCCGGCAGCAAAGTCAGTCTGCCAAAACCGCCAACGCAGAAGCAGTACGATGACTGCTGCAACGAGTTCTGGTGGGTTAGTCCATATGTAGCCAAGGGATTGTGGCGCGGTGAACTGCCCTATGCCCGTACCATACTGGAGGAGGCTGTACGCGAACAGCTCAATAAGATGCTCAAATGGTATGTGGGTGTGATCACCGACTTCCGAGGCGACCCGGGCAAGGAGCTGAAATACATCCAAAGCTATTTACTTACTGAATGGTGGCAGGTACTGCTTGCGACCTACGCTGATGCAGATATCGAACAAACCTGGCAAGCGCTGTTTGCCATGGGAAAGCTGTTCCGCCTTTCAGCGCATTCAGTGGCAGATCACTTCGGTTATACCTACCCAGAAGGAGACGATAGCCGGGTGAGTGCACACCTGCGGCATGTGCGTGCGCTGCCCAGCGATGCAAGTGCGATGTATTGAGGATGAGATTATGCCTAAACTAACAACCCAATACATTGATTTACCCACCATTAAACTCGCCTATACTGAAGCTGGTTCTGGGCAGCCGCTGCTCTTTCTGCATGGCAACTCGGAAAGCAAGCGCATTTTCCGTCATTACCAATCCACACTGTTCACTGACTATCACACCTATGCGCTGGATAGCCGTGGGCACGGGCAGTCAGTCTCCAACGATGAATCCCTGTCCATCGAGCAGCTCAACCAGGATGTGATTGTTTTCTGCAAAGCCAAAGGCATTCAGGCCGCCGGGGTGGTTGGTTACAGCGATGGCGGCAATATCGCACTCTTCCTTGCCAATCGTGCCCCACACCTGTTTTCACGGGTGATTGCCATCTCCCCTAACACGCTGGTGGATGCCACCGAACCGCGCGACCTGAAGAATATGTACCACATCCACCGCCTGATGAAACGGCTGGAACGCATTGGACTGCCAATGAAAAAGCGCATCATGGTCTGGGAATTAATGCTGAAGGATATCGGGTTCAGTGAAGAAGATCTGCGCGCCATCCAAACCGGCATGCTGATCCTGTACGCCGAGCAGGAAATGATCAAGATCAGCCATATCCATTGGATCGCCAGCCAGATCCCCAACGCCACGACGGAGATGATTCCTGCCTGCACGCATATGAACATCCTGCAGCAACCACGCACTGCGGAAGTGATCCGACAATATCTGAGCCAGTAGCGAACACTTAGAAAAGCCAGAGTAAAATCAAGATTTTATATTCCATTCACCTTCATTAGTATTTAATCGCAGGGGTAGCTTTTGTTGTGTGGGGCAAACAACCCTGGCTTTGTCCATCGAGAAAATAAATAATGATTTTTTCATTTATAATTAACATATCCTGATCTGAATTATTTCGGAGGAATAATGCCACCTATTCTTGAAGTACAGAACTTAGTTAAAAATTATGGCGACCTGGCTGCCGTTAAGGGCATCTCCTTTGACGTGCAGGAAGGTGAGATTTTTAGCCTGCTGGGACCGAATGGTGCTGGCAAAACCACCACCATCTCCATACTCTCGACCCTCTTCTCCCCTACCAGCGGGGATGCCAATGTCTGTGGGCATTCCGTTACCAAAGATCCAATGGATGTCAAACGCACTATCGGCGTTGTGCCGCAGGAGATTGCCCTCTATGAAGATTTGAGCGCGCTTGAGAACCTCAATTTTTGGGGGCAGATGTATGGGCTCTCCGGCAAGGAACTCTCCTCCCGAGTGGATGAGGTATTGGAGCAGATCGGTTTGAAGGATCGTGCTAAACAGCGCATCAAAACCTACTCAGGGGGAATGAAACGCCGCGTCAACATTGGCGTGGGGCTGCTACACAAGCCCAGGCTGCTGTTCATGGACGAGCCAACGGTCGGCATCGATCCACAGTCGCGTCGTGCTATCCTCGACTCCGTCAAAGAACTCAACAAAGCCGGCATGACCATTCTGTACACCACACACTA
>CAZJLN010000029.1:0-1774 GCA_964546745.1 uncultured Anaerolineaceae bacterium
AAAAGAAACCGATATCAATGAAGAGATCGAGCGCCTGCGCCTGGCAGCCACCACCAGCCTGCTCTCACGCAAAGATGTAATCATCGTCGCTTCCGTCTCTGCCATCTATGGACTGGGCGATCCCCAGGAATACGGCATGAGCGTTATCACCCTCGAAAAAAACAAGATTTGGCGCCGCAATGCCCTGCTCCGCCGGCTGGTGGAGAGCCAGTACCAGCGCAATGATTTTGAGCTTAAGCCTGGTGTCTTTCGCGTGCGAGGGGATACGCTCGAGATCTTGCCGGCTTACGAAGAGCGTCAATCTTACCGCATCAGCTTCTTTGGCGACGAGGTGGAGCGCATCATCAGCGTCAACCCGCTCACCGGTGAAGTCTATGGAGACCTGGACACGCTTCAGATCTATCCCGCCAAGCACTACATCACCAATGAATCGCGCATGGAAAAGACCCTGACAGACATCGAAGCTGAGCTACAGCAGCGCCTGAAGGAGCTGAGAGATCAAGACCGCCTTGTGGAAGCCCAACGTCTGGAGCAGCGAACCCTGTTTGACCTGGAAATGCTGCGCGAGGTGGGTTCCTGCGCAGGCATCGAAAACTACTCACGCCATATCGATCAGCGCCCGCCAGGCTCGCCTCCCTGGACATTGCTGGACTTCATGCCGACACGCTATCTGCTGGTTTTAGATGAATCCCATATGATGGTGCCACAGCTGCGCGGCATGTATAACGGCGATCGCTCGCGCAAGGAAGTGCTAGTGGATTATGGATTCAGGCTACCCTCAGCGTTAGACAACCGCCCATACAAATTTGAGGAGTTTGAAGAAATTATGGGCACCACTCTCTACACCTCCGCTACTCCCGGACCTTATGAGATGGCAAAAGCCTCCCAGGTGGTGGATCAGATCATCCGCCCGACGGGACTGGTGGACCCGGAGGTGATTATTCGTCCCTCATTTGGCCAGATCGACGACCTCATCGGCGAGATTCACAAACGTGTGGAAAAGGGCGAGCGCGTCCTCGTGACGACGCTCACCAAGCGCATGGCGGAAGACTTGGCGGATTACATCATGGAGATGGGCATCAAAGTACATTACCTACATTCCGAAGTGGATACCCTCGAGCGGGTTGGCATCCTGCGCGATTTGCGCATGGGTGTGTTTGATGTGGTGGTGGGGATCAATCTGCTGCGCGAGGGTCTGGATCTGCCAGAGGTCTCACTCGTGGCGATTTTGGATGCGGACAAGCAGGGCTTCTTGCGTTCTGCCACTGCCCTTATCCAGACCTTTGGGCGTGCAGCACGCCACCTGCATGGACAGGTGATCATGTACGCTGATCAGGTGACCGATGCGATGCAAACCGCGATTAACGAGACTAACCGAAGGCGTGCCAAACAGGAAGCCTACAACAAGGAACACAACATCTCACCAGTAGGGATCACCAAAGCTGTGCGGGATATCACCGAGCGGCTCTCGGCGGCATCAGCTGCTACCAAGGAGCCGGCAGATACGCGCCGGGCAGCTGCAAGCAAAATGGAGCGCAGCGAATTGTCGCGCCTGATCAATGAGTTGGAACAGCAAATGCGCGCCAGTGCCAAGGAATTGGAGTTTGAACGGGCTGCCATGTTGCGCGACCAGGTGTACGAGCTGCGCGCCATCCTGGCAGATGAGACCGATCTGCCGCCTTGGAAGAAAGCTAAATTATTAGCCGGGGAACAAACTTAAAAAAGTCCACGCACAGAAAAACGCTCGAACTCCTGTGTGGCGGGTGACCAATCC
>CAZJLN010000029.1:1784-14334 GCA_964546745.1 uncultured Anaerolineaceae bacterium
GCGCGGACCCTGCCACAGGTCCTGCAGGAGCATCTCCAGCGCTTCACGCTCCCCCTCAGCCATCACCTCAACTGTCCCATCAAATCGATTGCGCACCCAGCCGTTCAAGCCATGCTGGTTGGCTGACTCAAGTACAAAATAGCGGAATCCAACCCCTTGGACCCGCCCGTTAACAATTGCGTGCAATTGCTCCATGCTCATTACAACCTAATAATTCTCGTCGTCGTCCTCATCATCAAAGTCGAAGTCATCTTCATCCAGGTCATCTTCATCTAAATCGAAATCTATCAGGTCAAAGTCAGTATCGTCTTCGGTGAAGCTCAGGTTGTCGAGGGCTTCCTCAATCAGGTCGATCTCGTCAGGGTCTTCGGTGTTGTCCAGCAGGTCTTCAAGGGCATCCTCAACGCCTTCGCCGCCGATCTGAGAAAGCGCCCAGATTACTTCTGCCCGAAGCTCAGCATCTTCCATGCCTTCTGCCAAAAATTCCAACAATCGGACGCGTGCCCGTTCCACTCCCAGTTCACCCGCAGCATGTACCGCTGCCAGCTGTACTTCAGGGGCATCATTATCCAGGAAAGCAGCGACTTTTCTATCATAGCTATTGTCCGCAGAGCGCCCCATAGCGCATAAGCCACTCTCAAGCCAGAGCGTATCTGTGCTGCGCATAGCCTTGTTAATTAACTCACTCACTTCATCACGGCTGGAATAGCCCAGTGACTCGAGTGAGCGTCGGCGCACTTGCAAAGATCCATCTGTCTCACAGGTTTTGAGCAGCGCCTCTTCCAATTCATGGAGCAACTTCTCAGGCAGCTTTTCTACCTCGCCCAAATACACATATGGACCCAAAGCTCCCGCAGCAGCAGCTCGAACGGCTTCATTTTTGTGAGTTTGCA
This sequence comes from uncultured Anaerolineaceae bacterium, assembly GCA_964546745.1. GTDB lineage: Bacteria > Chloroflexota > Anaerolineae > Anaerolineales > Anaerolineaceae > CAZJLN01. Next base: position 2,678 of record CAZJLN010000029.1, read on the forward strand.
TAAAACGGATAAATTCAGGCACCAACTTCTTATCCTCTGCCTGCCAGAGCAAACTGATAGCGTTGATGCAAACCTCCGGATCGGGGTCATGCAGGGCGATTCTGCCGATGTTATCAAAATCCAGCAAAAAATCGTTATCTGCAAGCTCATCCAGATCTTGCAGGAGAGCCCGCCGCCGCTCTATGGCGATCAGCTGCCAAGCTGCAGCTAGCTCTGTGTATTCAGTGCTGTGAATGCCTGAAAGGTTGTATAGCAGCTTGGGTGGAAACGGTACGGAATTATCCAGCAGAGCTGCAATGACATCTGAAAATTCAACGAGGTTTTTATCCATAATTTAATCCATTAGGGTGTGATAACTGGATTGACAAAATCCTGGATAGTCACAAAAACCATCAACAGGATGAGTAGCATAAAGAAGACAGAATTGACCACATTGGCAACATTCTGCGGTATGCGTTTCTTGAAGATGAATTCAGGAATGAGGAACAGAATCTGTCCGCCGTCCAAAGCTGGGATGGGCAGCAAGTTGGTGATGCCAAGGGCGATAGAGACAGTGGCAACCACTGACAGCCTGAAGATCGGTAATGGCGTGGGGGTAAGCGTGCTGGCAACTTCGTCCATCTCACTTGCCTGGTTGTAGATGTCAAAAATGCCCTTGAAGCCAACAATGCGGGCTTCCTCAGGGGCAACGGCACCCCGGATCAGGTTGACAGGCAGCATCACCGTCTGGCGCGTTTGTTCCCAAAATGCGCTGAAGGCAGAGCCAAGCGCTTTGGTAAAGGGGATCTCCTCAAAGGGATTGCTCAAGCCAATACCCACTGCACCCTGATTGGGGGGCGGGTCCAGGCGTGGGGTCAGGCGCACCGTAAAGGTTTCCTCCCCGCGTAGGATGGTCATCTCGATCTCTTCGCCGAGGTGTGCCTTGATCTTGGCTTGCCCGTCCTCGATCGAACTGAGTTCCTCACCGTTGATCGCCACGATCAAGTCACCCATTTGCAGCTTTGCCTGTTCTGCCGGCGAAGCTTCCACCACCGCCGAAATCATCACCTTGTTTGTGGCGGGAGTTCCCAGAGCTGAAAACATGATCACCAACACCAGGATGCCGATCAGGAAGTTCATAGTCGGACCGCTCAGCAGGATGATCAGGCGTTTCCAGGCAGGTGCGGATGCCATCCCTCCTTCAACGCTATCATCATTCTCGCCTTTGGGGCGCACAAATCCACCAAACGGGATCCAGTTGAGTGAGAAAAGCGTGCCCTTCCAGGTGAAGAGCTTGAGCATGCGTGGCGGGTAGCCAAAACCAAACTCTTCAATGCCTATTCCTACTGCCTTTGAAGCAAGAAAATGCCCCAGTTCATGAAAAAATATCAACAATCCGAGCACTGCTACGAATTGTAAAATCACCCAAATTACATCCATAATAATTGTTAACTCCTATTTTTTACCTGCCAGGCAGGCAAGTCAATTATACACATTTTGGAGAATGCAAGGCGATTAAGCTGTTACAGATAGCAACCTTGCAGCCCCACCCGGGGTCGCAGGAACCACTTCAAGGATTTCGGGGATTTGCTCAAACTCTGCCATCAAGAATGATTGCTCATGAGGTAAGCAAATGACATGCACATTTGGACCCGCATCTACCGTGCTGCACACAGCGTGCCCCTGGCTGCGCCAGCCTAAGACAAGGTTTTGGATATTCTCAGTTATTGGCAGCAGGTAGTTGAGTGGGGGCGTGGAGGTTTGCATGACAGCATGCATCCAGTTGGAATCCATCTCTACCACCTCCGCCAGAGCGGTAAAGTCACATGCCAGCAGAGCCTGGCGGCAGTATTCAAGGCGCAAGGGAGCTTCTGCCACGCGCTGCTTCTGTAGGGGGCTGGTATGAGCCAATGACATGCCAGCTGCAGAGCCAGTGGCTTTGTGACCGCGGTCTACGATCACCACCAGGTCGAGCAGATCCCAGTGATCGGGTGGGGCGATGCTGTAGGCGTAGGAATCTAGGTCAGACTCGCCAGCTTGCCACTCTACGAAGCCGCCCGGAATCGATCGGCAGGCAGAGCCCGAGCCCAACCGAGCCAGACGCGAAAGCTCACGTTCGGAGAGGTTCAACCCCAGTGCAGAGGTGCTGGCAAGCGCTAAAGCGGCAAAGGCTGAGGCGGAAGAGGCAATCCCCGCGCCAGCAGGGAAATTGTTTGTGCTCTCCACATGCGCATAGACATTTTGATCCGCCAGTTTGCGCACCTCATCCAGAAAGTTTTGCACGCGAAGCAAGCCAAAACCTTCATCCACCTTGCCATCCAATGTAAACTGATCAGCAGGCAGGGTGGGGTTGAAGATGACCGTCGTGGTGGTATACAACCCGTCCAGACACATCGAAAGCGAGCCGTTCATCGGTAAATGAATGGATTGGTCACGATTGCCCCAGTATTTGATGAAGGCAATATTGGGGTGCGCCAAAGCGGTGGCAGATAGAGTTGACATATAAAAATTATACATCATCCAAATAATCTTTTCAGTTGGATGAGGCACAAAAAGCCATCATCCAAACCTTTTTGGGATTTGCTATAATATTGGATATCTAATTCTTATTACCTATGGAGGTATTCTATGAGTCTGCATATCAGTGCAAAAGAAGGCGAGATTGCCAAGAGTATTCTGCTGCCGGGTGATCCCTTGCGGGCGAAGTTCATTGCTGAAAATTTACTGGAAGACGCCAAATTATTTAACCAGGTGCGCGGCATCCTTGGCTATACTGGCACCTACCACGGCAAGCGCGTCTCGGTCATGGGCACTGGCATGGGCATGCCTTCGCATGCCATCTATGTGCATGAGCTCATCGTTGACTATGGCGTGGAGAACCTGGTGCGCGTGGGCACTTGTGGTGCCATTCAGCCTGGCATGCAGATTGGCGATGTAATTTTGGCGCTATCAGCGTCCACAGATTCGTCAATGAACAAGCTGACTTTTGGGGGCAGGGATTTTGCTGCCACTGCCGATTTTGGCTTGCTGGCAAAAGCTTGGCAAATCGCTCAGGAACGCGGGATGCACGCGCGTGTGGGCGGCATCCTCAGCTCAGACACCTTCTATAACGATAACGACCCGGATTGGTGGAAGCTGTGGGCGGATTATGGCATCTTGACGGTTGAGATGGAAGCCTGTGCGCTCTATACGCTGGCAGCCCGCCTGAAGGCGCGTGCGTTGGCTATTCTGACGGTGAGTGATAACATTCTGACCGGTGAAGAAGCCTCGCACCAGGCGCGCGAGCAGGGCTTTATGAAAATGGCAGAGCTGGCGCTAGAAGTTGTGCCTTAGTTAAGAAAAAAAGGAAATCTAAATATGGTAAGAAAAGCATTGTCGGCTTTCTTGTTTTTGATGTTGTTATTTGCAACTGGATGCAGCCTGCTCTCGGGTGGTTCACGATTCCTGGGGGATCCTCTTACCAGTGCCAATGGCGGGTATACCATCAGCACTGTTAAGGATTTTTCCGTTAAGGAAGCCTACGGAATCACGCAAATGGTATCTCCGGAGGGGGATACAGACAAAGGTCCGGCTTTAGTGCTAATTGGGACCATATCGGATGAAGATCTTGATAACACAGACCTTTTGAAAAAATTCTTTAATGAATCAAATAATATGATGTTCGATAAGACAAAGCCTTTCACTGTCAATGGGGTCAAAGGCATTTTGGCAGACATCTCTAGCGTGGATTATGAATATGAGATGGCAGGCAAGGTATGGCTTGCTAATCCATATCCCAATCAACCCTTTGTACTGATCGGATTCTCTACCGCTGAGGAATGGAAGGATTTCGAGCCGATCGTGGATGCTGTGCTCAGGTCGGTGGAGCTGTTTGAAGCGGAGGAAATATCCGCTGAAGAGTGATCTATCCCTCTGATTCATTAAAATCGTATGGCAAAAAGCGGGCTGAGCAAAATCCAGCCCGAAACTTTTTCTATCGGTATGTTAGAATCAAATTCAGGAAGTTACCAATTCTGAAATTTTTAAAGGTCAGTAATGCTCGGACTTGAAAAAGGTATCGTCCAGATCGTACCCTATGATCCTGCCTGGCAGATGTTATATGTCTTGGAAAAGGCTGAATTATGCATAGCTATTGGGCACCTCATCCTGGATATCCAACATATCGGCAGCACGGCTGTGCCCGGCTGTGATGCAAAGCCGATCATCGATATTGCCATCTGCATTGCTGACCTGGGCATAGTGGAAGCGTGTGTGCCCTTGCTGGAACAACTTGGCTATGAGTACAAAGGCGAAAACGGCATCCCTGGTAGGCACTACTTTCAGCGCGGCAAGCCTATGACTCTGTTTCACATTCACATGAGCACACCTGAGCATTCTAATTTGATCAATAATATCCGTTTTCGCGATTACCTGCTCACGCACCCTGAAGCCGTTCAGGCTTACTGCCAGCTTAAACATGACCTGGCAGCCAGATACCCCAACGACCGCCTGGCATATACGGATGGAAAGGCTGAATTCATCCGATCGATACTGGAATTAGCAAAATGACACAAATCCTCTCCCGCTGCGGTTACCGTTGTGACCTGTGCATGGCATACGCACTTAATATACAAGCGCACCCTGAAAATGCCCAAATCCTTTCGGATGGCTGGCATACCTACTTTGGTTTTCGCATCCCACCAGAGCGCATCATGTGTGAGGGCTGCCTGGCAGATACCGCCGAAACGCTGGATACGGGTTGCCCGGTGCGTCCCTGCGTCAATTCATATGGCTTTGAGACCTGCGCGCAGTGCCCGGAGTATGCCTGCGAAAAATTGACAGACCGACTGGTCACATATGAGGACATGCAAGCGAAGTTCAGCGATCCTATTTCTCAAGAGGACAGGCGCCGCTTCATCCTGCCTTATGAAAATAAAGTCAGGTTGGATAGGCACCATGAACCATATATCAACAGTATCCTGCTGCGCAAGGCACAGGAATTTGTAGTTAAGCTGTCTGAGCTTAAATTATCGGATCGTGAAGCATTTAAACCAGAAGGGCACAACCTGGCTGAGAGGCTTCGGCGGCGTGCGATCGACCTGGCGCAAAGCCGAGGGACGGAATTCGACCCCGCCATTCCGCAGCTGCACATTTGGGCTGCAAAAGTGGCTTTGCTGATCTTCGATCAAGATCTCGATCAGATGCGAGTATATGAAAATGATATCCTCTATTATCGTAGTTTTCCCAAAACTGAACGCCTGGTCGAGGATTATTTGGCATTCAAAGCCGAACAGGTACAAACCATTGCCTGAATGAATAAAGAGGTATTGATATGACAGAAGAAAGAACCTTAACTTTAGCCGAAGCACACAAGTACTTTGCCATTGAAACTAATGGGGAGTGCTGGGAACTGCTGGGTAAGCCCGATCGAACACCGGAGGAGGATGAGCGCATGCTATATGCTGCCCACACCTCAGCTTATCACTGGCTAGATGCTGGCACACCCCTGCACCACCAACGCGGAGAGTGGATGCTGGCACATGTCTACACCGAGCTGGGATTGAAGTCGGAAGCGCTGCGGCATGCCAGCCGCTGCGTTGCCCTGACTGACCAGCATGAGGCGTTGATGGCAGATTTTGACAAAGCCTATGCCCTGATGGCATTAGCCCGTGCGCATGCTCTGGCAGGCAATCGCGAGGAAGGCGCATATTATTATGCACTGGCAAGGGCAGCTGGTGAGGTGATTGCCAATGAGGAAGACAAGAAGTATTTTGTGGGCGACTTCACACAGAGTGACTGGTTTGGATTTGCGAAGTATTAACAGAAAGACTGCTCCACAGCGCTGGATGAGATAAATTGCAGGGCAAGTATTATTGTTTTTAGGGAACTGATCCCAAATATAGTAAGAAAGAGACTGGCATAGAAAGACCAGCCTCTTCTATAAATAATCAAAATCTGTTATTTTAAGATCAACGGCAGGAAAAGCTTCTCCGGCTGCCATGCCATCACACCCTGCGAAAACTCGCTGGTAGCTACATAGCTTGTACCGTTCATTAATGTAGCGGTCGCAGTCAGACAGGGATATTGAATGTTCGTAGGAAATACCCTCTGCAGATGCCAGATATTCGAATTTCCACTACTGTCCGTCGTAATAGCACCGCTCCAGGTCAGGATCTGTTTGCCCTGACCATAGCCGTTTGCACCACAAAATGGGCTTTGGAAAACCTCAACATAGTAATTTTTATTCGGTTCTGAATGTAGGCTAACATCAAAATCGATTATTTTTACATCACCAAAGTCTTGCAGAACAAGATTTGAAATCACTGGAAAGTTTTGCATTCCGTTGGGTCCTGTATCAACATCCAGAGGATCATTCAGGGTAACACCATCATCATCGAGGTCAATGCCCATCACTCTGTTCCCATAGATTTTGTTCTTAGATATCGGCACGATTGAATCCCAAAGAATGACAATGCCTCTGTCAAAATTGGTGATCTCGTTAAATGAGATATCCGGAAAACCTGTTGCATTTTCAATCCATATGCCATCTTGATCTACAGAAACGGGGAAGACAAAACCACTTCTTGATATGCCCAGAAAATTATTTTTGATCGTTAGGTTGACATTGTTAACCGAATCGCTCTCGACAGAAATACCCTGCGGAATGACATTACCATACTCTGTTGAACTGCCACCTATTGATAGATACGCGCTATCAAAAGCTTTAAGATCACCGTTTTCATTAGGAATGTACGCATTGCCCGCAGCATTAGCGCTAAATGTATTCCCTAGAATGGATGCATAACTCGACTCTGCAATGTAAACCCCAATATTTTTATTGGCTGAGATCAAATTCCCCTGGGTCAGATAGTCTCCTCCAATGTTTAGAATTCCCGAACTTTTTATCACTTCAATTCCGTGGTTGTTGTTAGGCTCTGGCGTTGTATCATCAACCATGCCAATGTAATTATTAAAGACGAAAATATCAGTGTTTTGATTTGTGTTTTCTATGTATAAGCCAGATTGCGCATTACCCGCAATTACATTGCCATCCTCAGCGTTATTGCCACCAATCCAAACTTCGCACTGAGTATAAACGGTGGCTACATCTTTTATCTGGATACCCTTGGTATTGGCATTTCTTGTTTCAGTATATGGATCATACCCCACATAATTGCCAGTAACATGAACAATACCTTCTTCTCCATTGTTCAAGTTGTTGATAATAAGCCCATTTTCATTGTGAATAAACACATTATTCTTGATGAAATCCGTGCCGCCAAAATAGACATAAACCGGAGCTAAACGGAAATTCATAAAAATTAAACCCTCAATGGTTGTGGATTGGTTACCAGAGATCACCAAACCAAAGTTGTTGTTTCCGTTTATGGTGATGCGATTCGCCGGATTATTGTTGATCAGGTTGGCTTGGGTATATAGCGGTAGATCTGAAGTTAGCACGATGGTCGTTGGAGAAGGGAGATTAAAGTAGATATTTACAGTATGCCCAGCTACAGTCAGCGGCTTGGATTGTTCCAAAGCAGCCCTAAGCGAACAATCATTTTGTGCGTCTGCACAGATGTTATCTCCCAGGTTTGCATCGCTGGTATCCGCCGTTACATCGACTGTAAAGTTGAAAGTTGCAGCCTGAATAGGCACAGGCGCAGGAAAGAGAGAAAAAGATAGAACCAGAATCAAACTGATTATTGTAGTCCATACCACTTTGCGCAACATAGCTGCCCTCCTTATGAAGTTGTGTCCATTTGAATCAATGATTAATTATACTAAAACAATTTTAGTGTCAAAAGATTTTTATCTTATTACTTTCTAATTCCGACCAAAAATTTCCCTCTTGACATAACCCTTCATCTGCATATAATAAAGCACGCTTAACTATTCAGTAAGGTGAACTATGTCCGATATTACTTATTTTAATCAAACCCTACACCTGTGGTCAGAAGCAGCTATGCATACCTCTATGCAGGCATTTCGGCAGCATAATCGCACCAGCGGCTTATCCTTCTCGCAGGTAACCACGCTCTTCCGTATCTATCACCATGGTCCAGCATCGGTCAATGACCTGGCTGAGCATCTAGGCGTCACCAAAGCGGCTGTTAGCCAACTGCTGGATAAGCTGGTAGCAGACGAATTGATCTTGCGCCTGGAAGACCCGCGTGACCGTCGCTCGAAGCAGATCCTGCTTACCGAGAAGGGTCGCGAAACTGTTCGTATCAGCATGCAGGTGCGCCATGCTTGGATCGATGAGCTGGCTGAAGCGCTTAGCCCAGAAGACAAGGCTGCTATCCAACCAGCATTGGAGCGCCTAATCGCGTGTTTTCGCGAAATCCGCGATAACGATCTGGTTACTCACATACAAAAAGAGATTACTTCCTGAGTGCAATTCGAGATTATTGCTCAAACTTGTACTGATTCACTCTGTTATTAAACTATGAGGAAACATTGAACTATGAAACGATTGCTTAAATATTGGAAACCCTTTTTATGGAATGTACTACTTGCCATAGTGCTTTTGTTCATCATGGGCAATGCCGATCTCGCACTGCCGGATTACCTTTCGCGCATTGTCAATGTTGGCATCCAGTCTAGTGGGATCGAAACAGCATTACCCCAGGTGATACGAAAGAGCCAGATGGACAACATGCTATTGTTTTTGAGCCCTGAAGAGGCACAGACCGTGTTGGCAAACTACACACTATCAGATGCAGGTTCTCCCGATGCTGAATTGGTGCAGAAATATCCACTTCTGGCGGACGAAGCGCTATATGTAATAAATGAAATCGATGAAACGCAAGCCAATCAACTCAGTAGCTTGATGCGCCAACCCTTGGTGATCGTCAACGGCATCCAAACCTTTGCCAAAAATCCTGAACAGGCAAAAGCGCTGATCGGTGAGTTGCCTGAAAGTTTCAAACAAATCCCGGCTGGTGTAGACCCTTTCACTCTCCTTAAAATGGCACCTGCAACCCAGCTGGAAGCGCTCAACACAGCCATTAGTGACCGTCTAAACGCCCTGGAGCCTTCGATGGTGGAGCAGATGGCAGTGGCTGGCGTTAAAGCCGAGTATGAAGCCATCGGAGTTGACCTAGCAGGTGTCCAAACCAATTACATCCTGCGCACAGGCGGCATCATGCTGTTGCTTTCGCTGCTGGCATCCACCTGTTCTGTTTCTGTCAGCTATTTGGCTGGACGCACTTCTGCCGCGATGGCGCGAGACATCCGAAGGGACGTCTTCACAAAAGTAGAAACCTTCTCCTCGCAAGAATTTAACAGCTTTTCCACTGCCTCGCTGATCACACGCTCTACTAATGATGTCACCCAGGTGCAGATGCTGGTATTTATGATCATGCGTATGGCATTCTTTGCCCCCATCTTGGGTATTGGCGGTGTGATCCGCGCTATCGATAAAAGCCCCAATATGTGGTGGATCATTGCTTTGGCGGTGTTGCTGCTGATCGGCTTTATCATGCTTGCATTTGCGATCGCCATTCCAAAATTTAAGATCATTCAAAAACTTGTTGACCGATTGAATCTGGTAACGCGCGAGCACCTTTCCGGTTTGATGGTGATCCGCGCCTTTAATAAGCAAAATTTTGAAGAGAAACGCTTTGATGATGCAAATACTGACCTGGCAAAGGTCGGATTGTTTATTAACCGCACCATGGTTTCGATTATGCCGCTGATCATGCTGCTGATGAATGTGTTGTCCGTAGTGATCATCTGGGTCGGGTCACGTCAGATCGCCGAGTCGACTCTCAAAATTGGTGACATGATGGCATTTATGCAATATAGTATGCAAATCATGTTTGCTTTTATGAACCTTTCCATGTTGCTCATCTTCCTGCCGCGGGCTGCCGTCTCTGGAGACCGCATTGCAGATGTGCTCGAAAAAGAGATAGCAATCAAAGACCCAGTAGAACCCAAGCTCTTACCTGAACCCCTCAAAGGCGAAATTGTCTTTGAAGATGTAGACTTTGCCTACCCGGATGCAGAAGAGGATGTGCTGCACGACATCAGCTTTACCGCCAAACCTGGCGAAGTGACAGCGTTTATTGGCTCGACTGGCTGCGGAAAATCCACAGTGGTCAACCTCATTCCACGCTTTTATGACGTCTCGAAGGGAAGTGTGTTAATCGATGGCGTGGATGTGCGTGAGGTGCGTCAGGAAGACCTGCGTGATCAGATCGGATATGTGCCTCAACAGGGCAATCTGTTCTCAGGCACAATCGCCACTAACTTGCGCGTGGCAGATGAGCAGGCTTCAGAAGAAATTTTGAAAGAATCGTTGAACATTGCCCAAGCTTCGGAATTTGTTTTTGCCAAACCGGAAGGATTGGAAAGCGAAATTGCCCAAGGTGGATCGAATGTTTCTGGAGGGCAAAAGCAACGTCTTTCCATTGCGCGAGCTTTGGTTAAAAAACCGCCGATCTTCATCTTTGATGATAGTTTTTCAGCGCTGGACTTTAAGACAGACTCGGCGCTGCGAAAGGCACTCAAAGAAAAGACGGGTGAGAGCACCGTGCTGATCGTTACCCAACGTGTTGCCACAGTCAAGAGCGCAGACCAAATTATTGTGCTGGATGATGGCCGCATTGTTGGCAAAGGAACCCATAAAGACTTGATGCAGACCTGCCAGGAATACAAGGAAATTGCCTTGTCACAGCTGAGCAAGGAGGAATTGGCATGAGCGAGCAAAATAATAACAAACAAAATAATAATTCAGCGTCAAAACCTGTAGAGCCGCCTCGCGGACCGATGGGTGGCAGACCGCGTGGTGGTCCCATGGCAATGATGGGTGGAGAAAAAGCCCGTGATTTTAAGGGCACGATGGGAAAGCTAATCAAGTATCTGGGAAAGTACCGGATTTCTATCCTGATCATTCTGGTGGTCACTGCCGCTGCAACCGTATTTGCGATCATGGGTCCCAAGATCCTTGGCGGTGCAACCACAACACTCTATGAAGGCATCACTGCACGCATTTCAGGCACGGGAGATATTGATTTTGTAAAGATCGGCAATATCTTGGTGCGTGTGTTCCTCCTGTACCTGACATCAACCGTTCTTAATTTTATGCAAGGCTGGATTATGTCCGGTATTTCCACCGATATTACCTATCGCTTGCGTCAGGACCTGGCGAGCAAGATTAATCGCTTGCCTTTGAAGTATTTTGATCGCGTCAGCCAGGGCGAAGTGCTCTCGCGTGTGACTAATGATGTGGATACTGTCAGCCAGACCTTGAACCAAAGCCTGGCACAGATCATTCGCTCGGTTGCCTCTGTCATTGGCATTTTGATCATGATGCTATCGATCGATGTGATCATGACGCTAATTGCATTGCTGACCATTCCGGTGGCAATGATCATGATCCGCATCGTTATCAAACACTCCCAGAAGTATTTCCGGGAGCAGCAGGAGTATTTGGGGCATGTAAACGGGCATGTCGAAGAGATGTACGGCGGGCATATTGTGATCAAAGCCTTCAATGGGGAGGCAAAAAGCATCGAAACCTTCAATGCTCTCAACGAGACGCTTTACAAATCAGCCTGGAAGTCCCAATTCCTGTCGCATCTGATGATGCCTTTTATGCGCCTGATCAGTAATATTGGCTATGTGGCGGTTTGTATTCTGGGTGGTTACCGCGTTATCAATGGGCAAATCAATTTGGGCGATATTCAAGCATT
>CAZJLN010000029.1:14344-15008 GCA_964546745.1 uncultured Anaerolineaceae bacterium
GCATTTATTTCCTATGTGCGCTCGTTCAATGATCCATTGATGCAAATTGCCAACATTTCCAATGTGCTGCAGCAAACGGCCGCCGCGGCAGAGCGCGTCTTTGAATTTCTCCATGAGGAAGAAGAGGTTCCTGAAACCAGTGACCCGGTTAAGCTTGATGGGGTTAAAGGTGCGGTTGAGTTTAAGAATGTGCGTTTTGGATATGATCCAGAAAAGATCATTATCAAGAATTTCTCCTCTGCCATTCAGCCTGGTCAGAAGATTGCCATCGTTGGGCCTACTGGCGCCGGCAAAACCACCATGGTCAAGCTACTGATGCGTTTTTATGACGTCATCGATGGCGAGATCCTGGTGGATGGACACAACATCCAGGAATTTACCCGTCACGACCTTCGCAACATGTTTGCCATGGTGCTTCAAGACACCTGGCTGTATAACGACACAATCCGGGAAAATATCCGCTACGGTAGAGAAGATGCATCGGATGAAGAAGTTTGGCAGGCTGCGCAGACCGCACATGTGGATCACTTCATTCGTACCTTGCCCGGTGGCTGCGATATGATCCTGAACGAAGAGGGGACCAACATTTCCTCTGGGCAAAAGCAGCTGCTGACCATCGCTCGTGCCATCCTGGCAGATCCTGAAATCCTGATCCTGGATGAAG
>CAZJLN010000029.1:15018-16956 GCA_964546745.1 uncultured Anaerolineaceae bacterium
TGGATACTCGCACTGAAGTGATGATCCAACATGCTATGGAAAAACTGATGCAAGGGCGCACAAGCTTCATCATTGCGCATCGTCTCTCCACCATTCGCAACGCGGATATGATCCTGGTTATGCGTGATGGGGACATCGTGGAGCAGGGTAAGCATGAAGAACTGTTGAATTGCAACGGCTTCTACGCTGACCTCTACAACAGCCAGTTTGAAACTCAATTGGTGAATGTGTAGAAAACATCAGCCTAATATCATCAACGGATCCTTCAGCAAGGGTCCGTTTTTGATTAAATAGATTTAATATACTTTAGAGTTTTGATATAATTAAGCTTAATAAATTTCCATTTCTTTTTTGTACTCAAGGTCGCGCATATCGAGAACCAAGGAGTTAACTATGAAAGACCTGATCCCCAACCTGATTGTGATTGCATCTACAGCCATTATTGTTGCACTCATCTTTTTTCTCACGCATCGTGCTAAAAAGCAAAAAATCGCCCACCTGCAATCATTTGCCGTTAAACGCGGACTGCGCTTTGAGCAAATTAAAGAGAGATTGGCATCCGGCTATCGCCTGATCGGCGATAACTGGATGTTGGAATCGATCTTGATTGCCAAGGGCCCGGATGTGGAACCCCACCTTTCCAATATGTCGAAAAATACAACCTTTACCTCAGAAGCTATTTTTCTGCCAAGGCGCAATCTCTTCATTGGACCAGCTGAGCCACATGTCGAGTTGGGTGAATTTGGTGAAATGATGAAGAAAAAAATGATTGAAAAGTATCTTGGACCTTCCGGTGTGGGCATGCATGAGGTGCAAGCCGGCAGCAGCACATTTTTTCAGCAATTCAAGATCATGGCAAATAGCGAGGAAGACGCCCGGCGAATTTTCTCACCGCGTTGTGAGCCGTTGTTGATGCGCTGGCATAAAAACAAACCGGTGGTCAAGGTTACCCAATCCGGTTTAGAGATCCGTATTGAAGACGCCTTTCTTGAAAAAGAAGAAGACATTCAGGCGCTGATTGATCTGGGTAAAATATTCATTTCAAGTTTGTAAGTCTTTTCAGAGTTTTTAGAGGAGATTGAAAAAATGAAAAAGCAATGGATATCCGTCTTGGTTGGCATTATGTTGCTGATGCTGGGTTCACTGGCATGCAGTTTAGGCAGTAAGTTAAGCAAAACATCCTACCTGGGTGAAGAAGTACGCAACCCAGTGGGCGGCTTTACCTACAAAAAGGTCATTGGATACAGTGTCACAGAAGACATTAGTATTGTCAATATGACTGCTCCTGATGCAACGATGCAATCTGGACCTTGGCTGACCCTGTTGGGCGGTCTGATGGACATTGAGACGACCAATGAAGAACTACTCGAAGGCATGCGTGCCCAGGGTGAGGGGATTGTGGTTGGCAGTGGAAAGAAATACAAGGTCGATGGGGTGAATGGTCTTTTGGCAGATCTCTCTGGGGAATACCTTGATGTTGAAATTCAAGGGAAAATGTATGTTGCCATGGTTGAACCAAAACAACAATTTGTTATGTTGGGTCTAGCACCCAAAGCTCGTTGGGAAGAAATATCACCCATTTTTGATGAGCTCCTGTCTAGCGTTACTTTCTTTGAGGCAGAGGAATATACCTTTGACGTAGCAGCTCCGGAACCCACTACCGTGGTTACCGCAGTTGTGCAAGCAACCCCTACTGAAATAGTGACTGAAGAGGTGGTAGTGGTGGTCACCGAAGCACCGCAACCTCAGGTCATCCGCCAGTGGGCGGTGGATGCATATGCCAGCTCCGAATACAGCAGCACAGAATGGTCAGCTAAACAGGCGATTGGTGAGCCAAATGTGTTTGCATGTGAAGATAACCCATATGCATGGGCATCCTTAGAGGGTGATACCGAGGAATATCTTGTGCTTGATTACGAAATCCCCGTGATCCCGACC
>CAZJLN010000030.1:0-3707 GCA_964546745.1 uncultured Anaerolineaceae bacterium
AATGATACTCAAAATCAAGCCTATGGATATGCGCATGATGAGTTAAAATCGAAAAACTACACCATAAAATCCCTCAATCTATTGGCATCCAACGCCATTCCGGAAGACGCCAAAGCCATCGTCCTCACTGGTCCTCAAAAACCCCTCTCCGAAAATGAAGTTGCCTTGCTAAAAACATATCTGGATGCAGGCGGCTCTCTCCTCGTCATGCTTCAGCCCACTCCCATAACCAATTCCACCGATCAGGCAGACCCCTTATCAGATTATCTAAAAACCACTTGGAATATCACAGTCAATGACGATTTTGTCATTGACCTGACTGCTAATCCCAACTCAACTGCCGTGGTTATTTCCTATGGCTCTCATTCCATCACCTCCAGCATCAATAACATGGTAACCGTCTTCCCCACCGCCCGCACCATAAACATCATTGGTTCTTCCGCTACCGGGCTTGCTTACACCACTGACCAAGCTTGGGCAGAAACCGATTTCGACTCCCTCGCTTCCGGCAAGATTAGCTTTGATCCAACATCTGATACCCAGGGTCCGATCCTAGTCGCCGCAGCGGTCGAAAACGTTGATACAGGCAGCCGCCTTGTCATCATTGGTGATTCAGATTTTGCCAACAACACCTACTATGGCTATTACGGTAATGCCGATTTGTTCCTCAACACCGTTAATTGGCTTGTTGGGCAAGAACAACTCATGAATCTCTCCGCCAGGACCCAGACCACCCGCCTTTTGGTTCCCCCTTCGGGCTACATGCTCAACGCCATCCTTTTAGCCACAGTGGTCTTTATTCCCTTAGCCATCATCATTGCCGCCATTGTCGTTTTTGTCAAACGCCGTCGTGAGGTCTAACGGATTTATGAAGAAAAACACTCTAGTAATTCTGATCATCATGCTGCTCATGGTAGCTGCTTTTGTGGTCTTGCAAAAAATCGACTCGCTCGATTTTCTTACCAAGCCGGGTGAACCGACCTCAACGCCTTTACCTGCTTTTATCTCGCTCGATTTGGCTGACATTGAACATATTCAGTTCGTTGAGAAAAACCAGGACCCCGTCATCATCTCAAGGCTTGAAGAGGAAAACTGGCAAATAAATAGTCCTTCAGTGCAAATCACTGCGGGTGATGTAACGCGCCTGCTCACCGAATTCAATGCGATCAAAGCCAATGCAACCCTGCGCAAAGACCTGGATGGTCAAGCCTACGGTCTGACCGATCCAACTTATCGTTTCACTTTCAACATGCGAAATGGCAGTCAAAAGATGGTCAATATTGGCAATATCAATCCAACCCAAACCGGCTATTATGCCCAGGTGGAAATGGATCCCATTATCGTAATTTCCAAAGGAAGCATCGACACCATAATTGAGTTGATCAATACAGCAAAAAATCCGCCAACTCCAACCCCTTCATCTCAGGATTAACCGGCTTCAACTAGGCTTAATGAGAATGTAACTTCATCAAATTGAATTGCATCAAATGCTTGAAATTTATCTAAAAATGTTGTAGTCTATTCTCATGATTAAGTTTATCGATAAATTTAGAGGTATATAAATAAATATATGGCAAGAATGAATAACCAAACTGTAACAGATGTGGAAGAAGAAAAAGATTTCCCCGCATTATCTAAATTAATCGAGGCAGGACGAAAGAAAGGTTTCGTTACTATCGATGATATTCTCCAATTCTTCCCGGACGCCGAGCAGGACATTGACCAGCTCGAAGAAACCTTCGCCGCTTTGGCAACGGCTGGCATTCAATACATGGAAGACACCTCCACCCTTGAGGAACCAGCTGAAGAAGAGCTGTCCGAATTCGGTGAGGAAGAAAAGTTCGTCTCCATGGATGACCTCGCCAACATTGACACGGATGATACGATTGGTCTTTACCTAAAGGAAGTCAGCCGTGTTCCCCTCCTGACCGCTGTCGAAGAGGTCGAACTGGCACAACGCATCGAACGCGGCAGAAAAGCCCGCGAGGAATT
The DNA here is from genome assembly GCA_964546745.1 of uncultured Anaerolineaceae bacterium. Classification (GTDB taxonomy): domain Bacteria; phylum Chloroflexota; class Anaerolineae; order Anaerolineales; family Anaerolineaceae; genus CAZJLN01. Next base: position 1,993 of record CAZJLN010000030.1, read on the forward strand.
AGCTCAGGGCAGCATCTCTCCCAAGAAACGTCTGGACCTTAGAAGTTTTATTGAAGATGGTTGGGCCGCCAGGGAGCACCTCATCACAGCTAACTCTCGTCTGGTCATCAGCGTTGCCAAAAAATACATGGGACGTGGTGTCCCTTTCCTTGATCTGATTCAGGAAGGCAATATCGGGCTCATCCGCGCCACTAAGAAATTCGAATACCAGCGCGGTCACAAATTCAGCACCTACGCCACCTGGTGGATCCGCCAGGCTGTCACCCGTGCCATCGCCGATCAGGGTCGCACCATCCGCGTCCCTGTCCACATGGGCGATCAGATCAATAAGCTCCTCCGTGTTCAACACCAGCTCACCCAAAAACTGGGACGGGATCCCAGCGTCGATGAATTAGCCGAGATGTTGGAAGTACCGCCCAAGAAGGTCGAAAACATGATCCAGGTTGCTCGCCGTCCCCTATCGCTGGAAACCCCCACCGATGATGAGGAAGACTCCGTTCTTGGCGATTTTATTGAAGACGATGAAGCCCCGCCCCCCGACGACACCGCCACTTATAACCTGCTCAAAGAACACCTCGATGAAGTGCTCGAAGGTCTTCCCCCTCGGGAAGTGCGCATCCTGCAGCTGCGCTACGGCCTCCTCGACGGTCAAGCCTACACGCTCGAAGAAGTCGGCCGCAAGATGGGTGTCACCCGCGAGCGCGTCCGCCAGATCGAAGCCCAAGCCCTGAGCCGCCTCCGTCATCCTTCTGTTCGCCGAAAACTGAGGGACTATCTCGGAGAGTAATCCGACTCCTTAAGCAAAGAAACCTGGCTGCATTGATGCACAATCAATGCAGCTTTGTTATAATGGGATTAGACTAGGATTGTGAAAGGCAAATGACAATGGACGATGACGCAAAAAAAATAGATTCTTCACTGTATAACAGTGAAAATTCCGACCAATCTTTGCCCGCTGGTGATCCTGACCAACTTGCTTCTGTTTCTTCTGAAAATAACTCAACAGATCAAAATACACAAATTTCTCCAATCATAGAAAATCCTCCTGAATATGAAGACATCCCCACAAAACCCATAATCCTGAATTTAACAAAACCGACTCTGGACCCCTTGATCGAACCAATCAAAGATCAGAAACCAGCAACCTCTCAGTTAAATACCTCTGGCGGTTGGATCCCAGAAGTAGAATTTTCTGATGCCACACCCGCCCTTGAACAAACTGTTTCTAAAGTGGAACAAACACCACTGGAAATCTCATACTCGGACGAAGTCCTGGATAATCCACTGATAACAGTAAAGACAAATGAGACAGATTGGCTTCCTGAAAAAACAATGGCAGATGATCTGGATCAAGATCACACCCGACCTCTTCCAGAATTTGATGCCATCGAAGAAACGTCCAAAATCCTTCCAGAAAATCAAATAGAAGAGGAATTGCCCCCTTGGTTGCAGGCAATCATATTTGAAGAGGAAAATCAACCCCAGGCTTTAATCCAGGAACCATTTACCGATATCATTTCAGAAAAAAATACCCAAGCTCAGGATGAACCGATTGCCTCTACAGTTGATTTACCAGTACCCGAAGAAACACCAGCTGAAGGAATCATTCGACCAGACACCGAATATGAATCCGAAAAAACAAAACCAATCAAAGTTCTAATGGGTCAGCCCAAAGTTACAGTCGATCCAAATCTGAACTTTGAACAAATTCGTAA
>CAZJLN010000030.1:3807-16720 GCA_964546745.1 uncultured Anaerolineaceae bacterium
AAAGTTACAGTCGATCCAAATCTGAACTTTGAACAAATTCGTAATTCGATTAATCAAATAGAAAACGTAGATCAAAAGATTACCGATCTCACCAATTGGGTGAATCATCATCCAGAATCCAAGGATGGCTGGGAATTATTGGGAGATCTTTACATGAAAAATAATCAGCCTAGAAAAGCACTCGAAGCTTATAATCAAGCTTCACAGTAATTTGCAATAAGGAGAAACAAATGGAAAGATCTCTCGTTTTAGTAAAGCCGGATGGTGTACAAAGGGGATTGATTGGAGAAATAATCTCAAGATTTGAAAACCGCGGTTTGCGTTTAATCGCAGGTAAGTTCTTATTAGTCTCTCAAGAATTAGCTGAGACTCACTATGCCATTCATAAAGGCAAGCCCTTTTATGAACCACTCATCAAATTCATTACCTCCGCCCCTGTCATGGCAATGGTCTGGGAAGGTCCAGATGCGATCTCAGCTATTCGTCAAACAGTGGGTAAAACAAGAGGAACTGAAGCGGCGCCAGGAACCATTCGACATGATTATGCGATCCAAGCGCAATTTAATTTAGTCCATGCATCGGATGCACCAGACACTGCAGAAAAAGAAATCTCACTCTGGTTCAAACCTGAAGAGCTTGTCACATGGACTCGGGATTCAGAAAAATGGATGTATGGATGATCAGCTTTCGTAAGCATTATTTGAAAGGTCAGTGAAAATGAACACCAGTCTTCAAGATATGGTCTCTGTGTACAATGCCCAAGGTAGGCTCGCTGGAGAAATGATCAAGGCATTCCTTGAATCATATGGGATTGAATCCATATTAACACAAGAAAGCGCAGCAGCCATTTATGGATTGACTGTTGGTGCGCTTGGTATAGTTGAAGTTTTGGTTGCAGCAGAACAAGCTGATGCCGCCAGACAATTGCTAATTTCAATGGAAGAAGGTACATTAAGTCAAAACGAAATCCTTGATAAAGACGAATTTGACGAATTTGAAAGCACAGATCAAACTAACTAAATTTTAAATAATATTGAGAAATCGTAATTTTCTATCTTGACGAAATAATGAATTAACTATATACTTGATAGGTTGTTAAGTAATAAATATTTAGGAGTACAAGATGACCCCATTACCAAAAAGAAAGACCTCTCCCGGTCGCCGTGATCGCCGTCGTGCACATGATGCATTAAAAGCGAGAAATACTGTGACCTGCCCTAACTGCGGTGAATCATGTCTACCGCATCGTGTTTGCTCTAATTGTGGGCACTATCAGGGTCGTGAAGTTCTGACCATCGAAAAAGAAAAATAACAAGTTAATTTATTAATTTCGCCCATGACAACCTTGCATGGGCTTTTTTATTTAACTACTAAATAGGGTTGAAACCGAGTATAGTACCTGTTCGGGATCATTCCCTCAACTAAAACACCTTCGGTTTCATGCTTTATGTAAGCGACATGCCCGTATTCATGGAACAACGAAAGAAGATGACCTTCCTTATATGGCAAATAGACTTTGACTGGCATATACTTTTCAAATAATTCAGATGCGATGGCAATTTTAAGTTCTATTAATCCTTGTCCAGTTAGTGCACTGCAGGCGAATGTATTTGGAAATTCCCTCATTTTACTCATCGCAATTTCTGGATCGCTAAGTTTATCAATTTTATTCAATACAGTAATGATGGGAATGTCGCCAGCACCGATTTCTTCTAATGTCTGCAGAACTGACCTGGCTTGTTCTAATGCATTAACATGCGTAATGTCAACAACATGAATCAACAAATCAGCTTCTGAAATTTCTTCCAAAGTAGCCCGAAAAGCCGCTACCAATTGAGTAGGAAGCTTTTGGATAAAGCCAACGGTGTCAGTAATTAATGCAGCTTGTCCATTAGGAAGGTCAAGCTTTCTTGTGATTGGATCAAGTGTCGCAAATAACTTATCTGCTGCATACACATCAGCATCTGATATGGAATTCATTAGTGTCGATTTTCCAGCATTGGTATACCCAACTAATGAAATTATTGGAAGTTGTGTTTTTTTTCTTTGGGATCGGTAAAGAGTTCGATGTTTCCTGACTTTTTCCAACTCTTCTTTTAGATGACTGATTTTAGTACGAATTTCTCTTCGATCAACTTCTAGCTGGGTCTCACCCGGGCCTCTCAACCCGACCCCGCCAACAGATCCTGTTCTACCCGCACCGCCACCAGCTTGTCTCGCAAGATGCGTCCAAGCACGTGTTAATCTTGGCAAACGATATTCATACTGTGCAAGTTCTACTTGAAGCATCCCTTCACGGGTAATGGCATGCTGGGCAAATATATCTAAGATAAGTGTGGTTCGATCAACGATTTTTTTATTGTTACCAATAATCTCTTCAAGTTCCCTTTGATGCCTTTGCGATAGCTCCTCGTCAAAAATAATAACATTTGCATCTAATTCATCAACCAAAATCTTTAGCTCTTCTACTTTTCCACTACCAATAAATGTGTTGGGATTTGGAGTGTCTAATTTTTGGGTTATTTCTCCAAGAATTTCTATCCCTGCAGTATCTGCTAGTAATGATAACTCAGACAAGGAATCTTCAATGGACAATATTGATTTATTGTTTTTAAAATCAACCCCTACCAAAACAGCTCTCTCTGGTTTTGGTATCATCGATATTGTTTTGTTATTACTCATATTTGTCTTCGAACCCAATCATTAATCCTTTGCATGGCTTCATGAATACGTTCTGTGGGTGTAATGATTGAGATCCTGACATAATCCTTTCCACTTGGACCGTAAATTTCCCCAGGAGTGATACTCACGCCAGTTTGGTTCAGCATTTTTGCAGTAAACTCCATCGGGTCGCCTAATCTATTTGGTACTTTAGCCCAAACGTAAAGTGCTGCTTTTGGATTCTCAACTTCAAATCCAGCATCTACCAAACCTTGAAAAACAATATTACGGCGTTCCTCATATATTGTATTTCTTTCCTCCAACCATGATTGGTCACCGGTTAGAGCTTTTATTGAAGCATCCATAATTGGAGCAAATATTGAGTTATCAATCTGACTCTTATAGGTGTTAAGAAACTGAATCAAATCTGGATTTCCGACACCCATACCAACACGCCAGCCTGCCATGTTGTATGTCTTTGAAAGAGAGTTGAATTCAATCGCAACATCCTTCGCGCCATCAACTTCAAGTATTGAATGAGCTTCAAAGCCATTATAGGTAATATCCATGTATGGAGCATCATGGGCTAGAATTATTTCATATTTTGTTGCAAAATCAACAGCTTTCTTAAAGAATTCAAGGTTTGCCACTGCACCAGTCGGATTATTTGGATAATTGAGCCACATCAACTTCGCTTCTTTTGCTACTGACTCAGGAATTGCGTCTAGATCTGGTAAAAAACCATTTTCTTTCAACAGTGGCATGAAAAAGATTCGGCTCTCTGCAATTTGAGCCCCAGCAAGATAAACTGGATAATATGGATCGGGAAGAAGTACTAAGTCCCCTGGATCTAATAAGACTTGAGCAAGATTAAAAATACCCTCTTTAGAACCAATTAGTGCTACAATCTCTTTTTTTGGATCCAACTTTACATTGAATCGATAGTCATAATAAAGTGCTACCGCTTGCAAGAAATCTGGTGCTCCACCCATAGGAGTGTATCCATGTTTATTAGGTTTACGTGCTGATTCCACCAATGCATCAACAATAAAATCGGCAGGTGGTAAATCGGGCGAACCCATGTCTAAACGGATCACATCCATTCTATTGGACTTTAGCTCGTTGATTGTTTTATTTAAAGTGGAAAAGAAGTAAGGTCGAATATTGCTGATAGAATGGGCACTGTGAATAATCATAAAGGCATTTTCCTCATCTTTGTATGATGGGATGATTATAATACACTAACTGACGAGTTCACCATCCCTCCTTGAATAGTAAGTAATCAATAAAAAAGGAAAATTCTTAAAACCAACCTCATTTGCTTGGCATAGTTCTTGCAACATTACAGGTTGTGCGCTATACTAATTCTACTGAGGTAAGGTTATGTTACAGTCTCAATACCAAATAACTTCCACGACAACATCTGCTCATCTTGCTCAAACAATGACTCTCCTGAGCTTAACAAATTCCGAATTACTTCAGAAAGTTGAATCTGAATTATCCAATAACCCTGCCTTAGAAATGGTTGAAGAACGACGTTGTCCGATGTGTAAACGGCTCTTACCTCCCTCTGGGAATTGCCCAGTATGTAGTCAGCCAACCAACCCCTCAAAGGAAGAAGCTATTATTTTTGTATCCCCACGGGAGGATTTTTACACATCCTCAAGCAACTACTCCAACGAAGAATCAGAGGATTCTTATGTGTCTGAAGGAATTGATCTTCCCACCTATGTACTGAGGCAAGTAGCGACCGAGTTAAATCCAGATGACAGATTAATCGTAGCAAATATTCTTACCAACCTTGATGAAGAAGGCTTTTTGACAACAAAACCACTCGAGATTGCCAGATATTTTCACCGACTTCCAAGTGAAATTGAAGCCCTCATAAAGCGTTTACAACATTGTGAACCCTTAGGCGTATGCTCAGCCAATCCGCGAGAAGCATTGAAAGTTCAAGTGGAAGTTCTTTCTGAGACGATGACAATACCTGATCTCACCCTTGAGATAATTGAAAAAGGATTGGATTTAGTTAGCCATCATCAATATCCTGAGTTAGCAAAGCTCTTGGATGCATCAATTCAAAAAGTACAATTAGCTGCTAATTTTATTATCCACAATTTGAATCCATTCCCTGCCCGTTCCTACTGGGGCGATGTCCGTAATCCAGTCGAAGTCAATGAATTAACTTACCATCAGCCTGATATTTTGATCTATCATCTAAATGAAGACATCCATAATCCATTAGTTGTTGAAATTATTTTACCGATCCGAGGAACCCTGCGAATAAACCCTCTCTTTAAACAGGCAATAAAATCTATTACTGATGAGAAAGCAGAAGATTGGAAAAACGATCTTGAAAAAGCATCTCTTCTAATTAAGTGCATTCAACAACGAAGCAATGCATTGCGTCTATTGATGGAAAAAATAGTAACCCTACAAAAGCAATTCATTTTGTCCGACGAAAAATCTCTAAAATCAATAACCAGAGCTGAAATCGCAAAAGCTTTAGACATGCATGAATCAACCATATCCCGAGCTGTTGCAGGTAAAACAGTACAGCTTCCAAACAAACGCATCATTCCACTATCAATGTTTTTTGATAGATCACTTTCCTATCGATCATTAGTAAAAGAAATAATTGAAGTTGAAAGATACCCATTGAGCGATACCGAAATTCAAGATAAACTTCTTGAAAAAGGCATTAAAATTGCTAGGAGAACTGTAGCAAAGTACCGTTCAATGGAAGGAATTCTTCCAGCACACTTACGCCAAGCTTCACGTGCGACTGGAAATTAGATATTAAAGGATTTTGTGATATAGCAATCAATATTGTGGATAATTCAGGACTCCCAAAGACAGTTCTTACTGATAAAGACAGAGCTGGAATTTTTGATTTAATTCCCATTCCATCCATAATCTATAACCGAACAATAGACCAAATTTTAGCAGTTAACAATGCTTTTTTAATTTTTTTGGGCTACTCACACGGTCAAATTGAAAGCTCCCCTCTTTCGACAATTTTTCCAGAAGAATTCGATACAAATCCCAGTCATGATAGTCAAAAATCAACACTTATTATAGACAGCGATGGACAAGAAGTGCCAATTATGCTGTCAATTAAAAATCTAGATTCCAGGAATAAGATTGTTGCCTTATTCCTCGAAGAATCTCGACCTGTTTTTGACTTGCGATCGAACTTAATTGCTCAGGAAATATTTTATGAAAACTTGGCTTTGCTACCAGAGATCAACAGACACTCGGAATTACAATCTGCTTTAAATTATGTTATTGACATCATTAAGAAGGTAGTTAAATCCGATTTTGTTAGCATTTATCTGGAAAACAAGAATTCAAACGGACTGAAGTGTGGCCTTTACCAACCAGTAGAAAGTAAGAATTTTCTACCAGATATACTACAGTCTTCTGATTTAACTAATCTTGAAAAACCTCTTCTTTGGAAAGGTAATAAGCGACAAACATCCAAACTTCAAGAACTCACACATCAAGCAGGTTATCAATATCTTGTGACAATTCCACTCGTGAAAGGAGATGAGTGGATTGGTCTCATAGCAATAGCTGGGAACCATCCCATTCCTACTGATGAGTCTCTCCGATTTCTTTCATTACTTGGACTTGAAGTGGCTGTATCCATTGAAAATATTTTAATCATTGAGAATGCAAAGAAGAAAATCCGAAATTTACGTCAAGTCATTAGCATCGAACAGGTAATTATTGATAATCTGGAAGAGGGCACAATAATAATTACTCCTGATTTGCAGATTGCTGATATGAATCCAGCTGCTGAAATTATTTTAGGATATTCAGGCAGAGAGGTTTTTAGGCAACCTGTAGACTCAGTGATAATCGGTTCAGAATCTTTATCTGCAGCATATAATTCTGCACTTCAAGGCATCACTACTTTAGTGTCAAGAGATCTACGACTCCATAACAGAACCGGGAAAAGTTTCCCTGCACAAGTAATAACCATTCCTGTGAAAACTGAGGACAAGGTTTCCAGTATTATTGTTTTACTTCGAGATCTAAGCCAGACAGAACAGATTAGGTTAAAGTCTCAGCAATTAGAACAAAGAGCATTCTTAGGAGAAGTTTCTGCTGTGTTTGCTCATGAAGTGAAGAATCCGATAAATAGCCTAATGACTGGTCTACAATTCATTGGGATGAATTTAGAAGAGAACTCCCCACATACTGACCTGGTGAATCGCCTACAAAATGACTGTCTGAGACTGACCCATTTAATGGATTCGGTTCTTACATTTTCAAAGCCAGTAGAATATCACTTGGCACCTGTCGATTTGGGTTTCTTAATCCCAAGAATTCTTGAAAGGTGGTATCCTCGGATGCACCGGTTAAACATAAAGACTTACTTTGAAACAAGTGACGATCATCCATTAGTACTTGGAGATGCACGTGCTCTAGAGCAAGTCTTTGTTAATCTGATTAGTAATGCAGTTCAAGCTATGGATCCAAAAGGTGGATCTCTGAATATTAGAATTCTGGATTCACCTCATCAAACTAATCAAAATGAATATGAAATCATATTTGCAGATACTGGCCCAGGCATACCTAAAGAATTAATAGACCATATTTTTGAGCCATTTATATCTTCAAATCCAAATGGAACCGGACTAGGGTTGGCAATTTCCAAGCGTATTATTACTGCGCTTAAAGGTAATATTACTGTAGAGAGTTTTCCTGGTGGAACGATGTTCCATATATTCTTACCAAAATCAATGGGAGCATGACCTGTGAGCGCTACAATACTTATTGTTGATGACGAAGAAACAGCACGATTAGTGATACAAGATTATTTACGGACCAAAGGCTACGAGGTTTTAGGAGCAAGTACATTAGCAGAAGCACGCGAGATTATCTACAAATCAGGAGCTGACATAATTATTTTGGATGTTCGCTTACCAGATGGATATGGTCCAAATCTTCTTAATGAAACCGCCAGGCTTCCTTTTAAACCACAAGTGATTATTATTACTGCTCATGGTGAAATTGAAATGGCAGTTGAAGCGATGAAAAACGGTGCACAAGATTTTATACAAAAGCCAATTGACCTGCTTGAGCTTGAGAAATCGGTCCGACATGCTGACGAGTTAGTTTCAATGCGTAGAGAATTAAATCACTTACGTACCTCTCAAGTAAATCAAGAAGAATTCATTATTGGCGATAGCCCAAAAATGAAGTCGCTAATTAACCTTGCACAAAGAGCTGCGGAGGCATCAGTCTCGGTATTAATCACTGGACAAACAGGAACCGGAAAAGAAGTTCTTGCCAGTTTTATTCACAAAATTGGACCTAGGGCTAGTAAACCATTTATTGATATAAATTGCCCAGCTATTCAGCCAACAATGTTTGAATCTGAGCTATTTGGACATGAGGCAGGAGCCTTTACTGGCGCCACACATCGCAAGAGTGGTTTAATGGAAATTGCAGATGGAGGAATTCTTTTTCTAGATGAAATATCCTCAATGCCAATGGATTTACAAGCGAAATTGCTCAGAGCTATTGAAGAAAGGTCTTTTAGGAGAGTCGGTGGAACCTCGCTAATTAAAGTAGATGTTCAGATCATTGCAGCATCCAACCGTGACTTATCTGAAATGATAAAAGACCATGCATTTAGAGAAGATTTATACTATAGGTTGAAAGTAGTTGATCTCGATCTTCCCTCTTTAACTGATAGACGCGATGATATTCCAGATTTAGTGGGTCACTTTCTTCGCAAGTTTAATCAAAATATGGGCGCCAACATTCAAGGTGTGACACCTCAAGCAATGCAAGCATTAATAAAAAATAATTGGCCAGGCAATATCCGGGAATTAAGTAATGTCATCGAACGTGCAGTATTATTTTGTGACGAAGATACTATTGATATCCACCATTTGCCTTCTGATATCGTGAATAAGGCAGATAATTAATAAGTTTGATAAATTTTTATTCTGGCACATTTATTGCAACATTGCCTTCTGAAAGAGAAATTAGTCAGGAGGCATAAATGTTTAAAACAATGGAAGATTTCGTTATGACAATTTCAACTGCAGTGGCTTTTGCAGGAATCCTTAGTTTGGCATTAGGAATATTTATCATGGTTAAGCAAGCTATCAATAAAAATGTTCAGACAATAGCCAACCAAACAACAAAATTAGCAGAGAAAGGAATTACAGATGGGATATCAGGTTTAGTTGGAAATGCATCTTTACTCATTGATGCATTAAACAACATGGCTAAGTCCAATACTGGTATTGGCATTTTTTTGGTCTTTCTAAGCATTGCATTATTGGCTGGATCTTACTTTCTGATTCGTCCCCTTTTCCCTGCATTACCTTGATAGTGTCTCAATCTAAAGGAGTTTGCTATGGGTGTTGAAGTTTTGATTTCTCAGTTGGAATCCTTATTCAAACCAGATGATTGTAACAATGTAATACGAGCCTTACATCAGGATCAACTTATTTGGAAATTAATAATTAACCTCGAAAACCTTGAAGGCTTTAAGGACTATGCGCAAGCTGATTTATCAAAATGGTCACCTGGCGATCTGGCTCTATTTGCTATAGACCCGACAAATCTTTTAAGAATTGACTGGAGTATGCTAGATAGCAGTCTCCCTGAAGATATCAGACTTCAAAGTCACCAGTCGTATGAAACCATTCGAAGTACACGGATGATCCCAGAAAGAGTAGAGCAAGCTGGATTATTATCCTTCCACATCCGAGAATATTGTCTTGAACAAGAAACTTGGAAAGGTATTAGTAAAAAACTAAACATTCGTTTGTCAAATGTACATGATGGTTTCTACTTCAATTTGTGGAAGACAACCTTTGCTTGCCTTCCCAGACTCTTGCCATCATTCCAGGAGTTTTCTAAAACCCTTCTTTCTGAAACAGATCCTAAGCAAAAAAATGATTTTATTTCTTTGATTGTTCATTCAATATTATGCACTCCCAACTCTCCTGACAAAACCTTGAATTTATTACTTGATGTGTTTGGACATTCAGATCTTGATGATCAAGTTATCAGTTTATCCATTCTTGATCAGTTTGGTTACCCCACGTTAGCAGTAGAATCAGCCAAAGCATATCTATCTGACGTAAAAAATGTTGAATTACTCTCAGAAGCCTTATCCTATTATGAGCTTGATGACGCACCGGTTATAAACCAAAAATACTACATAAATATTCAAGCATTAGAAAAGCTGGCTGAGCTCCATAAATTCGCCAACATTCCAGAAAAATCGAGTGAGATTTTAGAATTAGTTTCCAGGATCCTAGCGAAAAGTCAAGTACGAATGTATCACCAACTGGCGATGACATCTCAAAAAAGCAATACATCGCTTGCACAATCATATTGGGATCAAGCAATAAATGCTGGTGAATTGTCAGAGCAAATGAAAATAGATTACGCAGAGTTTCTGATTTCAATTGCCGATGATGAAAAAGCAAAAGAATATTTATTACAATCAGATCCTTACACAAAAAAAATGTTTTCTTCTCAGCCTTATACATCAGAGATTGATGACACAATTAGGATGACGAAAACGACTTCATTGTCTTCTATCTTTAAAGATCAAAGATCCAAAACTATTGCCAATGCAAATAAAATAAAGAAACAACTTAGTATGACCCTCCCCTACCTTCGACAGGCAGATGAATTCCGTGCAGCTCTTAATGCTGTTGATAATCAGTTAGCAATCAGCCCTAATGATGAGGATTTACTTTCGAAATCAATCCATTTACATCAGCAAGTTGGTGAACTTCAACAAGCAATTGATAAGGCTTCAATCCTTGATATGATTAATCCAGGAGACACGAAAAATAAGACCATACTTGCCGACTTATTTTCAAAAACACAGCAATATGAAAAAGCATTTAACATCCACCACACACTCATTCAGGCATCTCAAACTCCTACTCGTGACGAATTACTTAATTACGCTCAACTGGCAGTCGAGGCAGGTAAACCGGATATTGCCATTCCTATATGTAACAATTTCCTTGCAAAAGATAAGTTGGATGGTGATGCTCTAGTAATCTTAGGGAATGCATATGTGGAAAATGGCAATAAAAGTGCTGCCATTGAGCATATGGAAAGAGCAGCATCGATTTCTCCAGAAAAGCCCTCAAGCTGGCTAGCCTTGGCCAATATCTGGAATCGCATGGGTGAATTCAAAAAAGAGTTGGAGACTTTAGAAAAAGGAAAAACAGCACTACAAGATAATCCTCAAATCCTGTTGGCATTAGGTAAATCCTATCTTTCAAATCACTTACCATCTGATGCTTTGCCTATTCTCATCCAGACATTAAAGATCGATCCAGAAAACATTGAAGCGAAGATCGCTCTAGCAAAAGTTTTCTACAAGCTAGGACGGACAGAGGAGGCATGGCAAGCAATTTCAAATATCCAAGACAAGAATTTATCTAATCCTGAGCTGGCATTAATTTCAGGTCAAATTCAAAGCGAATTTAAACGCCATAACCAAGCTATAACAAACCTAAAATTTTCTCAAAAAACCTTAAATACCGAAGAAGCATTGCTTTCATTGGCTAAGGAGCTAATTGCTTTCTCAAAGAAATCTACAGAAAAGAAAGCAAAAGAATCAGCATCAGATAATGATTTGCTTGAGATTCGCAATAGTCTTGAGGAAGCAAAAGGTAAAAGTGAGTCTCCATTTGAAATTGAACTTATCCTAGCAGAAGTGAAATCAGTTATGGGAGACTATGAACAATCTTACAAAGATTATTTACTGCTTTCTGAGAAACCTGAAGCAAAATCACCTCGAGCATACCAAAGAATTCAATTTGGTATTGGCAAGAATGCATATTTTCTAAAATACCCAGAGATCAGCCTTGCAGCGTTACAGGAAGCATTAGTCAACAATCCTAATGATCTTGAAGCTCATCATTATTTAGCTGAAGCATTTATGATTGCAGAACTTCAAGAAGAAGCATTCAAAAGTGCGCGAACAGCGTTGCACATTCTCCCAGAAGACACCAGTAATCTTTTATGGTTCTCAGATTTTATGTTTCGCAATGGTCAATCAGAGCCCTCCATCCAGGCATTAAAAGAAGCGATAAAGTTCACGCCAAACCAAAAAGAATTGTATTTGACATTGGCAAAAACCCATATGGCTCTCAATAATAAGCAAGAAGCAGGGGCTGTCATTTCACAATTGGTTTCAATTGAAGATATTTCAACAGATGAGATGCTTACTGCTGCAAATATTTTATACAAAATAAACGATTTGCCTCAGGCATCTGATGTTTTAAAGAAAGCCGTTGGAAAAAAAGAAGAGATTGATTTTGACACGCTTTACCAACTCACTAACTCTTTAGTCAATGTTGGAGAGGGAGAAGAAGCTTTAAGTTTGATAAATTCCCAAGAAGCACAGTATTCTGGAGAGCCAATATTTTCAATTATTAAGTCTGATGTGCTTTCAGGCTTAAAAAATTATTCGGAAGCATTATTAGCGTTGGATCCAGTGCTAAAGAAAATTGAATATTTACCAGAATTACTCAAGGACTATAAAAACAATGAGGATCATGTAATACCTGTTATGGAACTATCATCAGCAGGTGTATATTGGAGAGCTGCTCAGTTGGAACGGATCATAGGTGATTTACTACCAGCAAAGAAACATGCTAATAAAGCTTTGACATTAGATCCGAATCGCTCTGAATTTATAAACTTGTCAGGTGAAATCGCATTTGGATTAAATCAGAAATCAAATATTAAGGATCTTTTAGTTATTCATAAAACCGAAGACGATGAGACTACTAAACCCAATCAAATGGATAACTTAGCAACCAAATTATGCCTTGTTTCGATACTGGATGACGATTATGAGTCAGCTAACAAATACTTTAAAGAATTCAATCTTGATGGTATCTCTTCAACTGACTCTCTTTCTATCCAAGCTTGTCTCTCAGATCATTATGGTGAAGTTGAGATTGCTCAAAATCTATTCGATGCAGCAGAAAACTTGTCTCAGCTAAACAATTTTCATCAAAGCAATTCCATTTCCTCGATATTTTATCAAATCTGGCAAGAATTTTCTTTAGCCATTTCTGCTTGGAATTTACAAAAGTGGGACTTAGCCATGAAGTTGTTCGAAGAGTCACTGGCAATTGTCAAAATTAATCCTATCATTAATTATTCATTTGCAAAATTCATGTTAGCTTATGAAAATCAATTAACTGTGTATCAGGCTTTAAAGGTTATTACTCACAGT
>CAZJLN010000031.1:0-15754 GCA_964546745.1 uncultured Anaerolineaceae bacterium
TGCTTTTACTTCACCAGTTGTCATTCAGCCTGATATGGCGATCGTCATTGATGTCGGTTTTGCTAAGGGTCCTGGTAGCTCAGATTGGAGCTGCATGCCATTAGGCAAGGGCATTGGCATCGGTTGGGGACCCAATGCGCATCCTGCCCTTTACAATGCCACGAAAGACAAAGCTGAAGAGCTGGAGATTCCATACGAGCGCGAACTTATGCCGCGCATGTCAGGTACAGATGCCATGGGAATTCAGGTCGTGGAGTCAGGCATCCCTTGCGTGGTTTTGGGGATCCCATTACGCTACATGCACACACCGGTAGAGACGGTCTCTCTCAAAGACATCAAACGTGCTGGGCGCCTCATGGCTGAGTTCATCACCGACCTGACGCCTGACTTTATGGATAAAATCACTTGGGAAGAATGATTATGAAAAAACATCTTGAAAGATATATGACAACCCCCGAAATTGGCAAAGAGCAATTTGATCTGCTTGAAAAACTTTGTAATGCCATGGCAGTCTCTGGTGATGAACAAGAAGTTCGTCAGATTGTTATGGAAGCACTAAAGGATCAGGCAGACGAAATAAAAACGGATGTGATGGGAAACCTGCTAGTCACAAAACAGGGCACAACCGAAAATCGCGTTCGTGTCATGTTGGCAGCTCACATGGATGAGATTGGTTTTATGCTGGTTAACGATAATGAAGGTGGCCTGTTTGAATTTGTCACCATTGGCGGCATTGATGAGCGCCAGCTTGTAGGCAAATCAGTGATCGTAGGTAGAGATCATCTCCCGGGTGTGATTGGCGCCAAAGCCATCCATTTAACCACTCCAGAAGAGCGGAAAAACACTCTTAAAATCGACCAAATGCGCATTGATATGGGACTTGACATTGGCGCAAAAGTCAAAGTAGGCGACAGAGCTACATTTGCCACACAATTTGAAATAATCGGTCCCAGCCTCCGTGCCAAAGCGCTTGACAATCGTCTGGGCGTTATCAATCTAATTGAGCTGGTAAAACATTCCCCTGCCAATGTAGATTTGCTGGCGGCTTTTACAGTTCAGGAAGAAGTTGGACTGCGCGGTGCGCGTACCGCTGCCTATGCCTTTGACCCCCAGATTGGCATTGCGCTCGATGCCACACCCGCAAATGATCTTCCCAATTGGGAAGGTGGCGAGGAAAACTCTCGATATAACACGCGCTTGGACCATGGTCCTGCAATCTACTTATTGGATGCCGCCACCATCGCTGATAGGCGCCTGGTGAATTGGCTGGTTCAAGCAGGGGAGGATGCTGGCATCCCCTGGCAATTCCGCCAGCCTAACCTGGGTGGTACAGATGCTGGGGCTATCCATAAGGTCCGTGCTGGCGTGCCTAGCGTGTCCATTTCGGTGCCTCAGCGCTACGCTCATACAGCAGCTGGTCTGGTGCGTATAGATGACTGGAAAAACACCTTGCGATTGGTTCACACCGCGCTTACCAAGCTCACCCCCCAAGTCTTGGCACGCTAATAACAAAAAAATACTCTGAGGAGAAGACGCATGAATGCACTAATAAAAAAATTTGTTGAAACCCCCGGACCTTCCGGATATGAAGAAAAAATTCGCGCAGCAGTGATGGAAGAGATACACGACGTTGCTGATGAAATGAAAATCGACGCTCTTGGCAATCTAATTGCCCGCAAAGGTACCAGGAAAGCCAATGGACTGCGTATCATGATCTCAGCCCACATCGATGAGATTGGGCTTATGGTGACCCATGTGGATGCTGAAGGATTTGTGCGTTTCATCAACATTGGTGGCATCAATCCCCTCACCTGCATTGGCGGACGTGTGCTTTTCATGAATGGGTCCCGTGGCGTGATTGGCTGTGACAAACTTGAAGCAGGTAAGCTCCCCACATTGGACAAGCTTTTCATCGACGTCGGCGCAGCCTCTAAAGATGACTGTCCAGTCACAGTTGGGGATGTGTGCGGATTCGAACGACCCTTCATGGAATTGGGCAATCGTCTGGTGGCAAAATCCATGGATGATCGCATTGCAGCAGTTGTCGCGGTGGAAGCAATGCGGGCAATAAAAGACACACCTCATGAAATTTTCTTTGTCTTTAGTGTCCAGGAAGAAGTTGGCATCCGCGGAGCCACCACAGCTGCCTATGGTGTTAACCCAGACTTGGGTCTTGCCATCGATGTTACCCGCACCGGTGATACCCCAAAGACCATCAAGATGGAAGTAGCATTAGGCAATGGCCCGGCCATCAAAGTCCGCGATGCTTCCTTCATCGCAGATCCTAAGGTGGTCAATTGGATGGTCGAAACCGCCAAATCGGCTGGCATTCCTTATCAACTTGAAGTCCTGGAAATGGGTGGAACGGATGGTCGTGGTATCCAGATGGCTCGCGCAGGTGTACCTGCCGGCTGTCTCTCAATTGCCTGCCGCTACATACATTCCCCATCTGAGATGGTCGACCGGCGAGATGTTGAACATGCCATTAAACTTTTAGTAGATTTACTGAGTCATCCGGTAAAATTGGCATAGCTGCTCTACTACACTATAATGAAGCAGAAGGCTACTAAGAAATATTACGATAAATGAAACTCAACAATCATAAAACCGCGAAATCCAACTACTCCATGGTGATGCTCATCCTGGTATTCCTCTTTGCAATAAATCTGGCGGGGTGTTCAGCGTTGGATATACCCTGGTTTCAACCTAAAAATTCTCCAGTCCCTGGTGTACCCACCTCGGAAACTGACTTGAATACGCCTGAAACTGCCTTAACCCAAACACCAACTCCAGAGGCTCCTCCTGAAAGCCTGACTATCTGGCTGCCACCGGAAATGGACATAGAATCAGATTTACCTGAAGCTGCACTGTTAAAAACTCAGTTGGAATCTTTTTCGAAAGATAATAATGATATCGAAATAAAAATTCGGATAAAAGAAGTCAGTGGGGCAGGCGGACTTTTGGATGCGTTGATTGCTACCAGCTTAGCTGCACCCAGTTCTCTGCCTGACCTTATCGCTCTCCCCCGTAAGGATCTCGAAACCGCTGCATTGAAATCGCTGGTTTTTCCCATCGATGGGCTCACAAGCATCGTAGACGAACCAGACTGGTATCCATACTCAAAGGAAATGGCACTGATCCAAGGTGTTGCCTACGGCGTACCATTTTTTGGAGATTCCTTGGTGTTAGCCTATCGCACAGATGTGCTGGATACCACTCCTACATCTTGGGATACTATTGTTGGATCCAGCTTGAATTTTGGTTTTGCTGCCGACGATCCTGGTGCAGCACTGACTCTAGCCTTATACCAGGCTGCAGGAGGACCTATTCAGGATAATCAACGTCGGCCAACCTTGGACGCTGAAATTCTTACTGAAGTACTAAAATTTTTTGCTCAAGCAAACGATCTAGGAAAAATCACTCCGGGCTCGATGGGATATCAAACAGAAGCCCAGGCGTATCAAGCATTTTCCCAAGGGGATAGTTATGCTGTAGTAGTATCTTTGGTTCGGTATCTTAATAGTGCTCCTGAAAACACAAGCATCATCATGATCCCGCCCCTTCTGGACAAACCTGCCAGTGGTTCCTCCGGTTGGGTTTGGGCAGTAGCCACTCCCAGACCAATACGGCAAGTATTAGCTGTAAAATTAGCAGAAGCTTTGGTTGAACCTTTTTTCCTCTCCGGTTGGAGTCAAGCGCTTGGAAAACTTCCTGCCCGACCTTCATCAATGGAAGCATGGGTGGCTTCCAGTTATAAACCCCTCCTGAACCAGATTTCTATGGCAGGCATCATGAAACCCACCAATGATATTTCTGGTATTCTGGGACCCATTCTTCGCGACGCCACCATGCAAGTTTTGACAGGTAAGATGGATCCAGCTCAGGCAGCAGAAGTTGCAAAGGAAAGTTTGCAATGAACGACAAATCTAAAAGTAATAATGGCATCAATACAGACAAAATGTGGCAGGGAGGTCCTTACGTTCTGGTTGTCCTGGCAGTGATTGTGCTCTTGTTGATGTTTGTTGCCTGGGCAATGCCCCCATCGACTCCACGTCCTCCCTCCACTCCCCTGCCAGGCACACAAATCCTGCCCACCCAACCTCCCGTCACTCAGCCTGGACAGTCAACGCCTGTATTTGAACCCACTGCTGAAAATGTCGGATACGCCAACGGGATTATCATCTTCAGTGCAATCCTCAGCCTGGTCTTGTTAATAGCCACCCTTCGTGAGATCCTTTTTTATCGCAAAAAGGACAAAAGCCAAACACCATCCCAATCCGAGTAGCCCCATGCCAGATCGAATTGATGAGTTTAGCCAATACCGACAGACCATGAATGCCCGCATTGCAGAGATCGATCATTTGGGTATTAAACGCTTTTTTAACCTGGACACCCAGGCATACAACGATGGTGCTCTCTCTTCTAAGACTAAGGAATTGTTAGGATTGGTTGCTTCAATGGTCCTGCGCTGCAACGACTGCATTGATTATCACATTATCCAATGTATTGATGCAGGTTGGACAGACGAGGAACTCTATGAAGCTTTCAATGTTGCCTTGATTGTTGGGGGAAGCATCGTCATCCCACACCTTCGCCATGCTATCGAAAGCGTGGACCTTGTCCGCAAGAAACCAGCTTAGTGCAGTAGTCGATTAGTCCTGAAGTCTTGTGATGTGGTAGTCTGAAAGTCATTAAATTGACAAATCGACTATACGACTATACGACTATTTGACTATCCCCTCCCACACTCATATGTCTCACCCCTCAAAGTCTCAATTGCATGTCCCATCACAGGTAAAAACACTTCTAAACACTCTATTGCAGCTTTCGGACTGCCCGGAAGGTTAATAATTAATGTGCGCTTGCGAATGCCAGCGGTTGCTCTAGAGAGCATTGCACGATTGGTGATTTTTGCGCTCTCAGCCCGCATGGCTTCCGGAATGCCCGGTACTGCCCTGTCAATAACAGCCATAGTTGCCTCTGGGGTCACATCTCTTGGCGCAAATCCCGTACCCCCCGTGGTCAAAACAAGGTCAACCTCACCTGAATCTGCTATTCGGCTCAACTCTGCCTTGATCTGCTCAAGTTCATCTGGGATCACTAAAGTCTCTTTCACCTCAACCAGACCATTAAACCTTTCCACCAAAGCTGGTCCACTTTTATCTTCTCGGGTTCCTGCTGCGCCTTTGTCACTGATTGTAATGACCGCAGCCCGTAGGTTTGGGATCACCGTAATCTCATCTCCCACACGGATAACCCCATCCTTTAATACCTTTGTAAAAATCCCCTCAAGTGGCATCACACACATACCAACCTGACGATAAACCTGGCAATGATGATGGCACTCTTTACCGATCTGAGTCACCTCCATTAATACCTCACCCACCTGCAGGCGAGTGCCCACTGGCAGCGAGAACACTTCAATCCCTTCAGTTGTGATATTTTCTGCAAAGATACCCGGTTTGAGATCCTTTACCCCCTTTGCAATCATCTTGTCCACGCTTTCTTGCCCGAGTAGGCTCACCTGACGGTGCCAATCGCCTGCATGCGCATCCCCCTCAATTCCATGTTTAACCCGAAATTTTGCCTCTGGAACAGGATATTTAATTGTACCGGTTTTGTTACTGACATTGATTGAAAGAACTTTTGCCATTTATTTATCCTCCGATCCTGCTCATATTGCGGTTCGAGTAGGAACAGCTCTCAAATGCATGCCCAATGGGTTTGTGATATATTGTCTCGCGAATGATCTCCAATAGGGCTTCATCCCCAGCCTTTAACGCTTCAACTATCGATACTTCCGAGTTGATCCCTAAGCATGGGCGTAGCATACCATCACTCATCAAGCGGATCCTGTTGCAATCAGCGCAAAATTGGTGTGAGATCGGGCTGATAAATCCGACTCTACCCATATAGCCTTCAACCTGGTAATCCGCGGAAGGTTGGCTTGGATAGCGTGGTGGTATCGGCTTTAGATAAGGTCTTGCCTTAATCAAGTCAGCATTCGAAACCATTCGATTGCCATTTTTACCCATATCTCCAATTGGCATCAACTCAATAAACCGTACATCCACTGGTTTGTATTGGGTGAGTGCAATGAAATCATCAATCTCATGGTCGTTTTTGTCCTTGATCACAACGCAGTTCAGCTTCAATGGGACTAAACCCACAGAGAGAACTTCCTCAATACCTGTTAAAACCAGATCAAGTTCCCCACCTGTAATCTCCCGGAAAGTGTCTGGGTTAAGCGAATCAATACTGATATTCAACCTGCTTAAACCAGCTTCTTTAAGCGCCGCCGCCTTTCCAGTCAGGAATTGTGCATTTGTGGTCATAGAAATATCACGAATACTTTCAATCTTGGCGATGTCCTTTACAATCTCAAGTAAATCCCGCCTCAGCATCGGCTCTCCACCCGTGAGCCTGACCTTTGTAATCCCGAGCGTTGCGCATGCTTTTACAACCCTTACAAAGGCTTCACCGCTTAGCTCTTTTGCCTTAGGACATAAACCTTCATCTGCGCGGCAGTATGTACAACGTAAATTACAGCGTTCTGTTAGCGATAGCCGCAAATAATTAATTTTTCTTCCGTGTTGGTCAATCATCAGGTGGGATTATACCCTCTCTTTGAAAACCTCCAGATTTTCCACCGCTTTTCTTTTCCAACTGAATGTCAGTAATCTGCATCCCTCGATCCACCGCCTTGCACATATCATAGATAGTCAACGCAGCAACGCTC
Organism: uncultured Anaerolineaceae bacterium; assembly: GCA_964546745.1. GTDB lineage: Bacteria > Chloroflexota > Anaerolineae > Anaerolineales > Anaerolineaceae > CAZJLN01. The sequence goes on from CAZJLN010000031.1 coordinate 6,740, forward strand.
ACTGCTGTCAGTGCTTCCATCTCCACACCGGTCTTGTAGGTCGTTTTGACCTCTGCGGTAATTTTGACGCAGTCACTTCCTATTGGCTCTAAATTTATTGAAACGCTTGTGATAGGGAGGGGGTGCGCCAGGGGAATCAACTCTGGCGTGCGCTTAGCAGCCATAATGCCCGCAATACGCGCACTGGCAAACACATTACCTTTCTTCATTTCTCCGCGCAAGATTAAGTCCAATGTTTCTGGACGCATCCGCACAATCCCGCTTGCCATAGCAATGCGCTCGGTCTCAGCTTTTTGCCCAACATCCACCATTTGGGCGTTTCCTTCCTTATCTAAATGAGTTAATGTCATCATCGCACCTCTCCGGGTCGTTCAAGGGTGTAACCACCCAAGGCCTTTAATCGCCCTGCGAACGCCTCACCTTTCAAAACCTGTAAGAACTTCTGCACCATCTCCAACTCAAAAACTTGTTCGTTGATAAGCAGATCATATTGCTCCTCACAGATCGGTAAAAAATCCAGATCATAGATCTTTGCCGCTGATAAGATCCCTAAGCCAGCGTCTGCTGTTCCTGCAGCAATAGCTGCTGCCACGGCGGTATGCGTAAACTCCTCGCGCTCATAACCAGGAATCTCTGCCGGGTCTATCCCAATCTGTCGAATGAGATAATCGATCAATATCCGCGTTCCAGACCCCTTCTGACGGTTGACATAATGCAGTCCCTTTAAGTCCTTAATACCGCGAATGCCTTTGGGATTGCCTTTTGGAACCATCAGCCCCTGGGTACGTTGCACGCATTCCACCAACACCACCCCGCCCTGTGGAAAGTAGCGCTGTACATAGGGTGTATTATATGTGCCAGTTGCCTCATCTAATAAGTGAATCCCACCCATATGAGCTTCACCACGCCGCAGTGCCATAATACCGCCCATGCTACCAACATGTGAGCTCGCCACAAGGCTTTCGCGCCATTCGCGCTTCAGGATATCTGTCGCCTCATCTAATAATGGGTCGTGACTGCCGGTGATTACCAATGTACACTCAATTTCATCTCGCCTGCGCAATAGCTTCACTTGCACTGGTTCTCCTGCCTCACATCCTTCGCTGTCCTGTGGAATATGAATGATCCCATCTGCCTTAACAAATGAACTCACTACGCCAGCACCACGGTTCAGTGGCACAGCTACCGTCCTATCGTTAACATTCCCCAATCTTGCCCGAACAAATTCAAGATACTTCAAGGTAGAGTTGATACGTCGTGATGCAACTGCTTCAACAAATTCTTCTTTTTCAACTGCTTGGTAAGTTAATTCTGCCAACACAGGTTTAAACAACTCTTCCATCACTAGAATGCCAGAAACCGGATACCCCGGTAGACCAATGAGCGGTTTAACCTCTAGCCCCCGCTTTGCCATGCCTAGGATAGCTGGTTTGCCTGGCTTGATTGCGATCCCATGCAACACCACTTCCCCCACCTTGCGAATAGCATCAATCGAGTAATCCTTCCTACCTGCTGAAGAGCCAGCATTCAGGATGACAGCATCACACTCGCTGATGGCTGTCTCTAGCGCCTGTTCGATCAAATCCGCCTGATCTTTCACAATCGGATACACCTTCGGTTTGCATCCCCATTCGCTCAGCATACCCGCAAAAATTGTCGAATTAAACTCGATGATATCCCCTGCCTGCGGGTCACCGCTTGGTGGGATGAGCTCATTCCCGGTTGGGATGATGCCTACCAGTGGCTGTGTCACTACACTCACTGAAGTAACCCCTGCTGCCAGCATAGCCCCTAAAGCTGATGGGCTTAATTGTGTAAACGAAGGCACAACCATATCCCCAGCACTGATGTCCTCGCCGATCTGGCGCACATTCTGCCAGGGAATCGCTGCTGTGTATAGTGTCACATTTCCGTCTCCACTAATCACGTCCTCCACCATCACCACGGCATCGCACCCTTTAGGCAATGGGTCTCCTGTGTTCACCCATGTGAATTGGTCTTCCCTTAGTTGAACGGGTGTGGTTTCCGTGGCACGATAAGTGAGACGCGCCTCCAAGGCAATACCATCCATCCCACACGCGTTGTAATGTGGCGCACAAATCTTTGCGTATACGGCTTCGGCTGTCACCCGATGCAAAGCATCTATGGTGCGCACCAACTCGCTTTTATGGATTAATCCCCTGTCCTTCAAAGCCTTCAGATAGGTGTGCCTGGCTTCATCCAGGGGGATGTTTGTTAAGTACTCAAATGGCATGTTTACCTCTCTAATAAGGTGACTAGAACAATATCACCCTGCTTCAATCCTTCAACATCGCGCGGGATGCGGATAAATCCATCTGCGCAAGATAATGTTGTAATCAATCCTGATTTACTGGCAACCGGTTCTGCTTTACCATCGCTCATCCTAACCGGAACGAATTCCTCTCGTCCATGGTTGGAAGGCACCGCTCTCGAGAGAGGTAGACTGACGCTCCGATCCACCAGCTGACTTCCCTGCATACTGTGCATCAGCGGACGCACAAAATTATAAAACATAAAAAAGGCTGCCACCGGGTTGCCAGGCAGTCCAAAGACTGGCTTACCTTGGATTTTCCCCACGATGGTAGGCTTACCGGGTTTAGCTGCCACACCATGTACCAGCAGTTCACCAAGCTCAGTCATCACCCGAGGTAAAGCATCCTTCACACCCACTGATGTCCCCCCCGAGATTAAAACCAGATCGTATTCCGCTATTGCCCCAATCACAGACTCTTTTACAGCAGGATACTGATCTTTAACAATCCCTAAAAAGGAAGGTTCTCCACCTTCCTGGAGTACGGCGTTATTGAGCATAACGCCATTTACATCCCGTATCTTCCCTGGCGGTAAAGCCTCATCAGGAGAAACTAGCTCATCCCCGCTGGAAATGATGGCAACTTTAGGACGTCTCACCACTGGCACAGAACTGACTCCTAAAGCTGCCAATGCACCAATATCTGTGGGATTAAGCCGCGTGCCAGCATGTAGCACCATATCTCCTGGCTTCACATCATCTCCCCGAAAGATCATATTAGCACCCGGCGCAGCGGCTTTATAAATTGCTATAGTGCCATCCCCCAGGTCATCAACATACTCCAACATGACCATTGTATCTGCTCCAGCTGGCAACTCCGCACCAGTTGGCACATACAAGCATTCTCCTGGCTTCAGTTGGATGCTGGTATGCTCCCCCATACTCGCTTCGCCTCGTAGAATCAACAGGGCTGGGATTGCGTCCGAACAACCGAACACGTCAGTTGCTCTCACAGCAAATCCATCCACCGTTGAACGGTCAAAATCGGGTACAAAGGCATTTGCCAGAATATCCTCTATCAAGACACGTCCAAGTGCATCCTCCAAATCAACTGTCTCATGCTTGCTTCTCAATCCTCCCCATTGTTCTCGAATCAACAGGTTTACCTCAGTAATGGTTCTTACCTTTAACATGCTTTTTTTTCCTGGTTCATATTCTATATAAAAGTGTATCCCAAATCTTACCAGACTTGCCCCTGTGATACAATGACCCTGTACCATCCAGCGAAGGAGTCCCCGATGAATTTTGAAGACTGTAATTGGCCGCATGTAGAATATTATTTACAGCATGACAACCGGATTATGTTAGTGTTAGGTGCCTGTGAACAGCACAGTACGCTCAGCCTCCTCACGGATAGCAAGATTCCACTTGCGCTGGCAGAGGAAGCCAGCAATCAGACTGGCGTGCTTATAGCTCCTCCGCTTCATTTTGGGGTATCCCCCTACTTTCTTACCTATCCAGGCACCATCAGTCTGCGCCTCATCACATACCTCTATGTAGTTGAGGATATTGTGCGTTCCCTATATGGATATGGCTTCCAGCGTATATTGATTCTCAATGGGCATGGCGGCAATACCCCTGTTAAAACCCAGTTGGTTGAGCTGGTGAACCAACTGCCCGACCTCCAATTACGTTGGTTTGCTTGGTGGCTAAGCCCATCGGTGGCTCAATTTGCTAAAGACCATAACCTGACCACTGCCCATGCCAATTGGATGGAAAACTTTACATTTACGCGGGTAGGCGAGTTGCCTGAGGGAGTCAAACCGCATGTGCAAGATACTTTCATCTCAGGAAGCACAGCTACGCGCGCCCTGGCAGGAGATGGCTCATACGGCGGTGCTTATCAGGTCGATGATGATATTATGCAAGCTCTTTTTGACCTCTGCCTTTCTGAAACATTGGAACTACTTAAATTTGAGTAATTAGAAGTTAATTCCAGCATTCAATAAAAAATTAGTGTAAAATTTAAATGTACTTCTAAGCTCACCCGGCACGGGTTGTTTTTATTGTTTTCTATGTCACATTTGCTGACAGGTTGAGCATTATTTATTAAAAATTTAAGGAGATTTTATGAAAACTGTGGTGGCAGGTGCCTTGGGCGAATGTGTCCACGTCGCTGGTGTCATGAATTTCCTGCATCTGGCAGAACTCGCCGGATGGCGCACCGTGTTCCTGGGTCCCGCAGTAGATATCAACACTTTCCTTCAAGCTGCTGAAAACGAAGGTGCAGATCTGGTTGGCGTGTCATATCGCCTTACTCCAGAAACAGGTGAACGTTTGTTGGGCGAATTTGCCGAATCAGCAGATGAACTACGCCAAAAAGGCGTCCGCTTTGTGTTTGGGGGAACCCCTCCCATTGCAGCCAGAGCAGTCGACCTGCCTGGTTTCTTTGAACGCATTTTTGACGGCTCCCAGCCACCTGAGGAGGTTCTAGCCTTTCTTAAAGGTGAATCCGCAAACCCTAAGGATCCCTCCAATTATCCGCAAACGACTATGGAGCGCATTACCTGGAAAGCCCCCTATCCTATCCTGCGTCATCACTTTGGCTTACCGACTATGGAAGCTACTCTGAAGGGCATCCAGAAAATCGCCGAAGCACGCGTCCTTGATGTCATCTCCCTCGGAATCGATCAAGATGCACAGGCAAACTTCTTCCATCCCGAGCGCCAAAATCCACGCACCAAAGGCGCTGGCGGCGTACCTGTCCGATCTGCAGAAGACTATCATGCCCTCTATCAGGCTTCTCGCACTGGCAACTACCCCCTCATGCGCACCTATTCTGGCACGGACGATTTCATCCGCCTGGCGGAGATGTACCTGGACACCATCCACAACGCCTGGTGTGCCATCCCACTTTATTGGTTCAATCAGCTTGATGGGCGTGGTCCCATCGGACTGGAAGATTCTATCCGCGAACATCAATCTGTCATGGCATGGTATGGTGCTAGGGGCGTCCCCGTTGAACTCAACGAGCCGCACCATTGGGGCATGCGCGATGCGCCTGATGTTATTTTCATCACCAGTGCTTACCTTTCCGCTTACAACGCCAAAGCCTTCAAAGTGCGAGACTACATCGCCCAGATGATGTTCAATAGTCCTCCTGGTCATTCAGATGCCATGGATCTGGCAAAAATGCTGGCAATTCTTGATCTGATACGACCTCTTGAGGACGAAACTTTTCACATTTTCCGCCAAACCCGCACTGGCTTGCTTAGCTACCCGCTTGAAGATAATGCTGCCCGTGCACACCTCGCCGCATCCATCTATTTGCAGATGGCGCTCAAACCCCATATTGTCCATATCGTCGGGCACACCGAAGCTGACCATGCTGCCACTGCCGAGGACATTATCGATGCCTCCCTCATGGCACGCCAGGCGATTAACAACGCCCTTAAAGGTCAACCGGACATACTTGCCGATCCTAAAATCCAGGCGCGTAAAACTCATCTGGTTTCTGAAGCCCGCCTGACTCTGCATGCCATTCATAACCTTGCGCCGGTTGGCACCCCTGACCCCCTGACCGACCCCTATACCCTAGGTCAGGCTTTACGCCGCGGCATCCTGGATGCCCCGCACCTCAAGAACAGCCCCATCGCACCTGGTAGTATCCGAACCCGCATCATCAATGGTGGCTGTGAGGCTGTTGATGCTCAAAACCAACCCCTTCGCGAGGCACAACGCCTGGCTGGATTCTTAACTTAGGAGAACACTCATGAAAGAATATTTGAGATTTACTGTAATCGGGGCAGGCAATGGTGGCAAAGCCATGGCAGCCCATCTTGCCCTCATGGGTAAGCAGGTTACCCTTTACAACCGCACCTTCTCGCATATTGAAGTTATCGCCGAACGTGGCGGTATCGACCTTGAAATGCCAGGATCGCCTGCACAGTTTGGCGCGCTTGCTAAGGTCACCGACAAAATGGATGAAGCCCTCGATGGAGCGGATGTAATTATGGTGGTCATTCCCTCCTCAGGTCACCGTGATATTGCCGTTGCTGCTGCACCGTATCTGCAAGATGGTCAGATTGTCCTCTTGCATCCTGGGCGAACTTTGGGAGCCATCGAATTTGCAGAAGTTCTGCGCCAACAGGGCTGCATCACCCACCCCATCATCGCCGAAGCCGAGACCTTCATCTTTGCTAGCCGCACTGAAGGCCCAAGTCATGCGCGCATCTTCCGTATCAAAGAGTCTGTTCCACTGGCTGCTCTGCCTTCCATCCAAAATCGCAAAGTCCTTGAAGCCGTCCATACCGCCTATCCTCAATACATCGATGGCGGCAATGTGCTCAAAACCGGACTAAATAACATGGGTGCTATCTTCCATCCCGCCCTAGCTCTGCTGAACAGTGGTTGGATCGAAGCCACTCATGGCGATTTTGAATTCTATATTGACGGCGTTACCCCCTCCGTAGCCCATGTTTTGGAAGTGCTCGATCGGGAACGCTGCACCGTTGCCTCCTCGCTTGGCATCCGTGCTCGCACAGGTCTGGAATGGTTGGAAATGGCATACAATGCCCGCGGTGAAAATCTCCATGAAGCCATCCACAATCAATCCGGCTATTATGGCATCAAAGCTCCTCCCACTCTAAACCATCGCTATATCTTTGAGGAGATCCCCATGAGTCTGGTACCCATTGCCTCCCTAGCGGATCGTTATGGCGTATCCGTAAGGGGCATCGATGCCATCATCCGCCTTGCTTGCTTCATCCATAGCACTGATTACTGGCGCAAGGGGCGCACCCTCGATAAACTGGGCATCAAAGAGCTCTCCGTAAGCGAACTGACCCGATATGTTGAAACGGGCGATCGCGATTAATCACAATCTGATCATTGTCGCACAAAAAAACTGACCCATTTGGATCAGTTATATTAAACACAAACTCCCTAAAATCATGCTAATGATCAGGGGAGTATTTTTTACTTGCCTGGAAAAATCCTTCTTTTACCAGTCATTGTACTAACCTGAAGCTCGTACACCAAAACGCTCTCAGTATCCACTCCGCTGAGATCCCACTCCCGTCCTGTCTGATGTAGCATGATTGCCTGCAGCGCTTCAAGCTTCTCAGATAAATCATCGATAAAGCGCACACTGCCTTTACCCATCACGCTGGCATAGCCAAAGCCCACGCCGCAAGCATTGTTTGATTCGACCAGCGCGTGCTCGCAATCCATCTCAAAGCTCACCAGTGGATTGGTTCGCATCGCATCCACCTTGAACCCCTCTTTAGCGCTGTGAAAGAAAAGGCGCAGCTGCTCGCCTTCAACCCACAACCCAAAATTGAGCGGCACAATATACACTGCCCCATCCACCAACAGCCCCAGCCGGCAAACCTTGCATGCCCGCACGATCTCAAGCATTTTCTCAAACCCACAAACTTCCCTGTCTTTTCTTCTCATTGCATAATTGTAACAGCCAGTCGGCTCTCTTTTATCTTGTTTCTTGAACCTTTCTTCTTGCATATCCCCTCTTCCATGAGTAAAATAACATTATTAGTAAAGGAGTAATAATATGATCGTCGGAAAGCGCATGTCAACCCACCTTATCACTGTTCCACCCACCCTTCCCATCAATGATGCTGTCAGCCTGATGAAGCAGGAAAAGATCCGCCACTTGGTTGTGGTCGACAAGGATAAAATGGTCGGATTAGTTACCCAGAATGACATCGAAAACGCCCTCCCATCCAAAGCCACCTCCCTCAGCATTTGGGAACTGAATTACCTGATCGACAAGATTAAAGTGGAAAACGTTATGATCAAAGATGTCACCACCGCCACAGAGGACATGCCTGTTGAAGAAGCTGCTCGCCTTATGGCTGACCACAAGATCAGCTGCCTGCCGGTCATGCGCGGAAAAGATGTAGTCGGCATCATCACTGAAACTGATCTATTCCTCCTCTTCCTGGAAGTATTAGGTGCTCGTCAAAAAGGCGTGCGCTTCTCCGCAGAGATCTCCCAAGAGCCAGGCACCATTGCCAAACTCACTCAGGCTATCTACGAAGCTGGCGGTGACATAATCGCCTTTGCATCCTTTGCAGGCGACACCATCTCAGTCAGAGAGGTCACTCTCAAAGTTCAAGGCGTTCCGGAGCAGAGGCTGGTTGATGCTATCCAACCTACCATCCTCAACCTGCTCAAAATCCGCACTGTATAGAGTTATTAGATTATTCTGGAACGACCAAATACACAGCCTACCATGTGCTATTAAGTATCCAACCTGATTATTTGGATTTCAATGCCTCGTAGCTAAAGATATCATAATTGTCATGATGCAGAAAAAATGGGTATCATTTCAGCTAAATCTGCTTTCAAGCTCTGTACTTCAGAATGATGTGCGCCATGAGTAAATATACTTCCACATACCAACCTGCAGAAATTGCAAACAACTCCTCAATCGACGGGTTGAGGAGTTGACGATAATTCTATAATTTTTTTCTCCAGCCTAGTGCTTATTAACTTCGACCTTCTCTACCATGACCGCGACCTCTGCCCGGTTTTTCATCCTTCCACTCGCGTTCTTTATTCTCCACTTCACGCTTCTTCTCCTCCCATTTCCCTTCGCGTTCCAGTTTGAATTCCAGGGCTTTTCTTTCCTGCTCGTGGCGGTACTGCATGCTCTCGCGTTCCTGCTCGTGGCGCCAATGAAGTTCCTCGCGCTCCTGCTCTTGGTGGTGTCTCATCTCATC
>CAZJLN010000032.1:0-15549 GCA_964546745.1 uncultured Anaerolineaceae bacterium
AGCTGCTGTTCAAATCGGCCCCTGGAGTGGATACAATGTCCTGGCTCAGAACCTTTATTTTTTCCCTCTCCTTCCACCAGCCAATATTTCATTTTTCAGATGTTGACTGGGATGAAATGATTGGCTATGTTACATTGTGCTTAAACGAGTTGTTTTTGATACACGCGATGGTTCTTGTAAAATCTCACTCCGAGATTAGCAAGATCCTTGCGCATTTGAACAGCCGTCTCAGCCACTTGCGTAAACTCTGAATTTACAAATCGAGGCTTGCCCTTGACCGCATCGGCAAGGGTTTTATAAATTATCGCATTACCACCAAGACCTTGAAACTCTGGTAAGATGCCAATGCCATTGAAACTAATCCAATCCGTCTTATCAATTTCTCTGATGATCCTGAGTATGTCAAATACTCCTATCTTGCCTTTATTTTTTTGCATGGCTTTCGAAATATCTGGGAATGGAAAAACGAAGCCGACAATCTCGCCATCTTTTAAAATCACTTTGAGAAGTTCAGGAATGACAATCGTGATCACATTCTTTACAACAAAATCGACCTCCCTTTGGCTGAGAGGGTAATATTCCCAGTTTTTTACAAAAGCCTTATTGTAAGCAGTGCCGATTTTTGGAGCCCACTGCTTGAGGTGCTTTGTGTTTTTAAAAGTCAACACCTCAAAGGTTCCTCGCTTAATGGCAATTTCGGCTGCTTTATTGACTTTTTCTGGGATCACGAAATTTTGGGGATTAATGAAACTTGAGACAAAGTCCACTACCTTGGTAAAACCTAAATTCTCCACCAATTGTTGGTAATATGGGAAATTGTAATTCATCATATTCATCATCTGGCGATGTTCAAATCCTTCAATTTGGATGCCATAACCATCCAGCGGGCCAAAACCTTTTGGACCCACGAGATTGGTCATCCCTTTGGCTTTCGCCCAATCCACCACTTTACCAAACAAGGCATTTGCAACTTCCTGATCATTAATGCACTCAAAAAGATAAAACTCCGCATCTTTTGTTTGGTGATATTCATTGAATGGTTTGTTAATCAAAGCGGCAATTCGACCGACTACAATTCCATCGCGCTCAGCAATAAAAAAATCAGCCATAGAATGATCGTAATAGGGATGCTTTTTCTGATTCATCATCATGTAAATATCTGATTTGAAAGGAGGTACCCACTGAGGACAATTCTCATAAAGCCTAAAGGGGAACTCCACAAACTTCATTCGGGATGATTTGTTGTTAATGTCAATTTGGGATATCGTAATCATAAGAACCTTTCGAAAAATAGTTTATAAGCATAATAAATATATTGCGCTATTATACCTTTGATGATAGCTAAAAAATAATTTGTCTTTTCTCCCTTTAGGGTAGAGCCTTGCCTAACTTGGATCAGTGATATATAATCGTTGCGTTATTTACCGAAAAGTGAAAGTTGTAGAAAGAGGATTAAAAAATGATTGATGTAAACGAACTACGAAAAGGTGTGACTTTTGAAATTGAAGGCGACCTTTATAAAGTACTTGAATATGCTCACAACAAGCCTGGGCGTGGATCAGCTACCATTCGGATTAAGGCAAGAGATTTGCGAAAAGGGACAACCCTTGAAATGACCTTCATCTCCAGCGATCGGGTTCAGGATGTCCGTCTGGATTATCATAATGTTCAGTACTTGTATCATGATGATAATTTTTATTATTTTATGGATTTGGAAACATTTGACCAGCCCGCTGTCCCTTCGGATTTGGTGGGAGAATCGGCCGGTTACTTGAAAGAAAATCTAGAAGTAAAATTAACATTTTTTAAAGACGAACCTTTGGATATTGAACTTCCAACCAGTGTGGATTTGAAAATCATAAATGCAGAACCGGCAGCGCGTGGGAACACTGCTACTGGCGTTACCAAACAGGTAACAACCGAAACTGGCTTAAAAGTTCAAGTACCTGCCTTTGTCAATGAAACTGATACCATCCGTGTGGATACCCGCACTGGGGCTTATGTAACCAGGGTTTAGAAAATAACTGAATGAAAACGAATTATGGGCAGGAATGTCCTTTCTTCTACGGAGATTACTTTAGAGGTAAGCAATTAGAGGATTGTCGCTTACTTAATAAACCTGGCCAGACAAAAATTTGGCAACCTGAATTATGCAAAAACTGCCCTGTACCATCGATTGTTCTAGCAAATGCCTGCCCAAATATGATCTTGAGTGGTGAGGTTAGGAAAGTTTTAGGAAAGAAGAAAGTCAAGATTATAGCTTATTGCTCTAAAACCCATGAGATGGTCAAGGAGCCTAAAGTCGGATGTGGCATGTGCCATTCCCTGCCAGAAGATTTGAAATATTCGGATCCTTCCTAAGTCTGGTGATTATTAAAGTTTCATAAGAAAGCATCAAAAATGCTATGCATGTATAGTAGCAAGTACCTTTGGTTGGTATAATCGGTTTTGTATTACCTAAAAAGGTAAAATCGGAGGAAAACGTGAAATCTCGAAATCAATCTTATATCATCTATATAATGCTATTTATAGCCATTATTGCGATGGTATTTTTTAACTCAAACCAACAAAGAGCAGGAGACTTTGATATTCCAATCAATGATCTAGCCAATGCCATTAATTCAGATCAAGTATCCAAAATTACGATCGATGAGAGTAATCTTGCCGTTGTTTTCCGCAATGGAGAAGAAAAACAATCCACATTTGAATCCAGTTCTACCCTCATTGAGCAGTTAACACTTTTAGGCGTCCCTGCCGAGAAATTAACTGATCCTTCTCTTAAGATAACAGTCAAACAACCAAGTGCATGGGTAGGGTTATTAAGCATTCTCAGCTATCTCCTGCCAGTGATATTCATAGTCGGAGCTTTCTGGTTTATCTTCAGGCAGGCACAGGGAAGCAATAACGCCGCCATGTCTTTCAGCAAATCCAAAGCTCGCATGTTCAGCGGCGAACATCCAACAGTTACTTTTGCTGATGTAGCAGGGGTTGACGAATCCAAAGAAGAATTACAGGAAGTCGTTGAATTCCTCAAAGAACCTCAAAAATTCATTGCCTTAGGAGCGAGAATTCCTAAAGGTGTATTGCTGGTAGGCTCTCCTGGAACAGGCAAAACCCTGATGGCAAAAGCCGTTTCTGGCGAGGCAGGCGTGCCATTTTTCTCGATTTCTGGTTCTGAATTTGTAGAAATGTTTGTGGGTGTCGGTGCTAGTCGCGTGCGCGATTTATTCTCAGAGGCTAAGAAGCATTCACCTTGTATTGTCTTTGTTGATGAAATTGATGCGGTTGGACGCCATCGTGGTGCAGGCTTAGGTGGCAGTCATGATGAACGTGAGCAAACCCTCAACCAGTTGTTGGTTGAAATGGATGGTTTCGATACCGATACCAATGTCATTATCATGGCAGCAACCAACCGACCGGATATTTTGGATCCAGCGCTTTTGCGACCGGGACGTTTTGACCGACGCGTGATGCTTGATAGACCCGATATGCGCGGTAGAGAACAAATATTAAAAGTCCATGTTAAAGGGAAACCAATTGCTCCTGAGATCAACCTAGAAGAGATTGCCCGATCCACACCAGGGTTTGTCGGCGCGGATATTGAAAATCTTGTTAATGAAGCTGCTATTTTAGCCGCCCGAAGGGATAAAAAGACAATTGAGCAATCCGAATTTGAAGAAGCCATCGAGCGGGTTATTGCCGGACCAGAACGCAAAAGCCGATTAATCAGCAACGAAGAGAAAAAGATCATTGCTTACCACGAAGCCGGTCATGCCGTTGTCATTACAGCGCTGCCTGAAGCAGATCCCGTCCAAAAAGTTTCTATCATCTCCAGAGGAATGGCTGGGGGATACACCTTAGCCCTCCCCCTTGAGGATCGCTTTTTAGATTCAAAACGAAAAATCACCGCAACCATGATTGGTTTGCTAGGCGGTAGAGCAGCAGAAGAGATCATGTTTAACGATATTACTTCAGGTGCATCTAATGACATTGAAAATGTCACGAAATTGGCACGACGCATGGTGACGAGGTTAGGCATGAGTGACGACCTGGGACCTATGGTTTATGGTCAGAAAGAAGAATTAGTGTTCCTTGGTCGAGAAATTTCTGAACAAAGGGATTATTCCGAGGCAGTTGCTGAAAAGATCGACCGAGAAGTTCAAAAAATCGTTAACGATGCTTATGAACAAGCCAAATCAATCCTTTTGAAATACAAAGAGGAATTAGTCGGTATCGCCAACAAATTACTGGAGAAAGAAACACTTTCCAAGGAAGAATTTGAAGCTATTTTTCCATCTCCCGTGGAAAAGAACAACGGCACTCCTGCTATAGCAAATTAAGTTGGAAGAGGTTATTCCAAAAGAGGGTTTTGTTTCTAAGCAAAATCCTCTTTATTTTAGATAGATCTCACTTTGAATATACTCCACCATATCGTAAATTAAAGTATCCGAGGGAGAAAACCACTTGATTTGGGGATCTGTCAACTTGAACCAATTTGCTTGGCGTCTCACAAAAACCCTTGTCTTTCGTTTGATTAACATTTCTGCTTCTTGAAGAGTACACCGTCCTCTAAGAAAATCTATCATTTCAATATACCCAATTGGAGCAATCGAGCGCAGGTTAGATTCAAAGCCTGATTCTAATAATTTATTGACTTCATTAGCAAAACCGCTTCGAATCATTTTAGTGATACGGTCATCTATCCTTTGGTATAAGACATCACGGGGGTAATTAATTCCGAGCATCAAGACTTTAAACACTGATTTGGATTTCCGTCGTTGTTCTGAAAATCGAATACCTGACGAGAAAACAACTTCAAGAGCACGTACAGTACGTCTCAGATTCTGGTAGTCGATATTAGCTGCAGCTTTTGAGTCGACAATTGATAATTTTTGATGCAGTTTTAGAGCACTAATGTCTTCACCCCAAGCAGTAATCTGGTCTCTCAGCTCTGTGCTTTTTGGCGAAGGAGGGATTTCCCACCCCTCAGTGATTGCCCGCACATATTGACCAGTTCCCCCAACAAGAATTGGTATCTTTCCATTTTTATTTATCTCCTCAACCAGACAAAGCGCCTTTGCTTTAAATTGAGCCAAACTCCATGGATGGTTTAGATCAGTTACATTAATAAGATGGTGAGGAACTAAAGCCCTTTCTAAGTCTGAAGGTTTTGCGGTGCCGATTTCTAGCTCTTTATAGAAGTAACGAGAGTCTGCTGAAATGATCTCTAAATTTAAAATTTTAGCAAGGTCAATTGCGGTGCTGGTTTTACCTGATGCTGTTGGACCGATTAAGACTAGTAAAAGCGGTTTGTTTTGCATCATCACACTACATTCTGAAAGTGAGTAATTTTCGGGGATGGTGTACCTAAAGAGCCTTCAACAGTTATCACATCAATTTGCCATGCATTGTCATATTCAGGATGAGATTGAATATAAGATGCGGCAGCATTGATCATGTGCTCCATTTTTTTTGGCGTAATAGAATCTTCTGGCATCCCAAACTGGTCACTAGTTCGCGTTTTTACCTCTATAAACACCAAGAGATCATTTCTTTTAACAAGCAAATCGATTTCGCCATAAGGCGTGTAGACATTTCGTTCAAGAATCATATATTCTTGGGATTGCAGAAATAAGAGAGCGGTTTCCTCTCCCCATTTCCCCATTTTCGTATTATGTTTATTACCTTTTTTTGTCTGCTCTTTCATTTCATCCATTAACCAAAACATTGTATATTATAGTAGAGACGGGAAATTTTAGATTACAATTTGATACTAAATAAATATCAGGATAATCTATAAAAATGGCTATTGCAGAAATCATCACAATTGGTACAGAACTTTTGTTAGGGGAAATTCAAGATACAAACAGCAAATACATTGCTCGTGTATTGCGGGATATTGGGGTTGATATTTACAGATTGACCACCATTGGCGACAATCAGCATCGCATCACTGCAACTATTCAAGAGGCATTGACTCGGGCTGACATCATCATTACAACAGGTGGACTGGGTCCGACTGTTGATGATCCTACTCGTCAAGCTGTAGCAGATGCAGTTGGGGTTGGGATTGAATATCATCCAGAACTTTGGGAGGTTATCAAGAAGCGTTTTGAACGCTATTCCCGTACGCCAACTGAAAATAACAAACGCCAAGCTTATATTCCAATAGGAGCCCAGGTTATTGAAAATAAAGTGGGGACTGCACCAGCATTTGCTTTAGACGTGAACGGCAAGTGCATCATCTCCTTACCTGGAGTACCTCGAGAAATGGAATTCTTGATGGAGAATTTCGTTCTTGCCTACTTAAAACATCAATTTTCTCTTGAGGATACGATCATTAAAGCCAAGGTGATCCATACCGCTTCTTTGGGGGAATCGAGTATTGATGAAATTATTGGAGATCTGGAAAAGTTAACCAACCCAACGGTAGGTTTGCTGGCACACCCAGGACAAACAGATATTCGCATCACAGCTAAGGCACCTTCCGTTAAGGATGCGGATGCAATGATTGCACCAATCAGTGAAGTTTTATTTGAAAAACTGGGCAATAATATTTTCGGTACTGATGATCAGACTTTAGAAAAGGTTGTTGCAGGCATATTGATTGACAAGAATTATGGCCTAGCAATCATTGAATGCGGATTGGATAACACGATTTTAGGAAACCTAAAGGCAGTCTGCCCAAATCACATTTGGGGAGAATGGCTGGACGGACAGCTCTCTATCGAGACAATTAAGCGATTGATGGAAGAATACAACAGTCGGGATGAAGTCGATATGGTTTTAGGAATACAGTTGACCCCAGGTAAGGATCATCAAGAATTATTCTTATCCGTTTTAATTGATGAGACATTCACAGATCGTCTACGATCTTATGATGGCCCTGCAGGAAATGCACCGCAGTGGGCGGCTACCTTGGGTATGGACACCATTCGAAGGGTGCTACTGGATGAATAATTTGATTTCTGACTTTACAAGAGGAGAGACATGAATAAAGCAGATATAGTTTTACACAATGCCATTGTGGTAAGTATGGATGAGGAATTCTCAATATTTGAACCTGGGGCAGTGGCAATTTTGGGGAACAGCATTGTAGGTGTTGGGAAAGAAGCCGATATATTCGCTGAATTTGAATCTTTAAATAAGTTGGATTGTGAAAAACGAGTTATTTTGCCTGGATTTATCAATGCACATACCCACGTTCCTATGACCCTTTTACGGGGATTAGCGGATGATTTGCGGTTAGATGTTTGGCTGAATGGCTACATGATGCCTGTTGAAAGGGAGTTTGTCACGCCAGAATTTGTACGTTTGGGGACAAAACTTGCCTGTGCAGAGATGCTCCGTTCAGGAGTGACATGCTTTGCTGATATGTATTACTTTGAGGATGATGTGGCAGAGGCAACCGTAGAAGTTGGTATGCGTGCACTCCCAGGACAGTCAGTTATGAAATTCCCTGCACCAGATGCATCTTCCTATGAGGAAGCAATGCAACGGGCAGAAGCTTTTATTGTCAAGTGGAAGGATCATCCGTTGATCATACCGACACTTGCACCGCATGCAGTCTACACAACTACCCCTGAAATCCTTCAGGAAGTAACAGCGCTTGCGCTGAAATATGATGTTCCAATTCATACGCATGTGTCAGAGACAGCCTTAGAAGTAGAGAATTTACGCAACGAAACAGGCATGCCTGTTGTACCATACATCAAAAAGAATGGAATATTTGATGCGAAGGTCATTGCAGCACACTGTGTGCATGTGGACGAGGGAGAGATTCGTTCTATGCAGCATTCTAATGTTGGCGTGGCACATAACCCATCCTCTAATTTAAAACTTGCTTCGGGATTTGCTCCGATTGCCAGAATGTTGGAACTGCAAGTGAATGTGGGGATTGGAACGGATGGTACGGCTTCGAACAATGATCTAGATATGATCGAGGAAATGCGACTGGCAACATTCATCGCCAAAGCAACTACAAGCGATCCCACTGCATTACCTGCGCGTCAGGCTCTGGCAATGTGCACGAGCATGGGAGCCAAGGCTTTACATATCGAGGACTTAACAGGTTCATTAGTCGCTGGTAAACGAGCAGATTTGATTTTGATGGATATTAGCGGAGTGCACAATTCCCCAAGATTTAGACGCGATCCTAATGGGATATACGCACAAATTGTCTTTGCTGCAAAGTCAACTGACATTACAGATGTGATGGTCAATGGAAAATGGCTGATGCAAAACAAGCAGTTGTTAACCTTAGATGAGAAAGCATGCTTGCGTGAAGGGGTAATTTTAGCAGAGAAGATAGACCGATTCTTAACCAGCAGGGAAAAATCTGTGCTTTCGAAACTTATTGCCATTGGTGGAGCGATGGAAGAGGAAAGCTTTGAGATCCAGTGCAAGATTAAGATCGATCAGGTTGAAGACGTGCTCATGGCTTTGAAAAATCCGAAGATTAGAATTGAACGTACACGACATTATCATGAATTTGATACATACTTTATGTTCGAAGAAGAAGACCAAGGTGTGTTACGGTATCGCGAAGATGAGTTCCTTGACCAAAAGCAAGAAATTACGAATGTGCGGTCGCGCCTGACATTGATCGGTCAAAACACGGAGAATCCATTAGAACAGGGAGTTATGCTCTCGAGAAGCCGGTATTTTGCCCCGGCAACACAGAGCCTGAGATTCTATCGGGAATACTTCCAACCGACTGATGAACTGGAGATAGAGAAGTATCGCAAACGTTTCTTAATTAGCTATAAGGATTTTGATTTCTTTATCAATGTGGATACCCTGAAAAAACCAAAATTAGGTCATTTTGTTGAGGTCAAGAGCAGAACTTGGAGCCGTCAAGATGCCGTGCAAAAATCTAAAATATTGGAAGAATTACTAGATATCTTAGGCCTTTCTGGCTTTGGTGTGGTAACCGATGATTATTTTCATATCGTGAGAAAAATAATTGGATAAAGACCGATGGACCGAAGATCGGGGATGATGGAAACAAAATAAATGGAAATTTGGTCTACCTTTCATCCTCATCGAAGGTACGGTTGTAATAGGAATACATTCTTAATCTTATCAAAAGGATCAGCATGGATATAAAACGTGAAGCAGGGATTTTGTTACACCCTTCCAGTTTTCCTGGATCGGATGGTATCGGGGATATTGGACCAGAGGCTTTTGCCTGGATCGATTTTTTGACAGAGACAGGCTGTCAATTATGGCAAATACTTCCACTAGGTCCAACCGGTTATGGAGATTCTCCGTATCAGTGTTTTTCAGCCATAGCCGGTAATCCGTATTTAATCTCTCCAGCAATCCTTTTAGATGAAGGTTTGCTACAAAGCAGTGATCTGGCAGATCGACCTACGTTTCCGTATGGTTATGTAGATTTCGGACCCGCAATTATTTGGAAGAATACCCTTCTCGACCGAGCCTACGTAAACTTCAAACGTTCTCGCAAGAAAGTCTTTCGAGCTGAATTTGATCAGTTTATTGAGGAAAATTCTGGCTGGTTAAATGACTTTAGCCTTTTTATGGCGATCAAAGAAGCTGAGGGAGGTCAATCTTGGGATCATTGGGAAGAGGGCTTGAGAAAACGTCTACCTGAAGCGTTGGAAAATTTTAAACAAAAGCAGCATAACCAGGTTGAGAAGCACATGTTCCGGCAATACCTGTTTTTCAAACAGTGGAACCAGGTCAGAGCTTATGCCAATGGCAAAGGAATTCGAATCATTGGCGATATACCGTTTGTGATCGCATATGATAGTGCAGATGCATGGTCCAATCCGGACTTGTTCTATTTGGATGAGAACAGCCGACCCACAGTAGTAGCTGGAGTACCTCCAGATTATTTTTCAAGGACTGGACAGCTTTGGGGCAATCCGCTATACCGCTGGAAAAACCACAAGGCAAATGGTTATGCCTGGTGGTTAGAACGAATCAAATCAGTATTAAAGATGGTGGACATTATCCGACTGGATCACTTCAGAGGATTTGAAGCTTATTGGGAGGTGCCATTTGGAAATCCAACAGCTGAGATTGGGAGATGGGTCAAGGGACCAGGACATGACTTCTTTAAGGCTGTCAAGTCACAACTGGGTGATTTACCCATCATTGCAGAGGATCTTGGGGTAATCACTGACGGTGTGATCGATATTCGAGATTCTTTCGATTTGCCAGGGATGAAGATCCTCCAATTTGCATTTGCAAGTGATGCAGACGATGCATTTCTACCTCATAATTATCCGGTGAACTGCTATGCTTACACTGGCACACATGACAATAACACTGCTCGAGGTTGGTATGACGCTGCCAGTGATCGAGAGAAAGATTTCTGCCGGCGGTACTTGGCAGTCTCAGGAGAGGACATTTCATGGTCTATGATCAGGGTACTATGGCAATCCGTCGCAGCGAAAGTTGTTGCACCCCTACAAGACCTGTTGTCTTTAGGGATTGATGCGCGCATGAACCTGCCAGGAGCTGCAAGCGGGAATTGGTCTTGGCGCTTTAGAGCAGGGGATTTGAATGGATTTATCAAATCACGCTTATATGAGACTAACCTACTATACGGACGACTGCCAGAAAAAATGAAGGAAGCCATTCAAGCTGAATTAGAATTACAGAGTACAGGGGAGGTCAAACCCCACTAGGTGACCGTTTTGAAACTGCCGCCAATGTAATACCTGTCAGGATAAAAACACTGCCCACTATTTCAATAAGAGTGGGCGTTTCTTTTAATAGAAAATAGGCTATTATGGTCGATCCGATGGGTTCACCAAGAAGGGCAGTGGAAACAATGGTCGCAGGAAGGAACTTCAACGACCAATTAAAGATTGTGTGTCCAAGCAACTGGGGAATTAAAGCTAAGAGTAGCAAAATTATCCAGGTCTGAGAGGAGTAAAGGTAAAGATTTTCTCCACGAATTATGACCGTAAGATCCAGGAGAATTGCAGAAAAGCCATAGACAACAAATGAATAAGGCAGAATGTCGGTATTTGCGCGTAATTTTCTTCCAATGAGCATATAACCCGCAGCAGCCCAAGCTCCTAAAAGAGCTAATCCATTACCCAACATAGATCGCGAGGAGAACAAACCGGTAAGTGGGGTACATAGAAGCTGACCAGCTTGAAAACTGCATATCTCGTTGGAGGCTGTAATTATGCCTCCAATAACTGCAAAAACAAGTCCAAGGATCAGCTTTTTTCCAATTGATTCTTTTAGAATAAAAAATGAGAAAAGAGCCACCCAAATAGGCGTTGTTGTCACTAGGACAACAGAGCTTGCTACGCTTGTATATTCAAGCGAGGTGATCCAGCTAGCGAAGTGAAACGCTAGAAGTGTACCTGAGAGGAATGCGAGGAGAAGCTTCTTCTGTGTGAATTGATTAAGAGATCGGGGATTTTTGATCAGGAGTAAGATTCCCAAAGAGAGGGTAGAGAAGGTCATGCGATAGGCTGATATTATCAGGCTGGATGCTTCTTTTTGTGCAAATCGAATCAGAATTGCGGCGGTTGAGACAAATAGAATCCCAAATATTAAGGTAAAAAAATGAAAGAAGCGATTTTGAGAAGAGGTAGAAGTCAAGGTCTTTTTTTATATGTTATTATAGTATCCCAATTATAATCTTTGGAGTGAATATGACGCATGTAATTACAAGTTTGTGTGTTCGCGATGGTGGATGTGTGGCAGTTTGTCCAGTTGAGTGTATTGTACCTGGAAAGCCCCAGGAACAATATCCGATTTTTTATATTGATCCCAATACCTGCATTGATTGTGGCGCTTGCATTCCAGAATGTCCAGTTGGGGCGATATTTACACTGCATGATGTACCATTTGCTTATCAAGCAAGAGGTGGAGCAGTTTTGTGTGGCATTCAAGGAGAAACTGGTTTTGAAGACCATTTTGATGGATTTACCTATGAGGGAGAGCCTGTGCACCTTCCAGCAGTGAGAATTTTAGAAAGCGGGGAAATTGTGAACTTAACAGAGGATATTGCCAGAAACCGAGCATTTTTCGATGAAGGGCCGGGGTACCTTTCAATCGATATATAGTTTTATAAGTTCTTTGCGTAAAATAGAAATTAATAATTAGGGAGCAACAATGTCTCCCTTTTTTATTCCAATCAATCAAACATTCCACTCAACTTCTATCGTTAATTCTCATTTAATTTTTTTTTAGGATAAATAAATTACCTCTTGACAATTTCACTTTAATTTGCTACATTATAGATGTGAACGTTCACGGTAGCGTTCACGGTACCGATATCATCATTATATTCTAAGGTTTATTAATTAAATGAACAAGCCAAATAAACCAACCATCAATGAGGTAGCAGAAAAATCTGGTGTGTCCAGACAAACGGTTTCAAGAGTCTTAAATAACCGACCAGATGTCGCTGAGGATACTCGAGAACGTGTTCTAGAAGTTATTGAGGCAATGAATTATCGTCCCAGTGCTATCGCACGTAGCCTCAGCCAGAAACGGACTTATAACTTTGGAATCCTTACTGCTGGACTCAAGTTCATAGGTCCATCCACAACTTTAAGTGGCATTACAGAAAAATCTGAAAAACTCGGATATGGGCTTTTGCTAAAAGAACTATCAAGTTTCACAGCCAATGAAATTCAACCTATCTTTACTTGGTTTCTCGCCCATCAGGTCGATGGAATCATTTGGGCTGCTCCTCAAATTGGTACCAACCGAGAATTTATCAAAGACATCCTAGCCAAGGTAAACGTTCCTATCATCTTTTTGACAACCGAGAAGCGGCTAGACCTATCAATCGTCACTATTGATAATTACTATGGAGCGAAGCTAGCAACAGAGCATTTACTACAGCAAGGAAGAAGGAATATTGGGCATATCTCAGGACCTCTGGATTGGTGGGAGGCCAGAGAACGAATGCGGGGATGGAAAGATGCACTTATTGAAGCAGGTATCCAAGCCACCCCATACATGACCACCGAAGGAAACTGGTCATCTAGAAGTGGTCGAATAGCTATTGATTACTTGTTAAAAACCTATCCTGAAATGGATGCAGTATTTGTCGGGAACGATCAGATGGCGCTCAGCACCTTTCAAGTTGCATGTGAGATGAAATTACGCATCCCGCAAGATCTCGCTGTTGTGGGATTTGACGGTCTTCCAGAATCTGAATTTTATGCACCCCCGCTCACGACCATTCACCAAAATCTCAATGAATTAGGGTCGATTGCGGTTCAAGAGCTTGTAAAGCTGGTTGAAGGAAAAAATGTTGACAAAAGTCCACTATATCTTGCCATAAAACCCAAGTTAATTATCCGTGAAAGTTCTAGTTTAGTTCAATAAAGGAGGTTAATCGGAGTTTTTTTTGTGTATACGGGATCCTGTCGATCCCAAAACCAGATCAAGTAATTGGTCGGAAAATCGTCAAATCAAACAAGAATCTAAAACAATCAATTAAGGAGAAAAAGATGTTCGGAAAGAAAAGTATTGTCAAGTTGTTTGCCTTTGTGATTCTCCTTTCAATGATTCTAAGTGCCTGTGTTGTTGAGGCTACTGAGGAACCAGTCAAGGAGAGAGGCAAAGGTTCAGGTCTTCCCTGCGCACCAAACTGCAAGTATAGTGATCTTGTGGTTGGGTTCTTGCAGACAGGCTCAGAAGGTGGATGGCGAGCAGCCAACACAGCATCGTTTAACGAAACCGCTGCAACGCTTGGACTGAAATTAAAATTCTATGATTCTCAGAATGAGCTAGCAAAACAAGTGGCTGGATTCCAACAGTTCAATGAGGATCCAGAAGTTAATGTTGTTGTCCTTTCAGCCCTAGAAACAACAGGTTGGGAACAGCTCATCAAAGATGCATACGCTGCAGGCAAAATCGTTGTCATTCAAGACCGCCGTATCGATGCACCAGCTAATCTCTTCGAAACATTCATTGGAGCTGACTTTGTAGAAGAGGGAAGAAAATCTGCTCGGGAAATTTGTGCTATGCTTGAAGGCAGCGAGAAGAAAAATGTTTGGGAATTAACGGGCAATGTTGGCTCTTCTGCTGAAAAAGATCGTGGCCAAGGTTTCCGCGAGGCTATGGGCGAATGTGGATTAACCATCACAAAGTCACAGACTGCCAACTGGTCTATTACTGAAGGAAAACAAGTCACTGAAGCATGGTTGAAAGAGACCACTGACGTACAAGCGATATTTGGGCAGAATGATGAGATGGCGCTTGGCGCCATTGAAGCTTTGAAAGAAGCTGGGCTTGTCCCTGGTGTGGATGTTAAGGTCTTGTCAGTTGACGCAACTGCTGGTGCATTTAAAGCCATGCTGGATGGTACGCTTAACGTAACTGTAGAATGCAATCCCCTACTGGCACCCCAGGTGTTCGAAGCTGCACTCAAGGCAGCTAATGGTGAAGTTCTCCCCGAGTGGATCCCCTCACAAGAGGATGTATTCAGAGCAACTGATCCAAACCTACAAACCATTGCTGATGGTAGGAAATATTAAGCCTTAATAATTGATAAACATCAGTATTGCAGAATAAAAAGTTGGGGGGGCAGTATAATCGCTGCTCCCCCAAAATCCGGCGGAGATAATGGAAGGTAAACCTGAAAACAATTACCTTATTGAGATGATTGGCATTAGCAAGTCATTTCCAGGTGTTCGGGCACTTGATAAAGTCGATTTCAATCTCAGAGTTGGGGAAGTACACGCCCTGATGGGTGGTAATGGTGCGGGGAAATCAACCCTGATCAAAGTCTTAACCGGTGTTGAAAAGCCAGACCATGGTCGAATTATTTTATATGGGCAGGAAACAGTGATACGTTCGCCTATGCATGCACAAACACTAGGCATTAGCACCGTTTACCAGGAAGTTAATCTCTGCCCAAATCTATCCGTGGCAGAAAACATCTTAATAGGACGCCAGCCCATGAGGTTTGGGCGAATTGATTGGAAAGAAACCAACAGCCAAGCCTCGGAAATATTAAGGCGAGTTTTGGATATTAACATCGATGTTACACGATTTTTAGGTTCTTACTCAGTAGCTATCCAACAAATGGTTGCTATCGCACGTGCACTTGAAATTGAATCAGCAAAAGTCTTGATCCTGGATGAGCCAACGTCAAGTCTATCCAGAAATGAAGTAGATCAACTATTTTCTGTCATGCGGAAGTTGAGATCCGAAGGGGTTGGCATTATTTTTATTACACATTTTGTTGATCAGGTCTATGAAATTTCTGACAGAATTACAGTCATACGCAATGGAAAGTTAATCAGCTGTGACGAGACAAGCACTCTGCCAAAAATGGAACTGATAACGAAAATGATTGGCAGAACTCTGACCGCTTTGGATGACATGTCAAAAATCAAGGAAGAAACAGCTACCAAAATTCAAGATGAGAAAGTACTCGAAGCAGAGAATTTTGGCAGAGTTGAGAGTATTAACCCATTGAATCTGGAGCTTCATTCTGGAGAAGTTCTTGGATTAGCGGGTTTAGTTGGATCGGGCCGAAGTGAAACGGCAGGATTAATTTTTGGGCTAGAATCGCCTGATAGTGGAACGCTT
>CAZJLN010000033.1:0-15193 GCA_964546745.1 uncultured Anaerolineaceae bacterium
AGCTGCTGTTCAAATCGGCCCCTGGAGTGGATACAATGTCCTGGCTCAGAACCATTCTACCAGTTATTGTACCTATCAATGAAAAACTTGATTGGCAACAAGGCGATATCCCTTAAATAACAAGGATAGCTATCCATTTGTTTGGCATGAAACTTGCAATTTAATGATCGTAGTCATCTTAATCAGGTGTTGCTCGCAGGAAGGTTAACCTGATTAGAATGGGAGCTTATGTATTATGAATCAAAAAAAATCAGTAACATATTCTATGGAGAATTCGCCCAAGAAGCGCAGGAAACCGTATGCATGGTTGGTTCCAACGGTATTAATTAGTTTGATTACCGTGTTTCTGGTAGGAATTGCGGTCATTAACGGCTCAATTGACCAGGTACAGGCGGATTATGTGCCGCATGAAACTGGAACATTACCTTCCTATACCCAAGCCAAAGAAGCTGACTTAAGGGAAAAGGTTTTAAAAGTTGTTCATGAGCGAGAAGGCACCTGGAAGAAATATTATTGGGCGATCGATCAGATACAGTTTAGTGCTGATCAACACAAAGCGTTAATCTGGTTAGCTCCCATCAATAAAGAGACAAGTGCAGTGATCGGCACTGAACCAAGACGGGTGCTTGCTTTCAATTCCTGGTTGGTTCAGAGCCATTGGTACATTCTGCTTGAGGGTGATCCATTATTTCAAGAAGTTTTGGAAAAAAGTTCGCTTAGATTTTTAGATGAGGTGATGCAAAACTCACTACCTGAAGATATAAAGAACATTAATACAGGCACAGTTTATGGTGGTTATTACTTACCATGGCAGGCTGGATTAACTAAGCGATTAACCTGGTCTGTTTCTCACACATCTTGCAATCCAATTATTGCTTGCAGATATGCCTTTGATTATGCAGATGGAACCATGTTCCCTCTTAAGGCGGCAAAGGCAGGTTATGTGTATCGATGGAAGGATACCTGCGCGAATGGAGACTCAAGCTGTACCAACAGCATCACCATTCAAGATCGTACGACTACCCCCTGGACCTATCAGATTTACCTTCATATTGCGAATAACAGCGTTCCTCCGCAGTTAAAACAAATCGGAGCGCCTGTTTTGCAAGGGCAACAGATTGCCTTGGTGGATGATACTGGCGCTAGCAGCGCACATCATGTGCATTTTATGGTTGTTGGTCAAAATACGCTTTATTGCCCGACCAATGGGTATTGTTTTGGGTATTCTGTTGACATTACTTACAAAGATGTAGCAATTAATTGGGACAGCGCTACTCAAGGTGGTAGACCCAGGCTGCCTGAGGAAACTGATGAATTTGGCGGACAGGGGCAAGTTTATTACACTTCAGGAAATTTATATGATCCTTTCCCTGAAGAATTTTACATTCCTGTAATCTTAAAATAATAAGGACTATTTAGGGGGACTTGATTTATAGGATAAAATTGTCTAACAAACCAAATTGATAAATTGAGGATTTATGCTCAAAAATGTAATCATCCAATTATTCATTTGGGCAACAGGAACACTGCCAGCCCAAAAATTTCTTGAATTTGTTATGAGATTCTCCCAATTTCTAATGGGCATTGGATCTGGAGGAGAATTATATAAAAGTGGCGAAAAAACTGTTTTTAATGTTTTGAAAAGAAAAATCTCTGCGCCCTATGTAATATTTGATGTTGGAGCAAATAGGGGTCAATATCTCGCCTTAATTCAATCCTTCATACCAATCACGGACTGCAATATCTATTGTTTTGAACCAAGCGAATCTGCATTTAAATTGTTAAAACAAGAAGCTACTGTTTCTCAAAATATTCATTTAAATAATATTGCAATAAGTGATTACAACGGCTCTGGAAAGTTATGGTTTGACAAAAAGGGATCAGAACTTTCATCACTGACAAAACGCAATCTTGATCACCGTAATATTCCCTTTACAATTTCAGAAACTGTGATTATTCAGACTCTTGATTCATTCTGTATTGCAAAGGGTATCGATCACATTAATTTATTAAAAATTGATATCGAGGGACATGAATTTCAGGCACTCCAAGGGGCAATAAATATGCTAACAAATAAAGCTATTGATATGATAAGCTTTGAGTTTGGGGCAAGCAATATTGATTCAAGGTTTTTCTTCAAAGACTTTTATAATTTTTTATTAAAGCAAAGGATGACTTTATTTAGAATTACTCCTTCGGGATTATTGGTTAAGATTAAAAACTACAACGAGATTTATGAGCAGTTTCGGCCAACTAACTATTTCGCGATAGCACAAAGGTATCTATAATTTTTTATCCATAATCACAGCAATTATAATGTTTCTTGTTAGAAAAACATGTTTGGAAGTAAACAACAACATTAGCAGGCGCATCATTTGTAAATTATGACGTTTTTGAATTATGATACATTTTAACAAATTTACTTTATTAATCATATGAATGAAGCAGAATTAAGTCAACGAGAACTGGAAATATTAACGCTTGTAGCTCAAGGAAAAAGCAACAAAGAAATTGCTGTTCAGCTCTTTATCAGTATTAATACTGTAAAAGTGCATATGCGCAATATATTTGAAAAGA
Organism: uncultured Anaerolineaceae bacterium; assembly: GCA_964546745.1. Taxonomy (GTDB): domain Bacteria; phylum Chloroflexota; class Anaerolineae; order Anaerolineales; family Anaerolineaceae; genus CAZJLN01. Next base: position 2,578 of record CAZJLN010000033.1, read on the forward strand.
TAGGAGTTTCTTCACGTACAGAAGCTACGTTGTACGCTATTGAACAAGGAGTTATTAGATCCCCTGGTCCTGATCCAGAACCCAAGATTCAAACAATCTTGATCCCCCCTCCAGAACCCACACGTTGGCAAAAGCTTTGGAAAAAATTTTGGTGGTCAACTATACCACTTGTATTGATAATAATTACAGGATTAGCTATCTTATTTGCTAATTCACCAGTATTATCCCCTCTTCAGCCCACCGTTAACCCTGATATGACAATCAATTCGATTGACCGCTGGCAAGAATTAGCTCCGCTACCCGAAGCCCGCAGTGGATTAGCGGTAGTTGCCTATAATAATGCGATTTTTGCCATCGCTGGAGAGACTAAAGAAGGACCATCAGGATTGGTTGAGCGCTATGACCCGGAGACAGATACCTGGACACGCCTGAACGATAAACCCACATTAGTTACCCACGTGTCTGCAGTGTTGTTAGGTGAGAAAATTTATGTGCCGGGCGGTCAACTGGTTGACGGTCAACAAACTAACACTTTAGAAGTTTATGATCCGCGTAAGGACAGTTGGGAAGTGAAAGCTGCACTGCCTTGTAACATAAGTGGTTATGCCTTAGCAGCTTTTGAAGGACAAATGTATCTTTTTGGCGGATGGGATGGAAACAGAGCGCTTGATAGACTTTTACGTTATGATCCCATGGAAGATGCGTGGTTTGAAGGCACATCCATGCCTACAGCACGTGCCTATGCCAGCGCGACAGAGGCTGACGGCAAAATTTTTGTCATTGGCGGCTGGAACGGGCAAAAAGCGCTGGATTTGATTGAGAGCTATGCTCCAGCAAGAGACACTGAAATGGAATCGGCATGGACAAATGAAATTCCCTTACCCACAGCAAGTTATGACTTTGGTACTATTTCGTTGTTAAATGTAATCTATCTTATAGGGGGAATTAATAATGGAAGTGAAGCGACAAAAAGTGTCTATCTAATTGGGAAAACCTGGTCAGAATTGCAATTCCCTACTTCTTATAGTACCAGATTAGTCAGCCTGGGAACAAAAATATATGCCCTCACTGAAGAAAAGGAGGGGCAGATGATTGACTCATTGATAAGTCTGCCAGTGATCTACAACTTGTATCTGCCGGTCGTGAGATAATTAGTTCGTTACAACAGCTATGTAAAAAATCGTGCCTATCATGGGTTTGTCATAGTATTCATTGCTATACATGAAATCATCATAGTTAAAATCAGTTTTACTTAAATCACCAATCATTAAGCCAATTGAGTGACCCGGAACAAGAGTATTATCCAACTCAAACCTGAATGCTCCATCTTGTCCAATGGTTGTCTTGCCAATTTCCTTACCCATCAGAGAAACATCCACCAGACGAATAGGAACATTAGCCGGTCCAGTACCAGTCACAAACTCAGCATCGACAACCACGGGTTCATCAATCGTAAATTTCGGTCCTTGTTTTAACATATAAGAAATCGGATATGTGTTCTGTTCGACACTAACAGGATAAGTATTGTCAGCATCATTAATTGGGTAAGATACTACTGTGTCCAAAACAGAAGGCTCATTTTCAGGATTGGTTTCCTGAGATACCTCAGACAAATTTTTTGTGGGTGCATTTAATGGATCCTCAGATTCATCCTTTGGTTTACAAGCAGACAGCGCAATAATTAATATCAAGATTAGTAAAAGATTATTTTTGGTTTTCATTATACTAGACTCCAATTTTTACAGTAATGTGTATTATATAATAAAAAAACGAGCCGTTCAATCAGAACGGCTCGTTTCAAAGTTAAAAACAACTTTAATCAAGCGAAAAACCTTCGTAGTTCTTGACATCAATTATGCCATCAGATGATTTTTGATCTGATTCTTGTGCAATTGCTACGATTGGCTCAGTGCCACTGAACGTGACGCTGTTCTTAGTACCCAGCAGTACGCTGAAGTCAGCCAAACCAGTGAACTTTCCGCCAGGGTTGGAATAAACCTTAAAGAAGTTAACCGCAGCTCCAGGTGCAACAGGATCAACAGTATGGAATTCACGAAGGATACCATTCTGGTCTGTGTATGAAGCATAGATTATGGTTGGAGCAGAACCAACGTTAACAACCGCTACACTTGTTGTGTTATTGGAGAACATTTCTTTTACCAGTGGAACGCCAATATCTGTTGTTGCACTGCTCTGTGCAAAAGCAGTATAAACTGCTTTACCCATGGCATTGGTTTCATTCACAGTACCTGCAAGTGGTTGAGGATCATAGGTTGCATCGTCAAGCGATTCAACAACTGCAGACGCAAATGTACCAGCAGGCATTCCACCAAGATTGCCTCTGGTAGGATTAAATACAGTTGAGCCGCCAGCGGGGATAACTTCGGTATCAGTAAACACATCACCAATTAGGCTAGGATCAGTTGCATTGGTCACCGTCAATGTGATTTCAACCATTGCGTCATTTGAGCCAGTATTCTGTACTGAGAAACCAGTTGTACCACCGTAAAATGCGTTCTTAATGGTTGGGGCAGCCAGTACTGTATCAGTGTCATTAGCTGTTAAACCGCGCGTTGAAAGAGCAAACTTGGCAGGAGCGCCAGTATGGGGATGCTCTACAACAACACCTGCAATATTACCGGTAGTGGATTCCACTGTTGCAGCGCCAAGCACATTGGCAGGTACACCAGCACCAGCAGGATCAAACATTACCATCTGATTGGCACCAATTGATTCTGTTTGCGAATAAGTATCTGTACCGACTGTGTAAGTAATTGTAACATCAGCATCAGCACCTGCAGCCTGAACATAAAAAGTTGTAGTCTGTCCATAGAAATTATGTTTTAAGGTTGGGAAGCTTAACACAGTATCTGTAAAATCGCTGCCAACACCCTGATAGAAAGCCGAAGCTGTTCCACCAGTCACACCAACTGAACCACTAGGATTGTTACCAAGGTTTGCTATTGCAACAACAGGAACACTTGAAGACAATGCAACTGAGCCTTCAAAGCCTGAGGGGAGATCGGTCGTGAAGCCAATTCGATCCCCAGATGGATAGGTTGGTGGAAGGCCAGGATGGTATGCTAGCGCTTGACCAGGACTAAATGTGAATTGATCACTGTCATAGGTGGTCGAGGAGGCACTGTCATACGCAACCATCATTAGATTGCCATCAGTTGTTCCTACATTCTGCACTTGGTAGAAAGTCCACCAACCAGCACCAGGTAGCGCCGCTGTTACCGCGCCTGATAACAACATAATTGACAAAATAGTTATACTAAGACCAACAAAAATTTTTTTCATATAAACCTCCATTTATATTTAATTTGCTTTTATCTTGATTACATTATTGCTTATTTTATTATTTTTTTCCATAATACCTTAGGGTTAACTTTGTGAAGTAAGTGGATTTATTGATCATTAATTGATCAAAAGGGAGAGTCACTGGCGTAACCAATTTGACAAATCTCTATTTAGCAATTCCTGGAGTTTTAGGATATCCTCCCGGAACACTTTGTTCAACGCTGCACGGTGCAAATCAGATATTGATTCTCTTTCAAGATTCATATTGCGAAGATATGAAGTAACACGCCAACGTAGTGTTTCAGAAAAAATTTTCCGCGATATTGATCGAATGGGATTGGGCTTAGCAAATAAAGTGTCCATAATTTTTTGCCAGGATTTATTGCGTGGTTTACCCGAAACATTAGGTTTTGAAGATGTGTCAGGTATAAATGAATAATCCACCTCGAGAAATTTAAAAAGCTCTTGCATTACCAGAAAAGGCTTACTGACAAAATCATCATAAATAAATACTTTTATCTTATCTGCTGGAAATACTTTATAAAACCTTGTCAATTGCTCATAGTAAAAACCCGCGTTTGTGTAATGGTAAATTGGACCCCAATTATTTTTTATCCTTTCTTCCTCCAAAGCTAAAGCTTCTCCAAAGTCTGTGACTGTCTCCCGTGCATCTCTTATAAGATGCATATAGGCAGAATACGCTCGATCTGCTGGATTTCTTAAAATTGCAACCAAGCGTGTATTTGGCACCTTCTTAAATATCCTTTCAGCCGTTCCAGGCACATAAATATAAGTGGGGGATGCTTCTCCAATAGCCTTTTCATGGTTCACTTTATCAAAAAGGTGTTCATATTCCTCAAAATCTGTAATAGCTGAACGGATATAATCACTAGGACCATTCGTATTTTTTGTGATTTCTGTGTAAGAAAAATGATGCGGTTCTTTTCGGTCGCTCATAAATATTTCGGGGTGTTGACGTAAATATCGGTATAAAGCTGTTGTTCCAGATTTTGCTGCTCCAATTACGAGAAAATTAGGCAGAGTCATGATTGTCTCCATCCTTCCCGTAATCCTTTAAGCGCAGGTAGCAAGGGCTCGTTCTTAATAATTGTCCGGTAAAAAACATAAACAAAAGCATAAACCGAGAGGAAAAAACGATGTAACCCTGATGTGTTTCGACGGTAGAATAATATTCTACCCCTGTAGAATTGTTCAATACCCCAACGGCTGAGTTTATCTGATCCGATTTTATGCCACGCTTTAGCATTAGGAATGTAATAAATTTTGTAACCAAATTTTCTTAACCGTAAGCATAAGTCAAAATCCTCTGAGTAGACAAAGTAAATCTCATCAAATCCACCTGATTGTCTAAGCGCTTCAGCAGATACCATAATTGCGGCAGATGGAACATAATCCACTTCAGTGATTTGCTGATTACCATTATCCTTAACATTAAGATTGTCTACCTTGTTGACCAATAAGAATGGGTGGCTTTTTGCACCAGTAAACCAGATCGTATCGGGTCTATCATAGCGAAGGATTTTAGGGTAAAGCATGCCTGCATCTGGCAACTTTTTAAATTGACTTACCAATTCCGATATTAATGTCGGATCAATGATTACATCTGAGTCAAGTCTTAAGATAAAATCCGCTCCCCCTCTAAGTGCTAAATCAAAACCTCGATTTGAAGCAAATGCTGCCCCAGTGTTTTTATCAAGTGCAACCAAGTGCACATCAGGAAAACGCATTCGAACTGCCTCTGCAGAACCATCTGCCGAGTTATTGTCAATTACAACTATCCCCACTTCAGGAATATTAGATGCTTGAACCGAATCTATGCATTCCAATAAATCAACCTTTCGATTCCACGTGGGTATAACTACCCAAACAGATTTAGATTTTTCTTCTCTAATCATTTTTTAACTCATCAATCTTTACTATTGAGAGTAAATAAAACCTCTTCCTTTTCTCAATTCTTAGTAAAATCAATTAAAATTTTAACATATGACTAGCTACGGTCCAGAAACATAAAACCATATTGTAATCAAAACGCAGCTTACTAGAGTCTTATAATTTTAACAAACGAATGATAACACCCTTTTTTTGGAAATGAACTTAAGCATAAAAAAACTATTAATGCTTGGTCATTATATAATTACCGGTCCAATACTTATCATACTCTTTTATGTAATTGTTTTGTATCTAAGGAATTTAGCATAAGTAAAACTGACTAATCGGGTATAGTTATTGTAATTAATTAAAAAAGGAATAAAATTTTTAAGTTAAACCTTTTTCTCATGATAAAAAATTTGGATCTTAAACAACTTCTTACAAAAAACAATCTGAAATCCAAACTAATTCGTGATGGTTTTGAGGGTTTAATAATTAGATTTTTACACATATTACTCACATTTTTAATGGGAATAGTATTAGTCAGAGTATTAGGTGTAAAAAACTGGGGTGTTTTTAGTTATATTTCATCACTAATTGCCATTTTGACTATTCCAGCGGAATTTGGAATCCCTATCCTTGTATTAAGAGAAACCGCCAAAAACATTGCAATCCAAAATTGGGGGAACATCAGAGGATTGTGGATATGGGCATTTAAAATTGTTACCGCTTTCAACTTATTTATTATTTGTATATCAATAATTTTGTATTTTTTATTTGAGAAATCATTTATTCAAGAGCATCTATTAACTTTTTTTTGGGGGCTGATATTAGTTTTTCTACTCTCCTATGTTCACTTACATGGATCTCAGTTAATGGGAATGAAAAGAGTGATTTTGGGACAATTACCAGAACAGATCATCATTCCAGGAGTTTTGATCTTTCTAATTCTTCTAAGTTCAAACTTTATGAAAGTTGAAATCTCTCCTCAACAAGCGATGATGTTAAAAGTCGCGTCAGTCGGTATAACATTAATCATTACAATATTTTTATGCAAAAGCTTTACTCCCAGAGAAATTAAGAATAGTACTCCTGGGATCGGTAGTAAGGCTTGGATATTAAGTGCTTTACCATTGGCTGGAATCAATGGTATTTACCGTCTAAACAGTGAGGCTAGCCTTATCATTCTTGGATTGTTTGTTAATCCTTCAGAGGTCGGTTTATACAAAGTGGCTGTAAATTTTTCAATACTAGCATCCTTTGCATTACAAGTAATTAATTTAGTAGTAGCACCACAGTTTGCTAGTATGTATGTTAAGAACGAAATAAAGCAACTACAAAAACTTGTAATTATTAGTACACGCATTATCCTTATTATGAATGTTTTAATCACCATGATATTAATAATTTGGGGTAAACAAATTCTTTCACTGGCATATGGAAATGAATTTGTTGATTCTTATCACGTTTTACTGATATTACTGATTGGTCAATGTATAAATTCTGCAACTGGATCTGTGGGCTTCCTATTAAATATGACCCAAAAAGAAATCTTTGTCGTTTATGGAATTTCCGGTGCAACCTTAATTAATGCAATCTTAAATTTTTTCCTTTCGCCAAAATTTGGTATGATCGGTGCTGCAATTGGTACATCAGTTTCAATGATTGTAACTAACATTTATTTTTGGATTGCTGTTCGTAAGCACCTTGGGATCAACAGTTTTTTTATTGTATTCAATAACAAATTCAACAAAAACTGAGCTGGATTTCATGTCTATATGAAATTTAAAAGATCTCCAAAATATATTAAATTCATGTCGTATAACCTTTTTTGAGAATCAATCTTTATAAATGTGATCAATCTGGCAACATATAAGCTGAAAATTGGGTGTTGAAATTTTCTACTTTCCCTTTATGATCCTCTTTCTTGCACCAAAACACCAAGCCATTTTAGACAAAAAAACAGCAGGCAGAACATGCCAATAACGAAATGGCAATCTTTCATTAAATAAAATTTTTACAATTACCTTACAAGCTAAAACTGGCGAGAAAATTATTAATAAAATTGGATAATCATTAATTAATTTTGATAGCGTGGAGTATGGTTCATATTTAGGATTGAATTTCAATGAAAACCTGCCAAAATTAAAGGCATGGATTAGAAGCGCTTTTAGAGATCCTCTTTGATGACGATGTTCTACTATTGCGTTTTTAGTAAAGTGCACTTTAATGCCAAATTTTCTCGCCCGGTATGATAAATCTGCATCTTCACCAGCTGCAGTTGGAAAAGTGGGATCAAATCCTCCTATTTCATTCCATAATTTTTTTGGAATGCTTAAATTTAATGACGGCAGGATTTCTCGTATCCCAGGTTTTGTATGCAACAAAATTTCATGAAAAGTTGACACATTATCAGCTAATATCCAATATTTTTTCTCTGCACTTAAACGAACTGCTCCACCAATAAGGCTATTTTGGTTTATTCGGTGTGCTTCAATATGCTGCTCTAAAAAATTTTCATCGGCAATACAATCTGCGTCTATGAATACAATGAAATCACCACAAGCTGCATTAGCGCCAATGTTTCTTGCTATACTAGGGGGTGTAGGTTTGTCCGTCCTCAGGAATTTTACACGCTCGTCATTAATTTGTTCAATGATGCCAAACTTATCCATTCCCACAACAACAATTTCAAAGGGCAAGGCAGTATTTTGACAGAGTAATGAATTAATCGTTTGACCGATTATTGGTGAGTTTAAGTTAGGGATTATGACTGAAATCATTTTGTAATTTATCAACTTATTGTTTTCCAATATCTTTTAACACTTCAGCAAGGCATTTGTTGCATAGGCATAGCTAATTAATCTGATCCAGATAGGAAGTTAGTTTGTGCCCCAACTTGGAGATGCTTTTTTTTTGTTTGTAGTGTAAATAACCTGAATGTGCAATTGTCTTTTTGAGTTCTTGAGCACTTTTTAACTTCCTTATGGCAAGTGAAATCTGTTTGGCATTCCTCTCACAAATAAAAATCTCGTGCTCATGCTCAAATTCATGTCTCACTGCAGGGCTGTCACCCGTGATGACTGCCTTACCCATAGCCATGCATTCGTAGATCTTGTTCTGGACGGTCATCAGTGATTGAGGTGTATCACCAAAAGCACCCAGACATATATCTGATTTGCTGATCCATTGAATCAAGTTCTTCTGATCCATCCAATCGTAAAAACGCACATTTTTAAGTCCGTTTACATCGACAAACTCTTGGGCAGCCTTTCTATCTGGTCCATCGCCGATTAGATCAAAAATAATCTGAGAATCCTCTCGCAGCAATTGAGCAGCTTCAATGATTGCTTTAACCCCATGATTGGGAATAAATGTACCATAATATAAGACATGAAACAATCCATCCTGATGGGAAGAAGGCAATTGAGGTTTAAATACGCGATCATCTGCACCAGTGGGAATCAGTCTAAAGCGATCAAGGGAGATTCCGTATTCACTATGAAACCACTTGACATATTCAGCAGTATCTTGGATGAGCAGGTCAGGTTTCTGAAGGGCTTTTGCTTCGATTTTCCTAATCAACTTTATTGAGGAATGATTGTTTTCGTCAAGTTTTCTTTCCTTGGCAACCAGATAGATAGACATGAACACATCCCATACAAGCAGCTTCTTTTTGAGATTTGCCAAAAAACGTGCCAAGAAGACATCAAACTGACCTGGATACCCAACCATCAGCACATCATAGTCCCCTACTTTTGAATACTTAGAGAATAGTTGAAAATAAGCCTTAAGGACACGCCACCAGAATTTTGGTGATCGCCAACCACCAACAGTGACATTGACCCTGTCTTCTATCCCATGCCATAAAGGCACGTGGCATTCTTTTACAGTCACTCCAGCAGACTGTAAAGCAGCCATCATGATCCGGTTGCGGGAATATTCTTCGCGATAGGTACCAAAGTAACAGACAATCATTGTGTGTAGGTTTCTTTCAAATTGAGTTACTAGACATTGTCAAAGAGTCCATTGCTCTTTTCCCCCATTATACCTTTTATCAATGTTGAATTTTCCATATACTCACACCAAGGGTATCATACATTATTTCAAGGCTGGAGCAATTTTTAAGCTTGGCAGCACTCAGACTGCCTTTGCCTTCCCGTAAAAATACATGCGTTAACCCCGCATCTTCTACTAATTGCCAGAAGGTGTCATCACAGGTGGTGATGTTTGAGGCGCGGGCACCCCAATCATTGAGTTGTTCGGTAAATTCTTTATCTCCACCAAACGGATAGAATATGGTGGGGGCTAGGCTAAATCTGCCTGTCATCGGTAGGATCCATGCCCCACCATCAACACCCCGGTAGATGTTATAGCCCCATCCGGTAGTGTTGACAAAAAAGCGAGCATCTTGGGGTGTATTGGCATCAATCCACTCCAACGCTTTCAGATCTGCTTTATCTGCCAAAATAGTTGAGCTGTTGACGACATCTCGAGTCTGAATTCCTCCCCAAATGATCAGTCCAAATACAATCAGGCAAACGACAAGCTTGCTGATCCATTCTGGTTTGAATAATTTCGTCAGATTTTGTGCAGACCAAGATAAAGCTAAGGTAGCTAAGATGCTGATTGGTAAGAATAAGACAATGGCAAAATGATCAAATCGAAAACTGCCAAGTTTGAGCCCCTGTGGAAGGGCAAAGATAAAGAGAATGAGACTCCAGGTTGCCAATCCCCGTGACTCTTTTCTCCAAAAGCTGATAATTAAACCGGGAATTGCCAAACTCAAGAGGATATACCCGGTGAGGGGACCCAAGAGATAGCCCAAGTATTGCCATTGGTCTTTGTTCTGGAAGTAGCCATTGACTGCTTCAGGTATGTTGATCTCTGGGGTCATATGCATGCCTGTAAATTTAAACACTCGCAGTAACCAGGGGAGGGCAAGCAGTAAACCCATCAGAACTAGCAAAATGAGCGATAATAACGGTTTCCAATTCACCTCTTTTGTGCAAATTCCTTTAAAAAGATGCCACAAACCCAGGATTACTAAGAACAGCGCCAACAAGACCGCTGTGAAATAGTGTGCCAAAAGCGTGCCTGCGGTAAGCAGAATCACAGGCAGCCAATTTCTGCGATCTTTGTCCTGCAGATAATGGATTGCTGCAGACATTGCTAAAGGTAAAAAGAGCATGCCGGTGAGCAGGGTATAACGGCCCCAACTCAGATAATAAGCAGGCATTTTTGTGACAAAGGTCAATAACAGCGTAGCCAAAATAGCCGGGCGCCAGTCTTTGAAGATTATTTTTCCAAGATGATAAACGGAAAGACCAACACCTGCACTTAGTACCTGCCCCCAAATCAAGACTGCCTGTGCAGGATCCAAACCGCTTAGTGAAGCATAATTGGCAGCGCTGGCATGAAATGCGAAATGATAATAAAAAGGACCTTGAAGGTAAGGTGTTAGGTCGGGCGGGAGGGCACCAACCTCAAGCATTTTTCGGACAATCAAGACATGATGTAGCGAATCCACCCAGGCTGGTAGGACTAATTCGGAGGCTTGGAACATGCGCCAGGCAATAAAGTTGAGAAAAAGAAGCGCAGCGATCAGCCAGGTCCAGTTCGCCTTTATATAAGGTCTTTTGAACACGGCTGCAATGACGATAATAAAAAACAAAGCATAGATCCCAATGAGCCATGGCAGGGTCAATTGGAGCTTGAGTAGATAGAGCAATAATGCCAAGAGTGCTTGGAAGGATATGCTTATTCCAAGGATTTCCGCAAGAATCTCCAATCCGTCCCGGTCGCGTTTGCCTAACCAGACCCACCATGCTGCCCCTGGCAACATCATCACGAGGCAAGCTAGGATGCTGAGCAAAAGACCTCCACACCTTTTGGGTCAGTTTCCAAAAGCAGGTCGTGGATCGTTTCTCCAAATACAGGGTGCACAAAATTTGGAGCAATCTCAACCAAAGGGACCAGGACAAAGGCGCGATCATGTAAACAGGGGTGGGGAATTTCGAGCCTGGCTGTTTTCTTGACTAATGAACCATAGAAAAGGATGTCCAAATCAATAATGCGCGGACCGTAGCGGAAGGTTTCCTTGCGCCCGACCTCCTTCTCAATGCGTTTGAGCTTATTCAGCAGACGAAGTGGGGTCAGACTGGTTTCTGCTTCACACACCTGGTTGAGAAAAGCAGGCTGATCCTGGTAGCCCCAAGGTTCTGTTTTGTAGATGGATGATAATTGCACTACCCTCACCTCAGGCGCCAGAGATTTAATAGACTGGTTTAGGTTTTCCAGACGGTCACCCAAATTGCTGCCAATCCCAAGGTAGATAAGCGTCATGATGATTTTTACCTGATGGCGTTAAGGAAATCCGCTAATAAGCCATATGCGGTGGTTTCCGGACCAGGATCACTCTCAAGTAAGCCCAACCCCGGAAGGACATCTAGCTTGAACAAAACAAATGAACTGGTTCCGCTGACACTGTAAAGGGGCGAATCTGGCTTAATCCTTTCAGGCGCGACATGGGCAAAAAATTTACCATCCTTTTCGCCAGCAGAGCATACTAGTTTCCATTTCTCTCCTGCCTCCTGCGCTTCTTGAATCATTTGGGGTGTAATGCCACGGATGCCTGTGCGATCAACCTGCAGAGGAGTGAGCGGATGATGCATCAACACGGTGCAGAGGGCTGCCACTTTAATGGACGCGTCCCAGCCATCGACATCGTTGCTGGGGTCAGTTTCAGTGATACCAATGGAAGCGCCATATCCAATAGCTTGCTCCAAGGTCTGACCTTTCTCCATCAACTCGAGGAGTAAATTGGTACAGGAGTTTAGAATACCTGTGAAACCGAGGAGGTTTGCTCCAGCCAATGCTTCACGGAAGATACTGAATACCGGTGCACCATCCATGACCGCTGACTCAAATAGGAAATGACGCTGTTTTTCCTTCGCCAAAGCCTTCAACTGATGGTAGCCATAAACGACCGGTCCTTTGTTGGCGGTAATGGCATGCATGCCTTTTTGTAGTGCAAGCATCAGATGATCAAGAGCTGGCTGACCCGTCTGTGGATTGACAGGTGTGGTTTCAAATAGCACATCTCCTGGGCAGGCTTGTATGAAGTCCAACGTATTGCCGGTGACAGAAGAAGTACTTAGGCAGTCCAGACTTCCACTACCTTCCACAACTTCTAAGGCTTTGAACAGGTCAATACCATGTGGGTCAATCGCCTTGCCATGCCTTCCTGTACTAATACCAGTCACAGAAAAGGCAAGATCATAGCGATCCAATAATTCCTGCTGTTTTTTAATAAGGAGACGTGCCATAGCCCGTCCAACATTGCCAAATCCAACCAGAACCAAACGGTAATGCTGTGTCATTTAATGCTCCTGAATTATATTTATTTTCATTCTATTATACA
>CAZJLN010000034.1:0-14666 GCA_964546745.1 uncultured Anaerolineaceae bacterium
GAAATATCTGCGTGAAATCTGCCTATAATTTCGTTTACCTCTTTTTCTGAATAGATCTTGCCAAGTTCAAACGATTGAATAATATGCCGGTACACCACCTGCATTTTCTTGTGTTGTGTGGGCAGCTGTCTGAAGCGTCCGTACTCACCCAAGTAATCATGCAGGATCTTACGATCATACGCATCCACATCCAGCTCGCTCACCATGGCAGGTAGTGTCTCCTTTGCCAGTAAGCGATGAGACATATCTTCCAGTTTATTAGCTTCCAATTGGTAAATGCTGTAATACCCTTCTGCACGTGCGCTTACCAATCCAATTTCTGCAAGAATCGCGAGATGGTGTGATACGGTTGAAGAGCTCAACCCCAACACCTGTGCCAATTCCTCAACGCTGCAGGATTTCTCAGAGAGGATCCCAACAATTTTCAACCGATTGGGATCAGACAAAGCCTTAAAAAAGGCCAATAATATATCAAATCGCTCAACCATTTTTATATCCTTATATTTATTTTGATAGATATCTAATTAATTATATGAGTTTCTATTTATTTGTCAAATGAAAAAGCATCCCTGGTCGGGATGTTTGATGTGAGCCTTGAGTTTTCTAGCGTACTTGTTTGAAATTGACCAGGATCAGGTTTTCCTGGCACGAGGTCGAGGTATGCAATATCACCGGACTTGAAAGCAGATTCCCATCAGCATCCACTAAAACCAGGCTCAACCCACCCTCGCTGATCCACTTATTACTCAGGTTGAAACCATACCCCGATGCCCCATAAGCGCTTACTGATCCTGTCTCAGAGTCTTGCACAATCGGTTCATCCCCATAAGTCCCCCGCAACTGCACCGTTAAGCCTTTCATCGGATTGTCCTGCAAATCCCATACCTGTCCACCAATGAAGAGATAATCGCATCCAAAGCCTTGGAAGAGCAGGCTGTCAGGTTGATATTCCGGCTTGCCTTTGATGATATACGGCATCGGCTTTTCGGTCGGCGTGGGAGTTTGGGTTGGGGTGAATGTACGTGTATGCGTGGCAGTTGTTGTAAAAGTCAGGCTGGGCTCTGGGGTGAAGGTCCCTGTGGTGCTAGGACTAGGGGTGGCAGTCTCACTGATCTTTACGGAAGGCATTGTCTCACCTACCACCAGAGGCAAGGTCGGTGTGGCTTCTTTTTTGATTATGGGAAAATGGATGAGGTCAAAATACCACAAAACGCCTAGGGCAATCCCCGCAACCAAGACAAGGATCAATATGATCAGCAGACACGAAGGGCGCTTCTTTTGTGCCATGCTGGGAATCTTCACCGGCTCTTCGCCTGGTCGGCTGCGTTTGACGGGAACTGGCTTGCGGTCAGAACTGCTCATGGCATCATCACCTTAATTTGCGCCTGTTCCTTGGCAGCTTTGACCCATTCGCTCAGGGCTTGCCTTTGCAGGGTCTGCCTCGCATCAGTAGTCAAAAGCCTGTCAGTTTGCCTGTCTATCACCAACAGGATATGGTATCCCAGTTCGCTTTCGATGATGTCTGTGCGTTCTCCGACCTGTAGTGAAAAAGCCGCTTCTTCCACGATGGGTACCGTCAGGTAGCCACGCGGGAACCATCCCAACTCGCCACCAGTTTCCGGGCTGAACTCCCAGGCAATCTCATCAAATGCCGTACCAGCCTCCAAGCTCGCCATCGCCCGTTCTGCGCCTTCTTGCGTGCGCGCAAAGATCTGCCTCGCATGCACCTGCTCCATCGCCTCGGGTACGTTTGCAAAGATCTGGGCTTTTTGCCACTCCAGCGCGATCGACAGCCTAAGAGCATAACGGAACCCGACTGCGGAGTAACCCTGGGCTGCCATCCATGCATCCAATGCTTCCTGCCCGCCTATCTCCTGCGCGAGAGCAGTAATGCGCTCATCAAGCGCCTCGTCGGAAATCGTAAATCCTCCTGCATAAGCTGCCTGCGCCAGCAGTGCTTGCCCCACAATGTCATCCAACACCGTCTGCCGAATCTCCTCGTCTGAGAGCATCGTCTCCCCCAGCTCTTGCATTGCCAGCTTGTAGCGGAAGACTTCCCCATCGTAGTATTCCAACGGAATGCCTTCCCCATTCACCAATAAGGCAAGGTTCTGAGGTATTTCAGTGGGGGTTTGGGTGAAAGTGCTGGTAGCGGTCAGGCCTTCTGTTTCAGTCAGTGTCATTTCTATCACCGCAGTGCTCGTGCTGGGTTGCGGATTGACAATACATCCCGCCAACATCAGTACTGCGATGACGCCAAAAAAGATCCCTTGCCTGATCCGCTTCAATGACAAATTCATAGCTGAAATTATACCTTACAGGCTCTCATTTTTCCCCACTTCCACCTTGATTAATTAAATTTATCCAGCTTTTTCCCTCACCCGAAATTCTTATCCCATTCATTAATATAAAATGAGAGGCCGATCCATAACCTCCTCAGCCTCTCTCACTGTTATCTCACTGTATTATTCAGCGGCCGCTTCCTTTTTCACCCCTGCCATTAGCAAACCCATCTCCTCGCGCGTTGTGCTATCCGCATCCAACGTAGCGACGATATTTCCGCGATACATCACCGCAATGCGGTCTGAAAGCCCCATGATCTCATCTAATTCAGCAGAAACAACCAGTACAGCCACGCCAGCATCGCGCATTTGAACCAGTGTGCGGTGAATGTATTCAATGGATCCTACATCTAGCCCGCGGGTTGGCTGATTAGCAATCACAATCTTCACGGGTCGGCTTAATTCCCTGCCAACGATGACTTTTTGCTGGTTTCCACCAGATAAATTTGCGGCTATCACAAAGGGCGAAGGAGTACGCACGTCAAATCGATCAATCAACTCAACTGCATTATCCAAAATCTTATCGGCATTGCGAATACCATGTTTTGAAAATGGATCCTGATAATAGGTGCATAAAACAAAATCATCCGTCAGTTGATATGGCAGCACAAGCCCATGCTTATGGCGATCCTCTGGGATATGTGCCATGCCATGTTCAACTAGTGCGCGTGGCTGCATGATTGGCATCTCTTTTCCGTCAATCCTAACTTCACCTTCGTCATACTTGCGTAAACCTGCAATGGCTTCGATCAACTCTGTTTGCCCATTCCCCTGCACACCTGCCAAACCCAGGATCTCACCACTGCAAACTTGAAGGTCCACATTGTGAACAGTATGCATTTTGCTTTGACCCTTGACAGTTAGATGGGTCACCTGGAATACAACTTCTCCAGGTTGAGCTGGTTTCTTTTCTACCCGTAAAAGCACCTCACGCCCAACCATCATGTTTGCTAAATCCGCCTCGCTGGTTTCCCTGGGAAAAGTTTCACCTACAACTGCCCCTCGCCGCATAACCAGAATCCGGTCAGCAATCTCCATCACTTCTTTCAACTTATGTGTGATGAATACGATAGAAACACCACTCTCTCGCAATTGTCGCATGATGCGAAATAGGTCCTCGGTTTCCTGAGGGGTTAACACAGCAGTAGGCTCATCCAAAATGAGAATTTTCGCATGACGGTAAAGTGCCTTTAAAATTTCCACGCGCTGCTGCACGCCTACGGGCAAGTCTTCAATGATCGCATCTGGATCCACTTCCAAACCATAGGAATTGGAAAGTTTTATGATCTCCTGACGCGCTTTTCTGCGGTCAATGAACACTCCTCCTTTTGTGACTTCAGAGCCAAGGATGATGTTGTCCAAAACAGAAAACACAGGGACCAGCATAAAGTGCTGATGCACCATGCCTATGCCTTCCCGAATGGCATCGTGGGGATTTTTTATCGGGGATAGTTGATTATTAACAAAAATTTCTCCACTATCCTGACTATACAGACCATAGATGATATTGAGCAGTGTGGTTTTTCCTGCTCCATTTTCCCCTAAAATGGCCAGAATCTCACGATCATGCAAGCACATGCTAACATTATCATTAGCTAAAACGCCCGGGAATTGCTTTGTAATATTACGAGTCTCAAGAACAATGTTAATTTCCATAGTTACTCCTTCTCGTAAGGTTCGCCTTCAGCCGCAGGCGCTCGTGATCTGCCGACAAATCCAGATACTACAATGATTGTAAGAACATAGGGGATCATCCCAATGAATTGATGTGGGATGATTGTTCCTCCAAACTGCAGTTGGGTCTGGATGGCATTCGCTAAACCAAACAGAAGTGCGGCTCCCCACGCACCCATTGGATTCCACTTGCCAAAGATCATTACAGCCAGCGCAACAAAACCGCGGCCATTGGTCATGTTACGTTCAAAGGAACCAACAGCCTCCAGGGTGAGGAATGCACCAGCCAAGCCAGCAATAGCACCCCCTATAATCACATTGGCATAACGCATTTTAAAGACATTGATCCCGACCGTATCTGCAGCCCTAGGATGTTCGCCAACAGCTCTAGTACGTAATCCCCAAGGGGTCCTGAACAAGACTATTTGTAAGACTATAACCAGAACAATTGCAGTATAGGTTATGGGGGGATTATTGAAGAGAACCGGTCCTAGCAATGGGATCTTAGAAAGTAAAGGAATGGACACCGGCAAAAGCTTACCTTTTGTCGTCATTCCAACCTGATAGAAGAAACCAGTCAACCCAGTGGCAAGGATGTTGATCACAGTTCCACCGATGATTTGGTTTAATTTCAACTGAATAGAAGTAAATGCTAATAATAAACCAAGCAGAGCCCCAGTGAGCAGCCCAACCAGAACGGAAAGAAGCAGGTTTCCTGTCCAGACATTGGTCATATAAGCCAAAAAAGCCGAAAGGAGCATTTGCCCCTCAATGCCAATATTGACAATTCCAGCGCGTTCACACAAAATGCCACACAGAGCACCCAAAATTAGCGGGGTTGATTGGCGTATCATAGACGCGATTACCGCCTGGGTTACATTTGGATTCATAATATACAAAACAGCCACGATGATTAACATAAAGACTGCAATGAGAATTGGAACGAGCAATTTTTTCTGGTGTGAGTACAAATAGGTGTTATTCGTTTCAGCTGTCATTTCTGCCCCCAGGATGTCGTTAAAGTGATCTGTTCTCCAGCCACTTCCTTCCGCTTATTAAATATCCAACGGATCAGCATTTCCGCTGTTACAAAAAACAGCATCAGCGCCTGGATTACATCAATAATTTCATTGGGTACTTTGGCATCGAATTGCATGACATTCGCGCCACCCTTCATAGCGCCGATCAGGAGCGCTGCTGGAATGAGACCTAATGGGTTATTGCGCCCCAAAAGAGCAACCGTAATCCCATCAAAGCCTAGCCCCGTGTTAAAACCAGGTTGGAAGCGATGTACAATCCCAAGCGATTCTACTGCCCCGCCTGTACCAGCCAGTAAACCACTGATAACCATCGCCATTATCATTAGGAGCTTGGTGCGCATGCCAGCATATTTGGCAGCATGCATATTTAATCCAACTGTGCGAATTTCAAATCCGAGGTTGGTTTTGTTAATAATGAACCAGATCAAAAAAGCAATCAAGATTGCAATGATAAATCCGATAGGGATGGGTCCAATAAACGGAATAAAGGCTGATACTTCAATGAGTGGGGTCCTTGCAACAATATTTCCAGGCGTAGTGTCCTTCCATGGGCCATCTGATAAGAAATCAGTCAAGTTGATCGCCACATAATTCAACATGATGGTCACAATCACCTCATGGGCACCAGTCAGGCTGCGTAAGGCTCCTGGAATAAATCCATAAAACGCTCCGGCTAACGCACCACCCAGCAAGGCAATGGGGATATGCAACGCAGGTGGAAGTCCTTTGATGGCGAAACCAAGAAAAGCGGATGTGATCGCACCAATCAGTAATTGACCTTGTGCGCCAATATTGAATAAACCTGCTTTGAAGGCAAAAGCCACCGATAAACCACTGAAGATAAGAGGTGTGGTTTTTTCAAGCGTTCGCTGTAAGTATCTTGCATTACCAAACGCTCCCCTTAATAATGCACCATAGGCTTTTAAGGGATTGACACCTGTAATTAGAAGAATAATTGCACCAATGAATAAGGCTAGTAGAATTGCAACCACAGGGATAGCGAAACTGACCAGGGTCTTGCGAAGTTTTTCTTTCTTGGATGTTGTGGAAGTTTCTTCTGTCATATTAAGAACCTCCTTAAGTAAAAAAAATTTATCAATTGAAAATCAAGGCGGCGCTTTGTGCGTCGCCTTGATCATTTTTAGTGCATATTCGAAAACAGGTAAATCATTGCTTCTTATTCAGGAAGCGTGATCTCACCAGCATCGTAAGCTTTTTCGCCAGCTGCCAACTTGTCCTTAACTTCCGCTGAAATCTTTGAGTCGAAATCATGGAATGGAGCTAATCCAGCACCGCCGAAGAAATTGCCCGATGGGAATTCACCACTCTTGGCTAACTTGAGCAGGTCAACAACCCCAGGGGTGATCAGTTTCATAGCTGAAGAAACGAGACAAGCATGCGCTTCTGGGACTGTTTCCCATTGATCGGAGTCAACGCCGATACAATATGCACCTGCAACACCTGCAGTTTCAATTAATGCGCCGTTACCTGTCTTGCCGCCAGCGCCAAAGACAACATCTGCACCTTGCTCAATTGCCTGTTTAGCGGTTGTGGCACCCCACTCAGGATCGGTGAAGGCAACGTCCATACCACCAGGGTGATAGGTAGAAATCACAGTGACTTCAGGATTTGCCCATTTTGCTCCAGCAATGTAACCCTTGTTGAAGGAAACAACTGGGGGAACAAGGTCTGTTCCCAAAACTGCTGCCACAGTATTGGTCTGGGTCAATGAGCCAGCTAAGACACCAGCTAAAAAGCCGGACTTTGCTTCGTCAAAGATCAAGCCTGCCACATTGGGGACAACCTCGGTCCATTGACCTTGATCCACACCAATGAATTTAACATCAGGATTGGCTTTTGCAGCTTCGACGGTTGCTGTACCAAGTGCGAATCCGACGGTCACGATTACATCATAACCTTTGTCAAGGAAAAGCTGAATATTCGCACCATAGTCTTTGGCATCTTTGGTCTCAACATAGTTCGCGAGTCCTTTTAATTCCTCAACACCTTTTTGAACGCCTTCCCAAGCTGATTGGTTGAAGGATTTGTCATCGACTTCACCAACGTCAGTAACAAGACCGACACAGAAGACCTCTTCCTCAGCGCAGTTGGCTTCAGTGACTTCCACTTCTGCACAGGCAGTTAACAGCATACTGCCGATGATCAAAAGGGACAACAGGGTAAAAATTTTCTTGCTCATTTTTCTTTTTCTCCTCATAGAATAAAAAATTAAATCAAACAATTTTTCCAACCAGTCCTCTCTGGTTGCTTAATTAGTATATATCCAATACTCAGAGTCTGCAAGGTATGGAAAATCATTTAAGAATTTCCCTCAGAGCTCGAATCAATTGTAAAGGATCACTCCTTCTTAGCTTCGCCTGCTTTCATGCCAAGGATACAGACCAGAGCCGCTGCCATGAAAATTGGACCAATTACAAAGATGGATGAGTAGTTATCACCTGTTAACTTGACGATCCAACCATTGATATTTGGTCCTGCAATCGCTGCTAAAGTAGAAAATAGATAATACAAGCCCGTAAAGGTGCCAATCTGAACCGCATCTGTCAGGTCTACTACCACTGGAAGCGAGTTGATATTGATTAATGCCCATCCTAACCCTGCCACCACCAACATCAATCCAACGACAGGAACATCTCCAAGTATTGGTAGAGAAAAGACAAAGGTTGTGAGCGTTTCTTTGGGAACAAAGAAAACAGATAACATGATTAAGATCATCACCACCAGACCAATGCTAATGGTCTTTTTCCGGCCAATCTTTCCTCCAATGAAACCTGCTGGCAATGCCATCAGCACAAATGCCAATGAATTTAATGTAAGGATTGAAACGCTCCTTGACTCACTCATGCCCAGAGATTTGTTGGCAAATAACGTAAAGAATGTCTCGATGGCATTCATTGCAACAAACCAGAAGAAGATCGCCAGGAAAATTCGAATGGCATTATGCTGCTTTTCTCTGAATATTTGTGCCAGGCTTTTCCAAAGGTTGGGTTTTTCAATATTCGGGTTGTTCTCAAAAACCTTAGGCTCACGAATAAAGGCAAAAACTAATAGAACAGCTATAACCACAAGAACAGAAGCAAGCCAAAATGGGTAAGCTGGATTGAGTTCATAGAGCTTCCCACCAATCAAAAATGCAGTGATAGATCCAATCCCACCCATAAAGTTGATCACGCCGTTAGCCTGTGAGCGAAATTTTGAAGGGGTTACATCTGGCATAAAAGCTACAACAGGCGTTCGCCAAATCGCCATAGCGAGCATGAAAGTCATCGTGCAAACAACAAATAAAGGTAACCTGGCTCCCTCAGGAATATTAAGGAGAGGAATTGCCACAACTGGTGCGAGGGCAAAAGCCAATCCTGCAATGGGAGCGCCAGTCAGCATGAATGGCAATCTGCGTCCAATCTTCGTTCTGGTACGATCAGAGATGGAACCAATCGCTGGCTGCAAAAAGAGGGCAGCGATGTTGTCAAGCGTCATAAAGAAGCCTATCACAGCTGCATCTAGACCAAATTTGTTTGCTAAAAACAAGGGGACAAATGAGTTGTAAACAGCCCAGATGACCATGACACCAAAAAAACCGAAACCCAACAAAAATGTCTTACCATAATTCAAACGTTCTTTCTTCATGAAGTCTCCTTTGATATATTGATAATGAGCTTAAGTAAATAATGATTGATCATCTCCCTGTACCTGACTGGAGATGTACTCTTCAAGAAAGCGCTTATCCTTTTCCGTTATACCAGCTTTTAGCAGCAAATCCGGGCGCATTTTTAAAGTTCGTATAAGGGATTGTTCACGCCGCCAACGCGCCTGTTGGGCATGGTTGCCATTCAGCATCACATCCGGAACCTTCCACCCTCGAAATTCCGGAGGACGAGTGTATTGGGGATATTCCAAAAGACCATCAGAAAACGAGTCATCGCTTGTTGCCTCGTCATCCCCCAAAACACCAGGCTGTAATCTTGTCACTGCATCCAGGATAACCAATGCCGGCAGTTCACCACCTGTCAACACATAGTCCCCAATAGATACCACATGCGTCACTAGGTGTTCACGAATACGCTCATCAAAACTCTCGTAGCGGCCGCAAATCAGTGCAATATGATCTTGTTTGGCGAAATCCCGCGCCATGGATTGTGAGAAAACCTCACCCTGAGGGCAGAGAAGAATGACTGGACAGCTGGGTTGTTCGCCCAAGACACTTTCAACCGCCGCAAAAAGAGGTTCAGGCTTCATGATCATCCCACCTCCGCCCCCGTAAGGCGTATCATCAGTGGTATGGTGTTTATCCAGCGCCCAATTGCGGATATTGTAAGTATTTACATGCAGCAAACCAGCTTGAATAGCGCGCTTAAGGATGCTGATCTCAAGATATGGATGAAATACTTCGGGAAAGAGGCTAAATATGTCCACAAGCATAGTAGGATTTTAACCTTTCGCGCTTATTTTCACAAGTCAAATCACATATTCGGTGTTTGTTTCAAATATGAGTAATTCAATCATGTTTCATATTATAATTAGGATACTTGTGAGCATTTGATATGCTTACTGCGCCGGAAAAATACAAAAGGAGGTTCTATGTCTGAAAATCCAGAAGGATGTGTTAAACCAACCAAGGGTCCAATTGCATCAGTTCCCGAAGCAACAACTGAAAAACAACTGATTGAAAAGGAGGTTCCTATGGTTCAAGCACGTGTAGGAAAACCCGCCCCTGATTTTGAGCTCAGTGCTTATGTAGGTGGTGGGTTTAAGAATATTAAATTGTCTGATTATAAAGGAAAATGGATTGTCATCTGTTTCTACCCTGGTGATTTCACCTTTGTCTGACCGACTGAATTAACGGCAGTTGCCGCAAAACACAAAGAGTTTCTAGCATTAGGGGTTGAGTTTTTTGCAATCAGTGTTGACAGTCGTTTCTCCCACAAAATTTGGCAGGAAACAGAATTATCCAAGATGATCGAAGGTGGAGTTCCCTTCCCAATGCTATCCGATGCTGGCGGTCGGGTCGGCTCCATTTACGGTGTCTATGACGAGGAAGCTGGCGTGGATATCCGTGGTCGATTCTTAATTGACCCGAATTTCAACATCCGTGCCATGGAAGTGATGACCCCTGAAGTTGGTCGTAACGTCTCAGAATTGATCCGACAGGTCAAAGCATTCCAGCATGTTGTTGCCACTGGTGAGGTTGCTCCGGCGGGTTGGGTTCCTGGAAAACCGACCTTGAAACCAAGCCCGGATCTTGCTGGCAATGTCTGGAAGATCTGGAAACCTGAACTTGAGTAGCTAACAAAATATTTCCCGGCGCATTTAAAAGGAGGTTGATGTTGCAAATGCACAACCTCCTTTTCCTTACAAAGCCTGCACCTCTGACTTGACTCTCTAAAAATAATAATGTTATGATGATGTCATGTATTTAAAAGGAAGTAAACTGACTCTAAAGAAGCGCAGGCGTTCCAACCCATGGGTAATTGCGTTTCTCATTATTGGTATTGGAGCTTTGTTGTACCTGAATATGTTTGTTGTTCCAACCATTGACCCACCTTTCGTCCCAACACCAACACCAACACGCGATCCAGTATCTTTCGAGATAGAGGCAGAAAACTTTGCTGCGGAAGGTCGTTTTACTAGTGCAAAGGATACCTACAAGCTGGCAATAAACGCCAGTCCACAAAATGTTACCAATTACATTGAACTCGCCAGACTACAAATCTATACTGGCGAGTACGAAGAAGCTCGCACGAGTGCAGAAAACGCGATATTGCTCGAAAAAAACCTGACTCAACCCTACGCATTATTGGCATGGGCATTAAGCTTACAAGGAGAATTTCTACAGGCAGAAACATTCGTCAAGCAAGCCATCGATATTGATCCCAATAGTGCTTTGGCACACTCAGTCTATGCCTACACGCTTGCAAGGCGGGTTGAAAATAACCTGAGTGAGCTTGGCACCATCGACCAAGCCATTGCAGAATCCCGTACGGCAATAGAGTTAGATGAGAATCTGGTTGAAGCGCACTGGGCGCGGGGCTATGTTCTTGAGATCACAAGTAATTATGCCGAAGCCGCAGTGCAGTATGAACGCGCCATTCAAATCAATGGCAATATCGCCGATGTCCGCCTTGCTTTAGGCCGAAATTACATAGCTTTAGAAAGACCTGATGAGGCAGTTGCCGAGTTTGTAAAAGCCATATCGCTTGATCCATCCGACCCAGAACCTAATTATTATATTTCCAGAGTTTATGGTAGGCTGGGTGAATATGCCAAAGCAATCCAATATGCCGAAGAAGCGGTCAAGGATGATCCTTCTAATCCTAACATGCATGCCAATCTAGGCACATGGTATTATCGTAATGGTCAATACAACCAGGCGCTCACAAGTTTAGAATTAGCTGTACGTGGAGGAGCCACCAGCGATGGCATACCTGTGGAGGGTATTCCATTAGCATACAGCACATCCGTGATTGAAATTTACAGCCGCTATGGGCTGGCGCTTGCGAATGTTAACCGCTGCAATGAGGCTGTGCAGGTGGCAACAGCGATGATTCAAGGAATCCCTGATGATGAAACTGGTGTATTCAACGCTGAAGAAATGATTCGCATATGCCAGGAATTTTTGGAAAACCCACCAACCTCCACGCCCACACTTTCAACTGATAACGCGCCAACCCCTACCCCTTGAGCATTTATGTTCATCGAAGATAAAGACCCCATTTTTCACAAGAATCGCCGTCGCTCCAATCCATACCGAGTGATGATCCTGCTGGTTTTAATTGCTGCCACTGTAGCAATTCTGCAAGGATATGTCAGAGGTGAGGTTAAACCGCTTTTTATGCCAACCCCCACCCCAACACGCACGATAAACTCCTATGTAGTTGAAGCCAATACCCACTTCCTAGCAGGCAATTTGGATAAATCTATTCAAGCTTACCAACAAGCTGTGGTGCTAGATCCAACGGACCCAGAAATTTTTCTAGAGCTTGCCCGGGTTCAGGTCTATTCCTCCAACACTCTCACCACCGATGCAGAACGCCGCCAACGTTTAGCGCAGGCACTTGATGCAGTCAACAAAGCAAAAGAACTCTCCCCGACAGATAGCTCAGTCCTGGCAGTGCGCGCTTTTGTGCTTAACTGGAATGCAGAGGAAACCCTTGCAGGCGAAAATTCCGAGTCCTTGCGAAACGAAGCAGAATCAGAAGCACTAATGGCACTCCAACTGGATAATACCAACACGCTTGCGCTGGCATATTACAGTGAAATTTTGATTGATCAATTTAAATGGGTTCAGGCAAGAGAGTTGATGGGACAAGCTTACGAACGTGGACAAGAATTGATGGACGTGCACCGTATCCAGGCTTATCTTTATGAAATCTTGGGTGAATACAATCTGGCAATTGAAGAGTATAAAAAGGCAATTGAGATCACACCCAACCTCACCTTTCTCTACAACTCTGTCGGCAGACTTTACCGCCATCTCGCGACAAAGTTGGATGGCACGGAGTTGTCAGATGAATATTACGGGTTGGCACTGGACAATTTCGATAAAGCTGCTAACCTCAACGAACAGCTAGGCATCAAAGATCCAATCCCCTATATGCTAATTGCCAACACCTATATCCGCATGGGTGAAGCTATGGTAGCATCCCGCAATGCTTATAAAGCCTTGACCTTTAACCCCTACAACGCAGACGTTTATGGACAGGTAGGTGTCATTTATTACCGAGCACGCAACTATGAGGGATCCATCCCAGCCTTAGAATGTGCAGTTCGGGGATGTGATGCTGCTATGAGTTGCGAAGTGCGTGAATGTAACCCGGAAACGGATGAGGAAATCGTAATCGAAGGACTACCTTTAAGTGACACAACGGTAGTTTATTACTATACCTATGGCTCTGTTTTAGCAGGTCTTCATCGTCCAACGGATGATCGATGTATCGCCGCGATGGATGTATTTGCAGAAATTGAAGAAAAATATGCGGCGGATACTGCCATCATGGGGATTGTCCAGGCTGGCAAAGAAATCTGTTCTGGTTCCAACTGATCTCAATCATTTATAAAAATTGTATAAGAATCCACGCTTAATCTCTTGACTTCTACCTTCAAGGCAAGTATCATATGCCATGGATTAGCACTCATGCAAATCGAGTGCTAAGAAGATAAAGAAAACAAAATTTTTGATTTGGAGGAAGGTATGTCAATTTCATTAAAACCATTAGGAAATCGTCTCGTAATCGAGCCTATCGAACAGGAAGAGATCACCGCTGGTGGTATTGTTTTACCCGAGACTGCCAAAGAAAAACCCCAAAAGGGTCATGTATTGGCTGTGGGTCCTGGTGACCGCAATGACAAGGGCGAACGTGTTGCCCTGGATGTCAATGTTGGTGATACTGTGCTCTTTGCCAAATATTCTGGCACTGAGATCAAATACGACGGCAAAAAGCTGTTGATCCTGCGCGAGAGTGATGTCCTCGCAATTCTCTAAATTTCAAACATCTAAAGATACGAAGGAGTAATTTTTATGGCTAAACAACTTGTTTTTTCAGATGAAGCGCGACGCTATCTCAAGACTGGTATTGATGTTGTTGCATCAGCCGTCGCTACAACCTTAGGTCCTAAGGGACGCAATGTCGCCCTGGATCGCAAATTTGGCTCCCCCACTATCACACACGATGGTGTGACTGTTGCCAAAGAGATCGAACTCGAAAACCCCTATGAAAATATGGGTGCACAGCTCCTTAAAGAAGCTGCAACCAAAACCAATGATATTGCTGGTGACGGCACCACAACCTCCACTGTTTTGGCACATGCCATCGTCAGCGAAGGCTTGAAGAATCTGGCTGCCGGCGCTAACCCCATGCTGCTCAAGCGTGGTATTGAGACTGCATCAAAAGCTGTTGCAGATGCCATCAAAGCTCAGGCTATTGGCATTACAACCAAGGAAGAGATCGGCAGTGTTGCTACCATATCTGCACAGGATGCTGAAATCGGTAACCTGATCGCGGATGTGATGGACAAGGTTGGAAAAGACGGCGTTATTACCGTTGAAGAATCAAAAGGTCTTGCATTCGAGACTGAATATGTAGAAGGTATGCAATTTGATCGCGGGTACATTTCCCCCTATTTCGTCACTGATCCAGAACACATGGAAGCCAATATTGACGAACCCTATATCCTGATCTATGACAAGAAGATCTCTGCTGCCACTGATATCGTTCCCCTGCTCGAGAAACTCGTCCAGGTTGGCAAACGCGAAATTGTCATCATCGCTGAAGACATCGATGGTGAAGCTCTGGCAACCTTGGTTCTGAACAAGATCCGTGGTATGCTCAACGTGATTGCTGTCAAAGCCCCTGGCTTTGGTGATCGCCGCAAAGCCATGCTGCAGGACATCGCTATCCTGACTGGTGCTTCTGTAATTTCCGAAGAAACTGGTCGCAAGCTCGAAACTGCAACCATTGATGATCTTGGTAAGGCAGAAAAAGTCAGCACCGATAAAGACAACACCACCATCATTGGCGGTCGCGGTGATGGTGCTGCCATCAAGGGTCGCATCGAACAAATTCGTGTTGAGATAGAGAACACAACCAGCGAT
>CAZJLN010000035.1:0-14433 GCA_964546745.1 uncultured Anaerolineaceae bacterium
CTTGCACACATCCTCGCATTTGAAATGGGCGTGAATATAAAAATCACCTCCGGACCAGCCATCGAAAGGGCTGGAGACCTGGCAGCCATCCTGACTAACCTGCGGGCTGGTGATATTCTTTTCATCGATGAAATCCATCGCCTGGGGCGAGCAGTGGAAGAGATTTTATATCCCGCAATGGAAGACTACGCCCTCGACATCATCATCGGCAAAGGTCCATCTGCCAAGTCCATTCGCCTCAAGCTGCCACGCTTTTCAGTTGTAGGAGCCACCACACGTTTAGCGTTGCTCACTTCGCCGCTACGTGCTCGCTTTGGATCTGTCTATCGTTTGGACTACTATGACAAAGACGCCTTATGCGCTATCATCAACCGCGGTGCAAAGCTGCTTATGATTCCATGTGAAACAGAAGGTGTGGCCGAGATCGCCAGGCGTTCACGCGGCACCCCTCGCATCGCCTTACGCATGCTGAGGCGTGTACGCGATTTTGCCCAGGTCCGTGCCAACGGCACCATCACCTCAGAAGTCGCCTCCGCCAGTCTGGAATTGCTCAATGTTGACGAGATGGGTCTGGACGACCTGGATCGGCGCGTCTTGCTGACAATCATTGAGAAGTACGCAGGAGGACCGGTCGGTTTGAACACCATCGCTGCCTCGGTTAGCGAAGAATCAGACACGATCATGGACGTGGTAGAGCCTTACCTCCTGCAGCTTGGCTACCTCGAGCGCACCTCTCAAGGCAGGTTGGCAACCCAGCTAGCTTATGAACATCTCGGTTTCCGCTACAATGGATCCCATTTACAGCCTGGTCTTTTTAACGGCGAATCGAACTAACAATCTCCTAATAGATTCCCATGCACTTGCAAGACTTTAATTACGACCTGCCTGAAGCTTTCATTGCCCAGACTCCCATCGAACCACGCCATAATTCGCGTCTGTTGGTCTTGAACCGTAAATCCGGAGAGCTTGCTCATCATCATTTTTTTGAGATTGGCAATTTCCTACAGTCAGGCGACTTGCTGGTGATCAATCGGACCCGCGTCGTCCCTGCTCGTATCTATGCGAAAAAAATCACCTCAGGTGGTCAAGTGGAAATCCTCCTCCTGCGCAAAGAAGACGCGCTCACCTGGACCTGTCTGGTAGGCGGAAAAGGCTTAGCCCTTGGTAAAAAGCTCCAGATCATCAATGGACCGGAAGCGGAGATAGCCGCAGTCCTGGACGGCCCCCAAAGGCTGGTGCGCTTTGCAGAACCCATCGAGCAATTTTACCAGCAGGCGGGTCATGTGCCCCTGCCACCCTATATCCACGAGCATCTCGAAAATCCAGAGCGTTATCAGACCGTATACAGCAAAATTCCCGGTTCTGCAGCCGCTCCAACTGCAGGTTTGCACTTCACCCCCAGCCTGATGGAAAGCCTGGCAAACCAGGGCATAGAATTTGCAGAACTGACCCTGCATGTCGGCTTGGATACCTTCGCACCTGTGCATGAAAGCGACCCCACCCAACATAAGATCCACAAAGAGTGGTGTGAGCTGACTCAGGAGACAGCTGACAAGATCAACCAGGCAAAGGCAGCCGGTAGACGCGTGATTGCCGTTGGTACGACCTCGGTCAGGACGCTGGAATCAGCCTTGACTAAGTCCATGTCCGGCTTAATTGCCCCATTCACCGGTGAGACCAGTCTGTACATACTGCCCGGATATGAATTTAAAGTTGTGGATGCTATGATCACCAATTTTCACCTGCCTAAGTCTACCTTACTGATGTTAGTAAGCGCCTTTGCGGGACGAGAAACAATCTTGAACGCCTATGAAACCGCCAAGCAGGAAGGTTATCGCTTCTTCTCCTTCGGCGATGCAATGTTTATCCATTAGCTTCTTCGAATATTTTTAACAATACTCTTATAGTTTATTGGCACAAGGCTTGCAAGCTTGATGTTATAATCCCTTAAAAGCGGCGGATTCATTCACAATTCGCCAAAGGACTGACCAATATGATGCGTTTTGACCGTTTCACAGAAAGAGCCCAGGAAGCCGCCACCCGTGCTGCTGAGATCATCCAGCGCTACGGGCATAATCAGATCGATGCGGAGCATATCCTGCTAGCTATGATAGAACAACCCGCCGGGGTTGTATCCCAAATTCTGGAGATCCTCAAGATTGAACCAGGCATGGTGGCGGACAGGTTGGACAACATCCTTCGCACAACGCCAAAAGCCAACATTTTCGGTGGTGGTTCAGGGCAAATCTTCATCACACCACGCGTCAAGATGATCGTGGACCATGCCAACGCAGAAGCCAACCGTTTGGGCGATGAATATATTTCCACTGAGCATATCTTCCTCGCCATTTTAAGCGAGAAAAATACCCAGCTTGCACGCATGCTAGAAGAATTAGGTCTCAACCGCCAGCGTGTACTGGATGCAGTCAACGAGTTGCGGGGTGGTCAAAAAGTGACTGACCCCAAAGCTGAAACGCGCTACCGCACCCTTGAAAAGTACTCTCGCGACCTAACCGCTATGGCGCGATCCGGAAAGCTGGATCCCGTCATTGGGCGCGACACCGAAATCTTGCGTCTGATCCAAATCCTTTGCCGTCGCACTAAAAACAACCCCGTTCTGATTGGTGAAGCTGGCGTGGGTAAGACTGCCATCGTGGAAGGACTTTCACAGAAGATCGCCAATAACGACGTGCCCGAAATCCTGATGGGTAAACGTGTGGTCGCGCTTGACCTGAGCGCCATGATTGCCGGCTCCCGCTTCCGTGGTGAGTTTGAGGAACGACTTAAGGCTTCCATTGAAGAGATTCAGCGCTCAGAAGGGGAAATCATCCTTTTTATTGACGAACTGCACACCGTGGTCGGCGCTGGCGCTGCCCAAGGTGCAGTGGATGCGTCCAACATGCTCAAACCTGCCCTGGCGCGTGGTGAACTGCAGTGCGTGGGAGCTACCACCCTAGATGAATATCATAAATATATTGAGAAAGACGCTGCGCTAGAGCGTCGTTTTGCCCCGATTTACGTCGAAGAACCCAATGTGGATGACACGATCGAAATGTTACGTGGGTTGCGCGACCGTTACGAAGCTCATCATAAAGTCACTTTCTCCGATGAAGCGCTGGTAGCAGCCGCAAAACTCTCCTCACGCTATGTCACGGACCGCAAATTGCCCGACAAAGCGATTGACTTGATGGACGAAGCTGCTGCCAAATTACGCGTCGCCCTTTACTCCCTACCTGATGAACTGAAAGATATGAAGCGCGAGATGGAACGATTGGCAGCTGAGGAGGAAAAAGCGGGTGTTGAGCGCGACTATGAGCGCGCCGTCAAACTCAAAGCTGAACGCTTACGCATTGAACAGGTCTTCGTCGCAGACCGGGATAAATGGGAACAAGAGCACAAGCTAGACGAGGTGGTAGACGTGGATGACATTGCCCAGGTCATCAACCAATGGACTGGCATTCCTGTAAACCAGATGATGGAGAGCGAGGCGGATCGTCTGCTACAAATGGAAGCGCGCCTGCACGAGCGCATCATCGGTCAGGATGAGGCAATTTCCGCCATCGCCGATGCCATCCGCCGCGCTCGCGCTGGTATGAAAGACCCACGTCGTCCAAATGGCTCCTTCATCTTCATCGGTCCATCCGGGGTTGGAAAAACCGAGCTTGCTAAAGTCTTAGCAGGATTTCTCTTTGATGACGAGGACGCTCTTATTCGTATTGACATGAGTGAGTACCGTGAGCAGCACACTGTCTCACGCCTGTTCGGTGCCCCTCCAGGCTATGTCGGGTACGAGGAAGGGGGTCAGTTGACTGAAGCTGTACGTCGCCGCCCCTACCGCGTCATCCTCTTCGACGAAGTTGAAAAAGCCCATCCTGAGGTATGGAATTCACTCCTACAGATCTTGGATGACGGTCGCTTGACTGATGGTCAGGGTCGCCTGGTGGACTTCCGCAACACCGTCCTGATCATGACCAGCAACCTGGGTACGGAATTTGTCAACCGCGGTGGAACGCTTGGATTCCTCGGCAGCACTGGCGATAGTGAAGAAAAACAGGCGCATGACAAAATCGAGAAAGCCCTCAAAGGCACATTCCGACCCGAATTCCTCAATCGCATCGATGAGATCATCATGTTCTCTCCCTTGAGCAAAGAACAGATGATGGAAATTGTCACACTGCAAATGAAGGAGATTCAGGAACGCCTGGCGGATTACAATATCAAGATCGAGTTGACACCTGAAGCCCATAAGTGGCTGGCAGAGACAGGTTACGACCCGCTATTCGGCGCTCGACCCCTCAAGCGTACCCTGCAAAAACATGTGGAGAGTCCTCTATCCACTCAGCTCCTTTCCGGCGATTTCAAAGAAGGTGACACCGTTTTAGCAGACCTGAAGGATGACGCCATAATTTTTACCAAGGCAGAAACCGCAATAAAAGAAGTTGCTGAGGAAATTCCTGTAGAAACTGCTGAGTAAATTCTGAAATTTGGTCAAAAAGGATTGAGAGATCAATCCTTTTTTTATTGGCGTCGGATCACCATCAAGGTAATATCATCCAAAATATTCGCTGTGCCAATGAAATTGTGGACGTCCATCACGATTGCATCCATCAACCCTTCCGCATCTTTATTTAAATTGCGGTGAATGATATTTTTTAGACGTCTTTCCCCATAAAAATCACCCTGTTTGTTCTCCGCCTCAGTGATACCATCGGTATACAATAATACCAACTCACCTTCTCCAAGGGTTATCTCCTGCTGATGCCACTGTCCTTCCTTAAACAAACCAACAAGCATACCGTTAGGTTCCAAAAATGTCAGCACATCTTGGCTTTTTGATCGAATGAGGATAGGTGGATTATGCCCAGCGTTGGAATAGGTAAAGTTGCCACTGATAGGGTCAAAAATACCATACACAAGGGTTAGATAGATACCTTCCTTGGTATCTTGCATAATCCGCTGGTTGAGGGCATACATCAGTTTTTCCGGAGTTTGCCCATCTTGCATGGCAAAGGTGCGCACAAGCGTGCGGCTGAGAGCCATGTAAAGGGCTGCCCCAGCGCCTTTATCGCCTACATCCGCAATAAAAATGCCAATACGTCCATCGGGAAGTTCCACAAAATCGTAATAGTCCCCCGATGTTTCACGGGCTGGTTCCAACTTTGCTGCAATTTCCCAACCAGGCACCTTGGGTGGATTGGTAGGTATGAAATTTGTCTGGACCTTGCCAGCTTCAGAAAGCTCCCGCTTTTGTGTACGACTTGTTTGAGCCAATTCTCTAGACCGTTGTTTGATAATGCGTAGCTTTTCGATTACCAGGTCTGGATAGTAAGCAATCTTCATTTCCTTGCAGGCACTCAACGAATCCCGAAGCAGGTTTTGTGCTTGCTCCAGATCCTCAGCATCACCCAGATGGATGTGTACAATTGCCATTTCAAGCCAGGTATGCTCCTGCCACCAGCGCGTTTCCATCGCATCAAAGGAAGATAGACAATCTTTATAGATCTTCAATGCAGAACGATAATTTCCCCGGCTTGTTTCTATCCTGGCATTAATTAACTGAGTCTGGACCTGATCAAACCGGCTGGCACCATAAACCAGTAATTCCTTAGATTTGAGCCAAAACATTTCACTCGCAGATTGGTTGTCCTTCAAAGCGTGTACCAGCGCAAGCCATCCGTAGAACTCAGGAGTCAGCTCATATCCATCCTCAGAGTCAAGATGCTCCTGGAGCAATGCTAATGCAATATCCAGGTTGTTTTTGGAGGATTGGCTATCCTCTAGAATGAGGGGATCCAATAAAATTCTGCATAATTGCACATTGCCTGCCATCAGCTGTTCTTTGTCATTTCGCTGACGCTGAGCGCGGACATATGCCAGGATCAAATCCGATGCAGCCGCAAAATTTCCCAACTGCAGTTCAAGTTGTGATTCCAAAAACAGTCCATAGAGACTTTCTGTTTGGAGATCCACGTCCAAATTAGCTGCTTGCCTGACATTTGTGAGATCGGCTTTTGCTTGCTCAAACTGGCAGAGCTGAATGCGATTGTTTATGATGCCTGATTGGATGTAGAATTCGTCCTTGAGGTTTCCAGTGTTCATCCCCAGTTTGACCGCCCTCTCTCGATACCCCAACGCCAGTTGGATTTGACCCATATTTTCAACAATGGCAGCTAAATTGATATAAGCACGCGCAGCTGAGCTTGCCAGGTTATTGGTTTCTGCAATCTCAATTGCCTGTTCCAATAAAGCAACTGATTCCCTGGCAGAAAGAGAAGGAAAGATACCCATCGTTGCCAATACTTCCGCCTGAACATCAGGTGCGTTTAATTCCTTTGCCATTCGCAAAGCAATTTTACAGAACTTTTCCGCCTCTACCAGGTTGTTATTGAATAGCGCAGTCCGACCGCACTCATGCATCAAGAAAGCGCTGCCTGGACTTTCCAGCTTGCCTTCCAATAATGCTTTTCCAGCCTGACAGTAGGCAATATTCTGCTCAAGGTCATTCATCCACCAAGCAGCGCGCGAAAGCCAGGCATAGATGCGGGCAACTTGGTCATAATCACTTTGATCTTTGTAAATTGCCAATGCATCCAACCAGGATTGCACAGCTTCCCCATACCTTCCCTGCTCCGAAAGTGATTTCCCCAAGCCAGATAACAAATATGCTTTTTCCACTGGCAAATCCGTCAGGGCAAGCGCGCTGCGAAAATTTTCTTCAGCTTCCTGTCGGTTATGGCTGGCAAGCGCTGTCTCAGCACCAAGCTTGAAGAATTGCCTGGCTCGATCAAGATCTCCTCCCTCAAAATAATGAAATGCCAGGTGAGAGGAAAATGCCGCTAGAGAATCCCTGTTCACCGCCTCCATAGTGCGGGCAATATTGAGATGTAACCGGCTAAGCTCCTGAGGATCGAGGGATTCGAGCAGATACTGATGCAATGCCGCATCGTTAAAGCGGTAGAGCAAACCAGGTTGAACCGATTTGAGTGTAATTATCTCCATTGCTTCAAACATGCTCAGCGTCTGCCTGCATTTCTGTTTAGTAATTTCCATTTCCAAAATATTTTCCAAAACATTAACTTCAAACTCTCTTCCCAAGACACTCGCAGTTTTCAGGATTTTTTGTTCCACTTCCGAAAATGTGCTTACTTTTTCCTTAAGGAAGCTGCTGACAATCCCCGGAATCTTCAGTGGCGTCACCTGCATAGGAATTTTCCAACGACCACCTTCGTGGACCAGGATACCCTCATCCAGTAGCAGTTGCAGGGATTCAAGCATGATCCAAGGATTACCTTCTGCAAAGGAATGGATCAGTTCAAAAAAGCCATCTGGAATTGTCTTAGCATTAAATAAGTTTGAAATCAGGTTATTGCTTTCTTCGCTTGATAATGGCTCAAGCGGGATGGAAATAATCTTGGGTACATTAGCCCAGTTCTCAACGGTGAACCCCTGTGCAGGTTTTGCGCTAACCAGGCAAATCAACACGGGTGCTTCCGAAGCAATAGCAAGCAAGGATTGGATCCCCTCTATCAAGAGAGGATCTGCATATTGAAGATCATCCAAAATCAGAATGACGGGTTCAATCTGGGCTTGTGCAACAATTACACATTTCAATAACGAAACAAATGCATCCTGAAGCGCACTATTTTCAAATCCACTTATTGAGTTCCTATTGCTATGGGTCTCAATAATCACTTCAGCAAGGTTTGGAATATCGATACTTGCACAATTACTGTAAGGGCTCAACCTATCCTTCAGGTCGTCAACCTGGTAATCCATAGGAAGTCTCAGAACCCCCGCCAGAAGCGATCGGAGGCAAATGAACTCTGCCTTTTCAGTCTGTTCTGGAATCCTTACCTGGATCCACTTCAAAGCTAAGTTGGGATGTTTTGCGGTCCAGCGTGCCTTCCATTCCGAAATCAAGCGGCTTTTCCCCACGCCAACTCCGCCAGTAATCAGGCACACACGTCCCAAACCTGCCTGAACCGTCTCTCCTAAAGCCATGAGCGCATTGAGTTGCGAATTCCTGCCGATAAATTTCTCATTGTCAAACTGGTACAAGGATTGACCACACGAAGAGCAAGTGCGGGCTTCTGCAAGATTATCCGTTTGGCAAAAGGAACACTTCATTTCTATCAATTCAAGGATTGAACGCATCCAATTTAATTGATTTTAACATAAGGATTTGTAGAGTCAAAAGAAAAGGTTCTAAATCCTCCTTATGGAAATGTTAATCTTGTCAAAACAATCTTCTCATGCCACACAATGCGCTACTTCTTAATGTCTTGGTAAATAAAACAATAAATGAAAGGAATCATTCCAGTGATCCCCAAGCAAAAGTAATAGAATATCTACCCCCAGAAAGCCGATACAGCGCCTATTAGCAGGATCGCCAGACACCTATACCATGCGATCAGGTGTAGTTGTCCTTCAGCCGGGCATTTATGTCAGAAAACACAGCACACAATCCTATAAAGAAGTCCTGGTCATCCTGGAAGGACAGAGATCATTCCTGCTTGATAATAGACAGGCTTTGGAGATGAAAACAGGTGCCATTCTTTTCTGTCCTCCCCATACGATACATGATGTACAAAATACTGGAGCAAGCCCACTACGCTATATTTTTATTATTGCACGGGTGGAATGGTAGTTAATTAACTGGATAAGCCCAGATTGATCCAAATAATATCTGGGGAGAGTCGTTATTAAATCAAAAAAACCAGTGGGGCGGGAGGGGGTCGAACCCTCACGATGTCACCATCGAAGGATTTTAAGTCCTTTGCGTCTGCCTATTCCGCCACCGCCCCGTGGTTTGCAATATTATACTATCATCTTGTCAAGTTTGTGAATAGTTAATCCCAAAATTCTTACCTCGTTTATAATAATGCGCATGAGATACAACATAGCCAAGCTGGAGAACAGACAATGCCATTAACCATCTGGACCTGGCTGCTGGCATTGCTTCCTGTCCTGGTGGTCATCATCCTGATGCTGATCTTAAAATGGGGTGGCAGTCAAGCTGGAGCCTTTGGTTTTCTAACGGCAGTGGTTGTCTCACTACTTGCATTTGGTGGAAACTGGCAGCTTTTAGGCTACTCGGTTGTCAAAGCTATTCTGCTCAGTCTAGATGTGCTTTACATCATCTGGACAGCACTACTCTTATACAATATCGCCAACGAAGCCGGCGCAATAAAGATGATCGGCGAGCGTTTGCCAACCCTGACTGATAACCGCGTCATGCAGACGCTCATGGTCAGCTGGCTATTGGTGTCATTCCTGCAGGGAATGGGTGGGTTTGGCGTTCCGATTGCCATATGCGCTCCCTTATTGGTCGGAATGGGTTTCTCGCCCGTTCAAGCTGTGGTCATGTCCGCTATCGGTCACTCCTGGGCGGTTAATTTTGGCTCGCTGGCATCTGCTTTCCAATCCATCATGGCAGTTACGGGTTTACCCGGCGAAACCCTGGCTCCCATGACCGCCCTGCTTCTTGGGATCGCCTCTCTGCCTTGCGGAGCGATCGTAGCATATTTGGGCTGTGGTTGGAAGGGTCTCAAGCAGGCAATTCCTGCTCTGCTGATCCTGAGTGCTGTCATGGGTGGAACCCAATACTTGCTTGCAACCAATGGCTTATGGACTCTAGCTGCCACTGGCGCTGCCATTGCCGGCATGCTGGTCGCTTTAGTTTTGATCAAATCCCCACTTTACCGTTCAAAAAGCACACCCCAAACTTTTCCTGAGGCAACCCTATCAAACTCGGAAGCTAAGGCGCGCTCATTTTGGCTTTCAGTCATTGCCTATATTCTTTTGGTCGTCCTGAGTTTTTTGGTGATGCTAACCCCGCCGATTAAGCAGTTTTTGGGTCAGGTTCAGTTACAAATATATTTTCCTGCGATTTCTACCAGCTACGGATGGGAAACACCAGCCGGAATGGGCAGAACCATCAACATCTTCAGCCACCCTGGTGCAATCCTGCTTTACACCTCTGTCATTTCATACCTGATTTATCAACGCGTAGGATATCTCAAGAATGGCTCGCCCAAGCGCATCGTACGCGGCGTGATGAACAGTGGGACCAACGCCTCTTTGGGCGTGATCGCGATGGTTGGCTTAGCCACCATCATGAGCCATAGTGGCATGACTAATCTACTAGCCCGCGGTCTTTCTGAGAGCTTCAACCGCGTTGTCTACCCTGCCTTGGTGCCGTTCATCGGTGCGCTAGGTGCCTTTATCACCGGCTCGAATAACAACTCTAATGTTCTCTTTGGTGTTCTGCAAATGGACACTGCCACTTTGATGAAACTGAGCGTGCCACTGATCGTTGCAGCACAGACTGCGGGCGGATCGATCGGTAGTGTGATGTCCCCTGCTAAGGTGATTGTTGGCTGCAGCACGGTTGGGCTTGCCAATAAGGAAGGCGAACCATTGCGCAAGATCATCGCCTACGGAACAGTAACACTGGTGATCATCGCCATTCTGACGGTAATTCTCTCATTAAGGTCGATGGGATAAACATGACAAAAATGTCAAAACTTCGCTCCCATCTTAAACACCATCAAAAGGGCTTGCGTTCAGCCATCCTGTGGATGGAGCTTCTGCTACCTTTCTTACTCTTTTTTGCGCTGAACGCACACCTCGTCTGGCTTTCTCTCATCACCGGCATTTTGATTGGACTAGGCTTCCTGCTAATGGTCTTGATCGGGTGAAACACAAGCCTTTCCTTGCGAAATTGTTAATAGCACCAAGCGTGCTTTGCCTGATCCTTGCAGGTATATTGCTCACCTGGCGGCTTATTCCTGGACCACGCCAACTTCATACGCAGGTTCTACCAGCTGGGTCGTTTGCCATTGCAGACTCAGGGCAAACATATGTAAGTGAATTCCCAATTGACCTCAAGCTCTCGTATCCTTCAAAAATCAAAGCCAGTGAAAAAAATGAAATTATGCTTCAGCTTTCAGTCCATTCTGACGAAGCCTCAGTTGACTATGCGCAGCCCGTGGTGGCGGAATTATCTGCTCCCAGGCTACTTTTAGAGCCACATGGCACCATTCAAGCCGTA
Organism: uncultured Anaerolineaceae bacterium; assembly: GCA_964546745.1. Classification (GTDB taxonomy): domain Bacteria; phylum Chloroflexota; class Anaerolineae; order Anaerolineales; family Anaerolineaceae; genus CAZJLN01. Next base: position 11,054 of record CAZJLN010000035.1, read on the forward strand.
TTGGACAATGCACATAAAATCACTATGGAATGGCAAGTTACCTCATCGCTAACCGGTATCTATCCAGCCAATCTTTGGGTCTCGTTGATTTTTGAGAATCCTTCAGATCACAGTGAGACAGCGCCTGTGCTTGCACTCGACTTGGAGATCGAGATTGTGCGGCTTTGGGGAATGGATGCTAAAACCGTCACCTGGCTCGGCTTGTTTGCCTTACTCTTGTGGGGAATCTTTATGGCACTCTCTGCCTGGCTGGAGCATCGCTGGCTGCAACGATGATATAATCCCAAATAAGACACTTCTTTCAGTTCATCTTATGCTGGAGTAATTATGTCATCATTTAAACCGAAATTCCTTCCAGACCTCTTTCGCCAAATCCCAATCGAAGCGATAACACCCATCCCAGAAGTCGAAATCAGTGGGATTGCACTGGATTCACGACATGTCAAACCCGGCAACGTCTTCGTCGCCATTACGGGTGGAAACACCGACGGTCACTGCTTCATCTCCCAGGCTATCTCGAGCGGGGCTGTGGCAGTGATGGGCAGCAAAGCAAACTTTTCCTGCGAGGTGCCTTACATTCAGGTGGCAGGCGATACCAAAACTGCTATGGCGTATCTATCTGCAGCCTTCTACGACTTCCCAGCTCGCAAGTTGACAGTCATCGGCGTCACCGGCACCGACGGCAAAACCACGACAACGACCATGATTCACCGTATCCTGCTAAAAGCCGGCATCCAGGCTGGCATGATCTCCACAGTCAGTGCGGTGATTGGCAATGAGGAGCTCGATACTGGCTTCCACGTCACTACGCCCGAATCCCCTGAAATCCAGGCTTACCTGGCGCATATGGTTGATGCCGGTATGACTCACGTCGTTCTCGAGACCACCTCGCACGGACTCATCCAGGGTCGCGTCATCGCTTGTGACTTTGACCTGGCAGTTGTGACCAACATCACCCATGAGCACCTGGATTTCCACGGCTCTTTTGAAGCCTACCAGGAAGCCAAGGGGTTGCTCTTCAGGTCACTGATCCATACGCCACAAAAACCCCATGGCAACTTTCGGGCGGCAATTCTCAACAAGGACGATCGCTCCTATCCCTTCCTCAAGCGCATCTCCCCTCCCGACCAGGTCAGTTACAGCATGATCAACGAGGCAGAGGTTTGGGCAGAGGAGATCAGCAGCACCCCACAACAGCTCGCTTATACTTGCCACATTGATGGAAAAACCGTGCGGGTGCGCACGATGCTCATCGGGCTTTACAACGTGAGCAATAGCCTGGCAGCGCTGTCTGCCTGTGTGCTCAGGCTCGGCGTCCCGCTCGAGACAGCAGTGCAAGCCCTCGATGAGATGCCCATGGTACCAGGGCGCATGGAGCGCATTGACTTGGGGCAGGATTTCGCCGCCATCGTGGATTTTGCCCATACCCCAAATGCCCTCCTGCGTGCATTGGAAACTGCGCGTGAGCTAACTGAAGGCAAGGTCATCGCCGTCTTTGGCTCAGCTGGGCTTCGCGACCAAGAAAAGCGCCGCATGATGCCAGTCGTTTCAGTTGAGCATGCTGACCTGACCATCTTGACGGCAGAAGATCCTCGTACAGAATCGCTGGACGATATCTTGAATGATATGGCGAAAGCTGCTGAAGCCAATGGCGGGATCGAAGGCGAAACCTTTTGGTGTGTGCCCGACCGCGGCGATGCCATTCGCTTTGCCATCCGGCTGGCAGAGCCTGGCGACCTGGTCATGGCGTGTGGCAAAGGACACGAACAATCGATGTGTTTTGGCAACACCGAATATACCTGGGACGATCGTATAGCAATGCGCGCAGGCCTGGCAGAATTCATGAACATCTCTGGTCCTGACATGCCTTATCTCCCCACCCAGGATTGATAAACCCCTCATAAGCTTAAAAAGTAAGAGCACGGATTAACCGTGCCCTTACTTTATCAATTACTATCTATCGACTAACGTCGGTTGTTGCGGTCACCGCTACTGCGGCGGTCGCCACCACCACTCCGTCGGTCTCCACTGCGTCGATCACCACCGCTGCGGTTGCCGCTACCGCTGCTTTTGCTGCGATTGGCATTGTCATGCTCGCGGGCTTCTTCAGCGGTCCAACCCTCAAGCAGGGCTTTGCGCGACAGGCGTATCTTGCCGTCTGAGCCGATATCAATAACCATCACAGTCAATTCATCGCCCAGTTTGACCACATCTTCCACCTTCGCAACGCGTTCGCTGGAAAGCTGGGAAACATGCACCAAACCGTCCACACCTGGCAGAATTTCGATGAAAGCGCCGAAATCGGTCACCCGCACACATTTGCCAGTGTAAATATTGCCAATGATGGGCGTTTCTGTCAGGGACAGGATGCGGTCACGTGCTTCTTCAAAGCCCACGCCGTCAAAGGCGGCAATGAATACCGTTCCATCATCATCAATGTCAATCTTGGTATTGGTCTCTTCCTGCAAGGCACGAATGTTCTTGCCACCAGGTCCAATAATCGCGCCAATCTTGTCGACTGGAACCTTAACGATTTCAATGCGTGGGGCATGCGGCTTGAGCGATTTGCGTGGCTCAGGAATACATTCCAGGATCTTATCCAGGATGCTCATTCGTGCGACACGGGCTCTTTCAAGCGCCTCTGCCATGATGGCAGGTGTAATCCCACTGACTTTGATGTCCATTTGCAGGGCAGTGATGCCGTGTGAGGTACCGGTGACTTTGAAGTCCATATCACCTAAGTGATCTTCGGTACCGAGGATGTCGGTCAGGATGACGTATTTATCGCCTTCCATGATCAAACCCATAGCAACACCAGAGACAGGCGCGGTAATCGGGACACCGGTGTCCATCAGTGCCAACGTGGAGCCGCAGACGGATGCCATTGAAGAGGAGCCGTTAGAGCCCATGACCTCAGACACAAGCCTTAAGGTGTATGGGAATACTTTTTCATCTGGAATAACCGGCAAAAGGGCGCGTTCCGCCAGCGCACCATGTCCAATTTCACGGCGGGATTGGCTGCCGACGCGTTTGACTTCGCCAGTGCAGTAGCCCGGGAAATTGTAATGATGCATATAGCGTTTGATTTCATTTTGAACTGGGTTATCCAGTTCCTGGGCTTCCTTGGGAGTGCCAAGGGTTGCCAGTGTGAGCACCTGGGTCTCGCCACGTGTGAACAAGCCGGAACCATGCGCACGAGGGCTGATATCCACTTCGCAGGAAATATCACGGATTTGTTCCACTCTGCGATTATCCGGGCGTTTGTTTTCGTAAAGAATGCGATCACGTATAATCTTCCGTTCAGCTTCGTCAAAAGCTGAGGAGAGTGCTGTGGTACGGGCAAGGTTGTCCTCGGTGCCAAGAGTCATCTCTGCCAGGTA
>CAZJLN010000036.1:0-14410 GCA_964546745.1 uncultured Anaerolineaceae bacterium
ATGATGAAGGCTGGTATGAGTTTAATATTAGTAATAATGGTTTGTATTGGATATTAGCTTACTCAGATGCCAATAATGCATACAACACCTTGTTTAATGGAGGTTCAACAGCGATTAAAAGCGGCAAGGACATTAATTATTATGCCGCGAGCTGCGAGGGAAACACGCTGACACTTTATATCAATGAAAAGATGGAACGCCAAATCGTCGATAACACATACAAATTCCGTGATGGTCAGGTCGGTGTTGGGGTATCCTCATTTGACACATTACCAATCCTTGTAAAGTTTGATTACTTTTTGATTGATCTTCCGTAATTCAATAAACTCATAAAGCATAAAAATCCATGCACGATAAAACTAGCATGGATTTTTTATGCTGTTTTGATTAATTAATTGGAGCATCGTTACATATAAAGATATAATTGCATAATTGAATACAATAAAGGAGTTCTTCAAGATGCAAAAAGTAATTAAAGAGCAAATAGAGCGGCTAAAATCAGCAGGCGCCATATATGCTGATGCGCGCTGGTATCCACTCGAGGAAACAAGCTATCTTACGATGTGGAATGGAAATCTGAAAAATGCTGGAGCCAGCAAGGAAAGTGGTATTGGCGTGCGAGTGCTTTATAAAGGAGCATGGGGGTTTTCTGCCTCTTCCGATCTTAGTAACATGCCAGGTTTGTTTGAAAAAGCACTAGATAATGCTAAGACCTCTGCAAAAAGGGTAACATTTCCTGTAAGGCTAGCTGAAAAAGATGCAATCCAAGCATCTTTTACCAGTCCCAACAAGATTGATCCATTTACTGTGCCATTTAGTCAAAAGGTTGAATTTCTTAAGAAAATGGATGATCTTCTCAACAAAGAAGGGGTGTCCCAACGAGTTACAGATTTGACATTCATACGAAAACAAATCATCTTTATTGATTCCGAAGGCAGCGAAATAGAAAAAAATATAATCGAATTATTCCCTTCAATTGAGGTTATGGGTGTAGATCAGAATGGAGAAGCACATGAGCGCAAATTTAAGCCTGCCCGACAGGATGCGACACGAGGTTGGGAATCCATTGATGAGGCATTATTTGCACAGGAAGCTGAGCGTATCGTGCGAGAGCTCAATCAGATCTTAGTGGCTGATGTTTGCCCCAAGGAAGATCGTTCCGTCATATTACTTCCAGGTATCATGTTCCTGCAAACCCATGAAACCATCGGACATGCTTTGGAATTGGATAGGATCCTTGGTTATGAACTAGCATTTGCTGGTGGATCGTTTGTTACATTGGATGACTTTGGAAAGCTAAGATATGGATCTGAAAAGTTAACAGCTCGAGCTAATGCAACTGTGTCAAACAGCCCCGGCAGCTTTGGGTATGACGATGATGGAGTTCCTGCTCAAGATAATTTATTAATCGACAAAGGTATTTTGGTGGGAGCGATTACTGGAAGGCAAATGGTTGAAGAAGCCAATGCCACAGCGCATAGACAAATATTCACTGGCAGCAGTGGCGCTAATCGTGCTACAGCTTTTTATCGGGTACCCATTGAGCGAATGACAAATATCAATATTGATCCTGGTACTGATGGGACTTTGGAAGATATTGTTAAGAACACCGAAAAAGGAATCGTCTTAGATGGCGACAAGAGTTGGTCTATTGGATCTAACCGGGAGCAATTCCATTTCGCCACTGAAATTGGGTGGTTAGTGGATGATGGAGAGATCACCAAAGTTGTCAAGAATTCCACCTATAAAGGTGAGACCTTGAAATTCTATAACTCACTTTCTGCTGTAGGAGACGAAACTACTTGGGAATTAAAGTATGTAGATAACTGCGGGAAAGGACAACCCAATCAGATCATGCAACTGGGGCATGGTGTGCCAGTTTGTCGTTTTGATAACGTGAGAATTGGAGAATAAAAATGACTGAAAAAATTATTCATGTATTAGATCAACTACGTCAATTTGCCCTCTCTAAGGGAATAGAGGCTTCATTTTTCTATCATGAAGAGGACAGTGCCTTGATGCGATTTGCGAACTCTGCGATTTCTCTTAACACAAACGAGAAATTAGTCAGAATTGAGATAACTGCATTTGAAGGCAACAAGAGAGCTTCTTACGAGATGATTACAAACTTGTCCGCTATTGAAGAAATGAAAGAAGGCGTTTTACATGCTGCAGAGATTACTAAACATGCTCAGCCTTTGAGTTATATCCCGACGATACCAATCTATCAGGAATCACATTTAGATTCAAAAACCTACGATCAAGCATTAGCTGATATTTCAAATGATGAAAAGCTGGAGTATTTTAACCAAGCTGTGAAAGGTTTGGAGTCAGACGAAATTAAATTAGGCGGAATCTTTGCCAGTGGAACAAATATCATTGCAATGATGAATACCCGCTCAGAACATGCCCAGGTATTTTCTTCTACGGATGCTCAAATTACGATTGTGCTTTCACACAAAACTCTAAAATGGGAAGTTATTGCCGAGCAATCAGCACAAAAGAAGGTAGATTTAAACCCGAAAAAATTACATCAAGAGTTATCCTACCTGGTTCAGCATTATCAAAATGATCCTACAGTGCAGTTGCCATTGGGAAAATATGACATTGTATTTGGACCTGCAGCGACTGCTGAATTGGTGGATACGATGAATTGGATAGGCTTTAATGGCGGTATGATGAAGCGGGAATTTTCTTTCCTAACAGAGGAGCACATCGGGAAAAAAGTACTAGGAACGAAATTTTCCCTTGTGGATGACCCAACTAAAGTAGAAACATTTCCCTATTCTAAGGATTTCACAGGGATTACTAGAAAGCCTTTTGAACTATTTACACATGGTGTATTTAAAAGCTTTACCTGGTTCCAAGATGATGCCGACGAATTTGAGGCTAAACCGACTGGTCATACAGTTATGCATAAGAGTCTGGTAGTTGATGGCGGCGAAAAAACAATCAATTCGCTTGAAGAACTTGTGAATTCGCCTCGGGAAAGAGATATACTTTACATTCCATACATTCATTACATGAATTTTGTCAACCCAAGTAAAGGTTTGATCACTGGAAGCTCAAGGTTTGGGGCATTATTCTTGAAGAAGGATGGCAGTGTGGTAGTGCCTTTCAATGTGCGTTTGACTCAAAGCCTTTTGGATATCTTTGGCGATAATCTTAGCTGGATTTCAAGTGGGCAAACAGTTTGCAATACTTCAAGCAGCTATGGTGCAAGGAATCCAAAGGCATTAATTGTGCCAAATTTCATTTGTGTAAGAGACCTGGAAATCTCACATTCTAATAGCTCATATTAATGCTAATTCTCAATAAAAACCGCCCTGAAAATGGGCGGTTTTTTATATGAATTGATCATCATTTTTGTGCGTTTATCACAGAAATTAAGTAGTAAACAGAAATTTATCTAAAAGAAAATTAAGCAAATAAAAAATATTCGATAAATTACAAAATGTGTTAAGATTAATTTGGTTTATCATTATCGAAACCTGATTTATTTCAGGCAATTTATAAAACGACTTTTCAATAATAACATCGCTGCGCTAGTGATGAAAAAAAAATCTCAATAATATAGAAGGAGTATTTGAATGTCATCTGAGTTGAGAATTCCTGAAACCGGATCATTTGATTTGTTGGCGCTTGGCGCTATGGTTCATCGAGTGGATCCGGGTATTATTCCTTTCCGGAAAGCGACACATTGGGAGGTCCATCCCAGCGGTGGGGAATTTAATGTGGCTGCTAACTTGGCAGATTGTTTTAGATTAAACACTGGTATTGCTTCTGCGATAGTGGATTATCCGATCGGTGACCTGATCGCTGAAAGGGTCAGGTCGATGGGGGTAAAAGGATTTTACAAGCATTTTCCACATAATGGCGTTACTGGACCTAACATGGCAACAGTATACAGTGACAGGGGACATGGAATGCGGGCGCCAGTGGTATTTTATAACCGTTGCAATGAAGCGGCTGCACACTTAAAACCAGGTGACTTTGAATGGGATGTTATTTTTTCGGAGGGTGTTAGATGGTTTCATAGTGGTGGTATTTTTGCCTCACTATCTGAATCTACCGGAGAAGTGATCTTAGAAGCAATGCAGATTGCAAAATCAAAGGGAGCAGTGACCTCATTTGACCTCAATTATCGAGCAAAACTTTGGAACCTTTGGGGGGGAGAAAAAAAAGCTCAAAATATCATTAATAAAATCGTCAAAAATGTAGACGTTTTGGTTGGAAATGAAGAAGACCTTCAACTAGGTTTGGGCATTAAAGGTCCAGAAATTAGAGCTAAGTCAAAGATCGATCCTTCAACATTCTTTGGGATGATTGATGAAGTGGTTCAGAGGTATCCCCAAATTAAAGTTGTTGCTACGACATTGCGAGATGTGCATTCCACCAATCATCATAGTTGGAGCGCAGTTGCCTGGATCAATGGACTGACTTACCAAGCACCGACATGTGGGCTTGATGTGTATGATCGTGTGGGAGGTGGAGATGGGTTTGCAGCAGGTTTCTTTTATGGATTACTAGCAGGCGTGGACTATCAAGAAGCAGTTAACTTAGGTTGGGCGCATGGGGCGTTGTTGACAACTTTCCCTGGAGACACAACAATGGCAACCTTAGAACAGGTTAAGGCTTTTGCTTTGGGTGGTTCTGCTAGAATTCAAAGATAGTAGATGATTTTTGATAAGGAGAGAAAATGGGAATTCATCAATTAGCAGGTCAGGTAGCACCCCATTCAATGTTGGTCAATGTCCCGCGATTAGTATCAGCTTACTATACCCAAAAACCAGATCCTGACCAAGCTTCCCATCGGGTCTCATTTGGTACATCTGGTCACAGAGGATCCTCAATTCAATGCAGCTTCAACGAAAACCATATCTTGGCGATAAGCCAGGCGATTTGTGAGTTTAGAAAAGCTCAAGAAACCACTGGCATGCTATTCATCGGAATGGACACACATGCGTTATCAGAACCAGCACTTTACACAGCTATAGAAGTTTTTGCTGCAAATGGAGTTGAGATTGCAATCCAATCGGGTTTGGGCTATACGCCTACACCTGTAATTTCTCATGCAATTTTATCTTATAACCAGGGTCGTAAAAATAACTTAGGCGACGGTGTGGTCATAACTCCTTCCCACAACCCGCCAGATGATGGCGGATTTAAATATAATCCTCCCTCAGGGGGACCAGCTGATACTTCTACAACCAAATGGATTCAAGATCGGGCAAACCAGATCATCGCCCAAGGTTTAACAGATGTAAAACGATTAGCATTGCCAAAAGCCATTACAGCTGACACAACCCATCACATCGATTTTATTCAACCCTATGTGCAGGATCTTAAGAATGTAGTTAATATGGAAGCGATTAGATCTGCTGGACTGAACATTGGAGTGGATCCTATGGGAGGGGCTGGGATTGAATTCTGGGATCCCATTGCTGACATGTATAAGCTAAATCTGACAGTCGTAAACCCAAAGGTGGATCCAACATTTTCATTCATGACACTTGACCGGGATGGAAAGATCCGCATGGATTGTTCGTCGCCCTATGCCATGGCAAGTTTGGTGAAGCTAAAAGATCACTTTGATATTGCCTGGGGTAATGACACTGATTATGACCGGCATGGTATTGTTACGCGAAGCATTGGGTTAATGAATCCAAATCATTACTTGGCAACTGCGATTTGGTATCTTTTCCAACATCGTCCACAATGGAGAAGTGATGTATCAATCGGGAAGACTTTGGTTTCGAGTGCAATAATTGACCGTATTGCTAAAGACTTAAAGCGAAAATTATGTGAGGTACCTGTTGGTTTCAAATGGTTTGTCGATGGGCTCATGGATGGCTCCTTTGGATTTGGAGGAGAAGAAAGCGCCGGAGCGTCCTTCCTTAGACAAAATGGAACAGTATGGACCACGGACAAAGATGGTTTTATCCTGGATTTGTTAGCTGCAGAAATCCTTGCAGTCACTGGAAAAGACCCGGGTGAACATTACCAAACCCTTGAAAAACAATTCGGTCATACTTGGTATGATCGGATGGACGCCCCAATCGGCTCAGAAGGCAAAGCCATTTTAGCCAACTTGTCCCCTGATCAGGTTAAAGTAGGTGTGTTGGCCAGAGAGCCAATTATAGCCAAACTAACTAAAGCATCCTATAACCAAGCTCCAATTGGCGGTTTAAAAGTAGTCACTGAAAATGGTTGGTTTGCAGCTCGTCCTTCTGGTACAGAGGATGTGTATAAGATCTACGCGGAAAGCTTTCTCAGTGGAACCCATCTCAAGGAAATTCAAACTGAAGCTCAAGCAATTGTCGATGCAGCCTTATCTTTAGGTTAAAAAATAACAACAGTTTTGGAGGATTATGATGAGCGTCTTAACTCTAATATTAGCTGGTGGTGCTGGTAGTAGATTAAGTATACTTGGAGAAAAACGTGCAAAACCTGCTGTTCCTTTTGCAGGGAAATATCGCATTATAGATTTTCCACTTTCCAATGCAGTCAATTCAGACCTTTATCGTATTGCGGTTTTGACCCAATTTAGACCTCATTCCTTAATGCAACATATCGGGATTGGAGAGCCTTGGGACCTGAACCGTAGACCGCCTAACGGCTTACAAATCTGGCAGCCTTATCGTGGCAGGTCAGATCAGGATTGGTATCGAGGTACTGCTGATGCGCTTTATCAAAACCGGGGTTTTATTCGAAGTGATGGGAGCGATACTCTTTTAATCCTATCGGGAGATCATATTTACAAACAAGATTATCGTGACCTAATTCGCTTCCATCAAGACAAAAATGCGGATCTAACAGTAGCTGTCATGAACGTTCCTCAGGATGAAGTAAACCGATTTGGAATAATGAGTGTGGATGCCAGTCAAAAGATTACAAAATTTGTAGAAAAGCCTAAGCAATCCGATAGCACTTTAGCAAGTATGGGAATTTATGTGTTTAACACAAAATTCCTACTTCATTTGTTAGATGAAGATGCATCTTTAGAAGGCTCTTCACATGATTTTGGCAAAAATATTATTCCTCAGATTGTCGAGATGGGCAAAGCATATGCCTATCCCTTTGTCGGTTATTGGGTCGATGTAGGGACTATCCAAGCCTATTGGGAAACAAGTATGGCTCTGCTAGAAGAAAAGCCAGCTCTTGATCTTTACGATTCTCTGTGGGTAATTCATACGCGCAGTGAAGAGAGACCTCCTGTCAAATGCTTGCCTCCAGGTGAGATTATTAAAAGCATGGTGTCTAATGGATGCGTAATCACTGGAAAAGTAATTAACAGCATTCTTTCCCCGGGTGTAATTGTAGAAAAAGGGGCTGTTGTTTCTGACTCTGTTATTATGAACGACACAATTATCCGTGAGGGAGCTTTTATTAATCATTGTGTCTTAGATAAGCATATTGAAATTGGCAAAGGTGCACAATTAGGCACAGGTTCAGATAATACTCCAAATCAGCTGGAGCCAAATAATATTCGAACTGGAATTACCATTGTTGGGAAAAATGCAATTATCCCGAAAGATGCAAAAATAGGCCGAAATTGTAGGATTGATCCCGATACAAAACCAGAGGATTACGATAAGATCAATATATCAAGTGGTGACACAGTTATTCGAAAGTAAACTCGACTGGAGAAAAAATGGGACAAATTGAAAAAACATCTGCCTGGCATTCTCTAAACGAACACTTCTTTGAGGTAAAAAACTTGCACATGCGTGACTTCTTTTCTGGAGATAAGAAGCGCTTTGGAAAATTTTCACTAGAACTAGATGATTTACTTTTTGATTATTCCAAAAACAGAATAACCGAAAAAACGATGACTCTTTTATTTGACTTAGCAAGAGCTTCAGATCTGTCTATGATGATCGAAGCGATGTTTGCTGGAGAAAAAATTAATACAACAGAACACAGGTCAGTTTTACATATCGCGTTAAGGAATCGGTCCGAAAAACCAATTTTTATTGATGGTCAAGATATCATGGCAGATGTTAGACGTGTTTTAAATCAAATGCGGGTATTTACCGAATCTGTCAGATGTGGTGATTGGCTAGGTTACACAGGTAAAAAAATTAAAGATGTTGTAAATATTGGCATAGGAGGATCTGACCTCGGTCCAAAAATGGTTTGCCATGCACTACAGCCCTATGGGAAACCTGATTTACAGATGCATTTTGTTTCTAACATTGATAGTACAGATATCGTTGAGACACTCAAGAAGGTTAACCCTGAAACTACTCTATTCTTGATTGCTTCTAAAACCTTCACTACCCAAGAAACAATGACAAATGCTCAATCCGCACGAGCCTGGTTTTTGGAGAAGGTAAAAAATGAGGGGGCAATTGCAAAGCATTTTGTAGCAATTTCAACGAACACACTTGAGGTATCAAAATTTGGTATTGATCCCAAAAACATGTTTGAATTTTGGGATTGGGTTGGTGGACGCTACTCCCTTTGGTCTGCTATCGGGTTATCCATTGCGCTTTACATTGGCATGGATAATTTTGAAGCTTTACTAGAAGGTGCTTACAAGGTAGATCAACACTTTTTTACTGCTCCCTTTGAACAAAACATACCTGTGATAATGGCGCTGCTCGGTATCTGGTATAACAACTTTTTTAATGCTCAATCTCATGCCATCTTACCGTATGATCAGTACCTGGAATATTTTCCGGCTTACTTTCAACAAGGCGATATGGAGAGTAATGGTAAGAGTGTTTCACGAGATGGTAAGTGGGTTGATTACTCGACAGGTCCGGTTATTTGGGGGCAACCTGGGACTAATGGACAACATGCTTTTTATCAACTCATTCATCAAGGAACAAAATTAATACCCTGCGATTTTTTGGCTGCAATTGAAAGCCAAAATCCCTTAGGGGGGCATCATCCTATCCTCCTATCAAATTTTCTTGCTCAAACAGAAGCATTGATGAAGGGAAAGACCTCTGAAGAGGTACGCTCTGAATTAACAAAACAGGGATTATCCGGTGAACAATTAGAGCTTCTGGTGTCTTCGAAGACTTTTTTGGGTAACCGCCCAACAAATTCGTTTTTATATCGCAAATTAACTCCTGAGACTCTAGGAGCGTTGATAGCTTTATATGAACACAAGATATTTACTCAAGGAATAATTTGGGAGATTAATTCGTTTGATCAGATGGGAGTAGAGTTAGGTAAGGTACTAGCCAAAAAAATTTTACCCGAGTTAAGTTCACCTGATTCTGTCACTACTCATGACTCTTCGACAAATGCTTTGATAAACAGAATAAAGAATGCTTATAAAAAGGATTGATTCAATGAAATCATTAAAAGTATTATTTCTTGCCGCAGAAGCTGATCCTTTAATTAAGGTTGGTGGACTAGGAGATGTGTCAGGCTCATTACCTCGGGCATTAAAAGAATTACCTGAGACAAAGAGTTTTGGTTATCAAGTAGATGCTCGCCTTGTTCTTCCATTTCATAGCGCCATCAGAAAGAAACTACCAAATCCACTGTTTTTGTTTGAATTTGACATTCAAGCAAAGGAAGCTCCTCTAAAAGCAAGTGTTTACTTTAGCTTGGTCAACAACTTACCTGTTTATTTAATCGATGGAGATCCTATTGGGGGTGATTCTCCGGTTTATAGCCCAGACGCTGCGGCAGATAGTGAGAAATATTTTTTCTTTTCCAAGGCGATCTTACCTTTTCTTAAAAAACTAGGTTGGAAACCAGATATTATACATGCAAATGATTGGCATACTGCCCTTGCTGTTAATCAATTAAGGATTGAAAGAGAAACCGACTCATTTTATAAGCATTCAAAATCAATTATTACTATTCACAACTTGCCCTTCATGGGATCAGGTACTGAATTGGCTTTTGATAAGTATGGCTTTTTGCCTAGTCGTTATAGTATGGTGCCATGGTGGGGAAAGAAATTTCCCCTCGTATTAGGCATTCAAACAGCTGATCGCATCACAACAGTATCAAAAACTTATGCAGAAGAGATCCTAACACCAGAGTTTGGCTGTGGATTAGAGAAATTGATAAAGGTCCGGAAAAAAGTTGTTTCTGGCATTGTGAATGGGTTAGATGAGGCTGCCTGGAACCCAGCTGATGACACAAAAATTCCTGCTAATTTTGATAGGCATCACCTTTCTAAACGTTATGCAAATAAGAAAGCCCTTTTAGAAGAATTCCAACTTGATTCTACTAAAGACTATCCACTCCTTGTATTGGTATCGCGGATGGATCAACAGAAAGGTGTAGATCTCGCAGTTGAAGGTCTTGAGTTGGTGGCTGATAGAGGTTGGCAAGCAATCCTTTTAGGTACTGGCAACCCGCAACTGGAGGAAGCATGTATGAACCTGGAGAAAAAATTCCCTGACAAAATCAGGGCAGCAATTCGATTTGACACAGCCTTGTCCCGTCGCATGTATGCTGGCGGGGATGTACTTTTGATGCCATCCCGTTATGAGCCTTGCGGTTTGGCACAAATGATGGCAATGCGTTATGGTTGTATTCCCCTAGCTCGTGCAACGGGAGGTTTAAAAGACACGATTATTGATGTAGTAAATTATCCAGAGATAGGAACAGGTTTTCTATTTGCTGAAGCAACAGCAGGGGCTTTTGCTGCTTGTGTTAATCAAGCTTTAGACCATTATGGACATAAAGATGCATGGAAAGCGATGCAGGGTAGAGGTATGGCTCAGGATTTTTCTTGGGAAAAGTCCGCTCTAGAATATTTACGACTGTACCTGGATATGATTTAAAATATTTTGATTTGTTTAATAAAAAAGCGGTGAACAGGTTCGCTATTCACCGCTTTCCTTTTGTTCTTGAAATCATCCAAGCTTTCTACGCTCATCGATTGTTTGTAATAAAACAGTAAAAGCATCTGCAAATGCTTTTACGCCTTCATCTTCAAGTTGTTTGGTTACCTCGTCTATGGATATGCCTAATTTTTCTAAGCCATCTAAAGCATCTTTTGCTTCGTTCAGGTTGCATTCAAGAGTATGTTTAACATCACCATGATCCAGGAATGCCAGCAGAGTTTGCGGAGGAATCGTATTGACTGTGTCATGTCCTATTAGTTCTTCCACATAAATAACATCTCTGTATACAGGATTTTTCGTGCTAGTCGATGCCCAAAGAGGTCTTTGAACCTGCGCGCCATCTTTTTTGAGGTTAGCAAAGCGATCCATAGCAAAGAATTCTTTAAATTGGGCATAAGCAAGGCGTGCATTTGCAATAGCTGTCTTTCCTAAAAGTGTGTAGGCTTTTGTCGCATCTTGGTTGTCTGTATTAATAATCTTTTGAAGACGCGTATCAATATTTGTATCAACCCGTGAAACGAAAAATGATGCTACAGATGCGATCTTTTCTAATGGTAATCCTAAATTCGCGCGTTCTTCCAAACCGGATAAGTAGGCATCCATGACTTGGCTGTAACGGTCAAGTGCAAAGATCAAGGTTACATTAACGTTGATACCAGATGCGATTGCCTTTGCAATGGCAGGAATGCCTTGTTCCGTTGCAGGGATTTTTATCATCAGATTGGGACGATCTACTCGGCTCCATAGCTCTTTTGCCTGGGTTTGCGTTGCTTCTGAATCGTATGCAAGATAGGGACTCACCTCAAGGCTGACATATCCATCTTTGCCTTGGGTCTGTTTGTACAGGGGTAAGAAGAGATCAGCTGCAGCTTGGATATCTTCTATTGCTAGTTTAAAAAACACCTCTTCTGCAGAGTACTCCGAGGATTTTAGTGAGAATAAACTTTCGTCATAATCATGTGATTTGGCAATTGCGTTCATAAAAATGCTTGGATTGGATGTGACACCACGGATTTCTCTTCGATCAATCATTCCAGCCAAACTACCATTTTTCAATAAGCTGCGTTGGATATTATCGTACCAAACAGATTGTCCCAGTTCATGTAATTTCAAGGCATTATTCATAATTCCTCTTGTTATCAGTCCTATTTTATTTAAGTAACGATAGTGCCATCGACTCGATGTTTACAACCGAGAAACCAAATTTTTCAAATACAATGTCGGCAGGGGCAGAGGCACCAAAATGATCAAGGGCTTGAATCTTTCCCTTGTCACCAACCCAGCGATGCCAACCTTGAGAAATGCCGGCTTCAACAGCTAATCTTGCTGAAACCTCTGGGAAAAGCACAGAATCTCTGTATTGCTGACTTTGCTCTTCAAATAATTCCCAACTTGGGAAGGACACTAATCGAACATTAATTCCTTTTGCGTGTAGATTATGACCTGCTTTAATAATTAGATCTACCTCAGAGCCACTCGCCATAAGGATTATATCGGGTTCTCCATTGATAAGGTCAGCGAGTACATAAGCGCCTTTGCGAGTTCCCTCAGCTGATGAATACACAGTTCGATCCAATGTAGGTAAATTTTGGCGAGTCAGAATAAGGGCAGTAGGGCGTTTGCGGTTTTCAATAGCAATCTTCCATGCTTCACTTACTTCATTGGCATCTGCTGGTCTAAGTGTAATCAAGCTAGGAATTGATCTTAAAGCGTTGACATGTTCAACAGGTTGATGTGTTGGACCATCTTCGCCAACTCCGATACTGTCATGTGTGAAGACCCATATTGAACCTAAATGGGAAAGTGCTGAGATACGAATAGTAGGGCGCATATAGTCTGAGAATACTAAGAAGGTTGAACCGTAAGGAATAAATCCACCATGGTATGCTAGCCCATTGATGATTGATCCCATGGCATGCTCTCGAACACCGAAATGCACATTTCTTCCTTCATAGCAATCTTCTGAATTTATCTCTTTATCTGGGAAGAAAGCAGGAAATTTGTCCATCCAAGTTTTGTTGGAGGGAGCAAGGTCGGCTGAACCACCAAAAAACTCAGGGAGCATTGTCGAAATAGCATTGATTACTTTACCTGAAGAAGCACGAGAAGCCATACCTTTTTCATCAGCAGGAAAAACTGGTAGGTTCTCTTCCCAATTCATAGGCAACTGACCGTCGATGCGACGTTCTAACTCGTCAGCCAAGTCAGGATATGATTTACGATAATCCTCAAATTGTTCATTCCATGCTTTTTCCAATTCTTTTCCACTATCGACTGCTTGACGAAAGTGAACAAGAACTTCTTTGGGAACGAAAAATCGAGGTTCCTTTGGCCAACCTAAGGCATCTTTTGCACCGTCCAATTCCTTATCACCTGGCGGTTCGCCATGCGCAGAAGCTTTGCCTGCTCGGGTCGGTAGACCATAACCAATAATATTTCGGACGCAAATGATTGAAGGCCTAGGATCTTTTTTACCTGCGACAATTGCTTGATCGATCTTCTCAACGTCCAATCCATCTTCAATATACTGGACATGCCATCCATAGGCTTCAAAACGTTTTCCGCGGTTTTCAGTAAATGCAATATCAGTTGATCCTTCAATAGAAATGCGGTTGTCATCATAAAGATAGATTAATTTTCCCAATTTTAAGGTACCTGCCAGAGAAGCTGCTTCTGATGCAACACCTTCCATCAAGTCACCATCCGTCACAATTGCGTAGGTGTAATGGTTGATAATCTCATGTCCTGGTCGGTTGTAAACCTTTGCTAGGTGCGCTTCGGCTATCGCCATTCCAACCCCATTGGTAAATCCTTGTCCAAGAGGACCAGTGGTGGTTTCAACTCCTGGCGTTAACCCATATTCAGGGTGACCAGGGGTCAGGCTACCCCATTGACGAAAATTCTTTAATTCTTCCAAAGGTAAATCATAACCCGTTAGGAAAAGCAAAGAATATAACAACATTGAACCATGTCCGCCAGAAAGGATGAAACGATCGCGATTCATCCAATTTGGGTTTACAGGGTTGTGGTGTAGATGCTTCTGCCAAATTGTATAAGCCATAGGTGCAGTTCCCATGGGCAAACCTGGATGACCAGAATTTGCTTGTTGAACACCATCCGCCGAAAGAAACCGAATGGTATTGATCGCCAAATCTTGAAGATGCTTCTTATTACTCATATTTTCCTTTCCTTTACCAATAATCAATTTTTATACTGAGAAATTCTTACTCCTGAATTTTATTGACAATTTGTTCATATCCATCAAAAGAGAATAAGGATGTGAAATCAGGATTATTCCCATTGTGTGTGGAAAATACCTTCTTTATCCACACGTCGGTAAGTATGAGCTCCAAAGTAATCTCGTTGCGCCTGGGTTAAATTCGCTGGAAGTATAGCTGAACGATAAGCATCAAAGTAAGCAAGGGAGTCATAGGTGGCAAGCATCGGGATACCGATTTTTAGGGCGGTTGTGACATAAGTACGCCAAGCCTCTTCTCGAGAAAGAATTGCCTGTTTAAATGCATCATCAAGCATCAAATTTGGGAGATCTGGATTTCTATCAAATGCTGCAGCGATATCACTTA
>CAZJLN010000037.1:0-14316 GCA_964546745.1 uncultured Anaerolineaceae bacterium
CAGTCTGAGGTCAAACGCAGCGGACAAGTCTGCCTGTATTTCTGGCGGTGCAGGTGTGGGCGGCTGGTCAATTTGGGCCTGCGGTGAGAGCAGAACGGAAGAAACTAGCGAAATAATTATTAGAAAGTGTCGAATGATCATACTACACCATCACTTCAATCTAGCCGTCTTTCCAAAGAATAAACAATTAATTTCTCATTAAAGTATACAGTTTCAAGCAAAACTATTCCACAAGATGCTTGTACATTGCTGATTTATAGATGCAAATATCATACCAATCCCCCATATTATCTTCATTAAAATACAAACGGGCTGGAGTGATCCAACCCGTCTGGTCAAGTTAATGGGTAAAGACTTACTGAGCTTGCCTGAGCAAGTAGTTGGGCAGACCCATCTGAGCCACCTGGTCCTGCTGTTCCTCAAGCCAATCGATGTGATCTTCTTCTTCAGCTAGGATCTTCTCCAAAAGGGACTTGGTGCCGTTATCTCCCAGGTCTGCGCACAAACGTACAGCAGCGTTGTAGGCAACAATAGCTTCTTCTTCGCTCTTATGATCGTTGGCAAGTTGCTTTTCGACATCCGCGCCGATATGCAATTTGTTGAGATTGCTCACAATGGGCAGCCCCTCTAAAAAGAGGATGCGACCAATCAGTTTTTCGGCGTGTTTCATTTCGTCAATGGCACGTTTCTCGGTTGCTTCATGCAGTTCTTCGTAACCCCAATCCGCAGCCATTTCAGAGTGCACCATGTATTGGTTGATTGCGGTCAGCTCATCCGCCAAAAGCGAATTCAATGTTTCTAGTACTTTTTCATTTCCTTTCATCTCATACCTCCAAAATTTATCTATAAAGTAAATTATACCTTAACCTGCCATCTCTTGCTTAAGCATGTAAAGGATGCCGATGGTAGCAGGTCCACAGTGACTGCTGATGGTGGCACCTGCAACGGTTATCAAAACCTCTTCCACCGGTGCCAGGGCGTGCAATTTCCCTGCAATGATTTGAGCGTCATCGGGGATGCCGGAATGAGTGACGAATACACGTCGTAGGTCAATATTAGGCATGTCTGTCTGGAAGTCTACCAGCATGGTGTTGATGGCTTTCGCACGGGTGCCGCGCACCTTGTGTCGCACGTTCATGGTGCCATCCGGGTAGACAAAGATGATCGGGCGGATGGAGAGCAATGACCCAGCCAGCGCTTGCAGTCCGCTGCAACGCCCACCCTTGTAAAGATATTCCATAGTATCGATGACAAATGAGGAGCGTACCTTGTCAGTATGCATACGTAAATAATCTGCCACAGTTTCTATGGACATGCCGGCATCGCGCAGGTCAGCTGCCTTGAGTGTCAACAAGCCGATGCCTGTGGAGAGGTTGAGCGAGTCGACTACAATAACTTTTTTACCCTTGATCTCATTAGCTGCCATGATGGCGGTTTCAAGCGTAGCGGAGAGCTTACTGGAAATGCCTATGAAGAGCACATCATTGGGCGTCTCAGTAAACTTGGTAATAAATTCTGCAAGGGAGGGAGCTGATGTTTTAGGTAGCTGCCCTGATTCAGCAACCGCTTTAAATAGGTCTTCTGGAACAATCTCCCCATCCAAATAGTTGATCCCATTGATGAAAACCTGAAGGGGAATGATGTGTATGAGATGTTTTTCAAGCAGTCCGGGGCTTAAATCAGCACATGAATCAGTGTAGATATCAAACATGAGATAACTCCTTGAGATAAATTGAATAAAAATAAAATAATAAGATGATTATATCCTGAAATCAACCCGAGCAAGATGTTCGGGCACAATTTAAGAAAAGCACAATTGTGCGAGATGCTGATACAGCTGCATCTCTATTAAAACCTTACTTTACACTGCAAAAAAAGAAATCAAAAATATAGCAAGACTCAATTAAAATCCAACCGCACATCCATCTTTTCTAGGCTCACTGCCGGCAGTCAAGACGCCACTTTGCGGATCACGCAAGATGATTTGCCCACCGCCAAAAAGGATACGATTGGGTCCGCTGACTGGCACGATGCGATGCCCCTTGGCTGAAAGTGCCGAAAGCTCACTGAAGCTAAAGCCCTCTTCCAGCGAGAGCAATCCCCCCGCTTCTGTGGCGCCCATGCCGCTGCCTTCCGCTGCCAGACAGAAGCGTGGCATATCCAGCGCTTGCTGTGGATTAAGTCCCAGGTCCACCAGGTTACATAGCATCTGCAAATGCCCTTGTGGTTGCATGAACCCTCCCATCACCCCAAAGCTAGCAAACAATTCGCCTTCCTTGGTCAACATAGCAGGAATGATGGTTTGGTAAGGGCGTTTGCCACCCTGCAGAGCATTGGGATGCGTCGGATCAAGGCTAAAAGTGGCAGCACGGTTCTGCAACATCACACCGGTGCCAGGCACAACCAGCCCAGAGCCGCCGCCATGGTACAGGCTGTTAATAAATGAGCAGGCATTGCCCTCCCCATCTACCACGCTCAGGTAAACCGTGTCGTGTCCGCCCGGCATGATACCGCTCTGGAGGGTTGGGATAGCCCGCTCAGGTGAGATCATCTCGCGGCGGGACTGGATGTATTCGTTTGAGAATAAGGTCTGGTAGGGAATGCGGGTAAACTTTGGATCACTTACCCACTGTAATGCATCCGCAAATCCCAAACGCATACACTCGATCAGAGTGTGAGTGCGCTCAACCAAGCTCATCTTGGCAACGTCAAAGCCATCCAGGATGATCGCTGCAAAAATCGCCGCTAGTCCCTGCCCATTCGGTGGGCATTCATACAGGCGGAAACCATGATAGTTTGCATAAATCGGTTCAGTCCATTCGGGTTGGTAAGTTGCCAGGTCGGAGGGTTCCAACCAGCCGCCATAGTGCTGGACATGCTGACATAAGGCGTCAGCAAAGGCACCTTCATAGATCGCTTTGCTGCCCTCAGCGGCTATGGCGCGCAGCGTCTCCGCAAGGGTCGGCAATGTCATCACCTCGCCGGCTTTTGGCGCTTGTCCGTCTTTCAGAAATTCATAGCCACTGGGCTGAGGTGGACCTGGTCTGCGTAGTTTAAGCGGCAACTTCTCGTTTAGGCGCTCATCCTCCCGAAGCAGGCGCGCTGGCATAAAGCCCCATCCTCGCGCAATCCACTCGGTAACCGGGAAGCCTTGCGAGGCGTGAAGAATGGCAGGCTGCAACACATCCGACAGGCTCATCCTGCCAAAGCGTGCCAGCAAAGCTTCCCAACCACGCACCGTCCCCGGCACGCTCACTGCCTCCCCGCTGAAAAGTGGGTATTCGCTATGACCGCGTCTGACCAGTTCTTCCAGTGAAGATTTGGCTGCGGAAGGACCGCTGCTATTCAGCGCAAACACCTGTTTTTGCTTGGCATCCCAGTAGAGGGCAAAACAGTCTCCGCCAATTCCGGTGGAAAATGGCTCCACTACACCTAAAGCCGCAGCTACCGCTACTGCTGCATCCGCAGCTGTTCCGCCTTGTTGGAGCATATGCAAACCTGCCATCGCTGCCAGAGGTTGACTGGCTGCTACCATGCCGCGCATTGCCATCACATTACTGCGCCGGGATCTAAACGTAAAATCGTACTGCATGTCTGCTCCTTGAATGCTTTTTTAACATTATACTTTAACCACAGTCTGATGATTGTAAACTTGACATCATTTCAAATAACAATAGGAATTATAGCTATGCGCAACTCGTTACCCAACCGCTTAAATACATTTTTCATTTCCCTACCAGGAGTATTGTTCTTATTCATCTTGACGCTGATTGACTTTGCTGTCCTACGCCAACTAAGTACCCGTCTGCATGTACTTGCCGGCGGGCTGACGATGTTAGATACACGCTTGTGGTATCGCCCAGAGGAGCTACGCGCATTTCTTCAGGCGCTCGCCCCAGATAACCTAATGTTGTTCCAGCGCATTCATCTGCTACCAGATTTGTTATTTCCCCTGCTCTATTCGCTGACCTTTTATTTCACCATCCGTCTTCTAGGCAAACACCTTGGACTACCCATTAAGACCCTAAAGGCGTTTGCTAACTTCAGCTTACTGGCTGGCATTCTAGATCTTCTGGAAAACTTCAGCCTGCTCATCCTAACAATGCAGTACCCCACATTGTCTGCCTGGCTGGCTCAGCTTGCACCTATCCTGACCCTGCTCAAGTGGGTCTTGTTGGCAGCACTAACTTTACTAGTTGTGGGCTTGCTAGTGCTCTTCTTGGTTAAAAGGAAGTCTGTTGTAAAAATCTAGAGCAGATCCTGCCTGCCTTGCTGCTGCAGAAGATTGACGATGGTCTTGACATCCTGATCCTGCCCACGCTTGCATACCAGCAGCGCATCTTCTGTGTCCACGATGATCAGGTCATCGACCCCCACAGCGGCGATTAGGCGTTTACCACCAAAGGTGAGGGTGTTATGTGTGTTCAGCAGGAGTGCCTCGCCCACCTCGATATTGCCATGCTCATCTTCCGGAAGGAGCCCAAACAAGCTGCCCCAACTTCCAATGTCTACCCAACCCAGGTCTACGGGAATGACCGCTACCTGTTTGGCACCTTCCATGATGCCGTAATCGATGGTTTCTTTTTTAATACCAGGCCATTTGGCACGGATCAATTCCTCATATTCGGGTCTGCCGATCGTCTCCTGGATATTGACGAGCACGTCATAAAGCGCTGGCATTTGGCGTTCAAACTCAGCCATAACACGTGCCACTTTCCATATGAACATGCCGCTATTCCAGCTGAATGTATCACTCTCTACCATGCGAATTGCGTTTTCCAGGTTAGGCTTTTCAACAAAGCGTTCCACCTGCCGCACAACCAGTCCGAGCTTCTCGTTGAGCAGCTCGCCCTGATGGATGTAGCCATAGGCGGTTTCCGGACGCGTGGGTTGAATACCAAGGGTGACCAGGTAACCTTCCCTGGCTGTCTCAATCGCTGCCGCCAGGGCATTACGGAAGTCGGCCTTTTTCTCTATGTAATGATCAGCAGTAAGCACAGCCATCACTGCCTCAGGATCGCGTTTTTGCAGGTGGACCGCTGCCAGACCAATGGCAGCCGCCGTGCCCCTGCCCTCTGGCTCGATGATGTAGTTAGTGGATGGGATTGCGGGCGCCTGCTGCTGTAAGGAAGCTACATGCTCATTCGGCGCAACGACCAGGATTTGCTGGGGTGGAAAAAGCGGTGCCAACCGCTCAACCGCATGCTGAAACATCGTACGCTCACCGACCAATGTCAAGCCCTGCTTTGGGTTCTTAGCTCGGCTTAAAGGCCAAAGTCGCGTGCCTGCCCCACCTGCCATAATCAATGCATAATCCATCTCATCCTCCAGGTTACAAGGGTTAAATCCCTATTTGACTTCAATTATACCTGTCCTGATGTTTCTTTTCAGGTTTGTTCCGAACCGAATGTAATAATTTGCAGAGTATGAATAATAAATGCTTCGATATTTAGGCGTTTTCCGATGCATTTGTCTATAAGTATCTTAGGTCAAACGAGGAATTTTTGACGCTTATTGGGATAATTTCTAAATAACAGGGATACCCCTATTCCATAAATGCCTTATCACTACCTATATAAGCACTTTATTATAATGATACCCCTTATTTATGCAAGCGATACCGCTTAATGGATTGAATATCGGAAATGACTCCAAGTCTCATTTCTTTTCCAGCATATGCCCTTTATTACTAATTGACCAATAAGTGCGGATTGTAACAGCTATTAGGCCGTCGGCTATATGAGGTTGGTTATTACTTGTCTGATTTATCCTTCAAATTCCACTGTTCAAAGAGCTTATCTAAATCTGCGCGGAAATCATAGCGCGGGGAGGCGGAGGGTTGGCGGTAATCGCGCAGATTGATCTTGCCCTGCTTGTAGTCGCTGAGGCTATGCATCAGCAGGATGCCAGCCACCTGGGAGTTAGTCATGCGTGCTTCTTCAGCAATCGATGCAATCGCCTTGATTAAACCATGGGGCAGGTCATAAAGCGCACGCCTGCCGCGTCGCTCGGCGTTTTTTTGACGTTCGCGCAGTAATTTACGTCTTTCTGCCTTGGGTAGCGACAATTCCCAATCCTGTTGGGCTTGCTCATCGAGGTAGTTTGCCACCATCGGGTCTATCTCTTGTTTCTTGCTCTCTTCGCTCATGATAAGATCTCCATTATTCTTTCCAGGATGGGTTGATATCCACCCACCACCTTGCCGTTCATGCGGTAGGTAGCCGCAGGACTGTCGGGTGCGGTTTCCCAAAGGGTTCTTCCGATTGCCTGCCCCTCGCGCAGGCGTGCATCGCGCGGGATGGGTGGTAGCAGGATGTTGCCGTATTGCTCTGCCAGTTGTCGAAAGTTGCGTTTTTGTGCCTGTAGACTACGCTCATATTGGGTGGGCAAGATTCGGATACCGAAGATGGCCGCTTTCGGCTGATATTGACGAATTCCCGCTAGTTCTTCTAGCGTAGCGCGCATGCCTTCCAACGATAGACACTCCATGATGGTCGGGATTAACAGCAGGTCACTGGTGGCAATGGCTGCACGCTGCAGGTTTCCGGCTGCCGTGGGTGTATCCAGGATAATCACATCTAAGTCTCTTAATTTGCGTAGACTTTTGTGGAGGAACCTGAGTCCATTCCTTTGTTTCGCGAGGTACGCTTCCACTGCAGAAGTGTTTCCGCCACTGGTCAGCAGGAGTAGTTGGTTTCTGGCATTAATTGCCACTGTTTCCAGCTCTTCGCCTTCCACCAGCCAGCGGATTAGCCCGTCTCCCCGCTCCAGTCCCAGGCATAGGGCGGCATGTCCCTGGCTGTCCAGATCGAGCAGGAGGACGCGTTTATTCATGCGTGCCAGTCCGTCTGCAAGCGTGACAGCCGTGGTAGTCTTGCCCACACCGCCTTTGCGATTGGCGATGGTGATGATAACACTCATGGATTTCTTATCCCTCCCGGATCCCCAGGGCATCAATGAGCCGGCTGATCAAGCGTTTTTGCTCAGTAAGGCTGCCTGCAGCGCTCAGAAACTCCCTAAGGCTGGGGTGGATAGGTGCATGTGCCAGGCTGTTGCCCAGATACCCGGCTTCAAATCGCTGATTCACCTCCAGCACTTGCTGACACAGTTCGCTGGGTGCAAGCTCTGCCAGGCGCAGAGCTGCCCCACCAGCATCTGTGCGTGTTTCAATCGCCCGCGCTACCGCAAAGCTGAGCGGTGTTTTAATTGCGCTGGTGAGTGCCCCAAGAACCAGCCAGGAGGTGAAGGCAATTGCATGACTGCTTTCTCTCACTCTTTGCGCTAAAACGGGAGAAATGTGTGCCGTCAATCGTTCTAAATCCCACCCTTTTTCAGTAAAGTATCCTACCACCACCGGTATTTCTTCTAAAAACTCCTCCTGCGCTGTGCTGGTATGTGGTGGTTGTATGAATTTTTGTATTAAGTCGGTATGTTTAAGTCTGACAAGTATATTTATTATCGTGTCAAAATGACATAATCCAGTGCGTACTAACGTCTCAAACTGACAATTTAATGCATCCACCAGTGTATCAAAATGACAAATTAAATCCGGTTCTAAAGTCTCAAAATGACAAATACCTGCGTTTACCAGAGTCTCAAAATGACAAATTGCCACATCCTTTTGAATGTGGGCAGCTTTATGCAACAAGTTAAGCGCTGTGCTGTGATTCAGCAGTTGTGGAAGACCTGTAACGCTGCTATGCTGGACCGCCTGTTCGAGGAAGGAGTAAAGGCTATCTTTCAGGGTTTCGTCAGCTTCAGTCAGTTTGGGCTCGTAGACTTCGATCTGCCAGTCTTGCCCGGATTCGGATCGACGAGTACTTACGCGGCACAGGTATTGCCCAGCAAGATTTCGGGTTTCTTCACGCCAGCTGCGTACGTACTCAGAGTTGTCCTTGACCTCACCGGCACGCGGCCTGCCGCGTTGGCTGGTTTGCTTCTGTGGGATGCGCTTGGGCAGGGTTTCAGAGCCGATCCAAGCCTGTAGGGTAGGCAACCCGCCGGGCACCCAGAAGGTATTGCGGTCATGACCATGCGCCCAATCGGTGTAGGTGCAGCTTTTACACATCAGGTAGAGCATCCCCAGGTCATCGCCCAGCTCAGGCAGGACCTTGCGGAACCAATACCAGGGTATTGAGAGGAAACTTCCGGGCCGGATCAAGTGCAGGGCAAGGGCGTCGCACATACCGGAGATGGTAGCTGTCATGCGCTTCTCACCGATCGCAAAGCGCACCACATCATGCACCGAACTGGCAGCAGGAATGCTCAGGCTTTCGTCTGCTTTGGGCGTGCGGAAGGGGAACTGTAGGATCTGGTCGCGACCAGTGTGCAGCGCCTGCGTGAGGACTTCAAGCGGATGGGACGAAACTTGATGTGCCTGCAACCAGGTGTACAGGTCCGAAGCATCCCCGGGCGTTAGCAACAACCCACGATAATGATAGGTGTTGGATTGGCGCTGGATATGCCCATCGACGAAAGTATGCTCGGCCTCAGCACGCGTAACAAACCAATCCATCTTACCTTCTTTGAAAATGCGGAAGAACTTGGCACGGCTGATAACATCCCCTAACATATGCAGAACGCTGGCAGCGTCCAGCTTGACGGAATCTCCCAGTCGTGGGTAGAGGTTGTCATCCTGGTGATCCTTTGAGGCACGATAATACGCCTGACGCAGGGCAGTGGCGATCAGCACCGGCGCACTTCCCACGTACGGCACAAAGCGCAGCAGGTAGGATGGGATGGCTGCGATGGATTCTGGACGAAGAATGGCTTCTGTGACGCTGGCAGCTCCGTCCACCAGGTGTAGCGTATTGTTATCGGTTTGTGTACCCAGAGGGTCCTGTGTGCCCATGGGCACAGTTTGATTGGGATCAGCAGTTATTGGGGAATCATCCCATTCCAGGGATTCATCAGGAATCAAAGTACCTGGCGCTTGCGCGTTTGGCTTAAAATTCTCCCAATTGCCTGCCCGACTCATTTCAAAATTCCTTCAAAAAAGGCAAAAGCGGGCATTTTCCTTGACGCTGGAATCGTAAGATGTTAAGATTGATTTCAGCATCGCACACGTGATGAACAACAAAATGCATAAGGATTGCTCCAAAAATCCTGACGTTGATGGCAAGTGACCCGGTACCAGCGGGTCCCTTCCATTTAAATGTCCATAATGGACAGTCGGTTATTTTTCTCCTCAATAGTCCTTTCCAGATATTCGCTCGCCAGCATTAAGGCATTGGTCAGCGACCCTCGAGCGGAGGCAGCAATCTCAAGAATCTGCTTTTCCTCCAGCAGCGTGAGCGGGTTGGGGTGACCAGCCATCTTACAGCGAGAATACAACAAGTTTGCAATTTCCTGCGTACTGGGGGCGCGGTAGGGGTGATACAACCCCAGGAATTCGTTCAAGCCACCCAGGTTGGTGGCGGTTTCGTTTAGATCCTGCAGGAATACTAAGGCTTTGATCTTTTTGCTGTGTTCCACCGACCAATCCAGCATCTCGTGCAGGTATTCCTGATCCACCGGGGGACCATCCAATACCAGCAGCAGTCCTTTCGGGCTGAAGTTGAGGTGGCGGAAGATTGAGTCCAAACGGTTGGCATTGGAACGCGATGACTCCAAGTTGAGTGCATCGATCACCGCCATCAGGAAGTGACGCGGCTCGGTTACGGTATTGGTGTTCATGTAGATGCCGTAGCCCACGGTCTGATCCAGCCCAGGGTGGATACCGGCGGCAATCTTCATGGCGAGCATGCTCTTGCCGCTGCCTACGGGACCGGCAATTACACCCAGGTTTTTCTTGGCGTCCTTCTGGTCGTTGATGAAACCCCATGCCACTTCCAACACCTTGCGCTGTTCGCTGATATGGGGGAAGAAGAAGCGTGGGTCACCATATCGCAGGAATGGGTGCTCCAGAAAATTGGCTTTGATCAGGTCAGTTGTCGATAACATAGCTCACCACCGGTCGTCCTAGTTTGATGCAAAAAGCATAGCATATGCGTTTAATTAAGTCAAGTGCCTTAATTTATGTAATCACTTTATGCAACTGCTATTATAATATGGACTTATATGGAAAACAAGCGCAACAAATTAGAAATTATTGTAAAATCGTGGTAAGATAAACCTTGAAAATATTTGAACAGTTGACCACTTAGCGCGCCCACGCAGCGCATCAGGAGCAGGCACTATGGCAATTATATCCTTAATTAATCGCAAAGGTGGAGTCGGAAAATCCACCATCAGTATCAACCTTGCAGCCGGTTTGGCCACTCACGAGTCTCGCATTCCTGGCAGCAAGCCCGTTCTGATGATCGACATGGACGACCAACTCAGCGCTACCATCTCCGCCATGGGCGGTGGACTGGACGACAAATTCGTTCCGGTCATCACGGCCAATCCCAGCTTTGCCGGAGCACTCAGTAGTGGCCAGGGTGGCTCCGACACACTCCTGATCGACTCCCTGCTCCCGCGTGACCGGCAAGACAAGGTGCGTATTTTCAAGACAAACAAAGCACGCATGGAAGGCATGGAAGATGCCCTGCGTTCGATGCCTGAGCCAGCTTTTCAGTTGCTCTACTTTCTCGAGCCGATTAAGGCGGAATACTCCCATATCATCATCGATAATCCACCCTCTGCAGGCATGATCCCGATGAACGCGCTGGTCGCATCCACGCATGTGCTCATCCCGATTGAGCCGGACGGACTCAGCCTGATCGGTTTGGCGGACATCCTGCGCATGATTGAAAACGTGCAAAAGAACATGAACCCAGACCTCAAGATCCTGGGCATTATCCCTTCGCGTTTTCGCATGGTGCGGCGCCAGTCCAGGGATGTGATTGAGGATATGGAGCGCATATATGGGCACCTATTGCTACCTTATATCAAAGATCTGGCGGAAATCTCCGCCGCTACCACAGCCGGGTATGATGTGTTTTCATTCTGCCCGCAAAAATCGCAAGCATACCGTTGCTTTTCCAATCTGGTGGATGCCGTGTTGGGGAAGCTTGGATAATACATCACCCTCTGTGCCCATGGGCACAGGGTACCCCAAGGGTCCTTCTTACCCATGGGGTGCAGATAACGAGGAGGTTTAATTATGGCTAAACGTGAGCCTGGCAAAGGCTTTGATAATTTGATCAGCACCACCACTGGCGCATTTGCTGCCAGTTCCACCCCTGAAGAGACGGGTACGCCTGGTGTCGCCATTCCGCGCATGATCAACAACCGACAAAGCGTGTACCGTGTACCACTGACGATGATCCGCCCGGATCGCTTTCAAGCGCGCTTCACCCTGCCCTATGCCATCCGTAAAGATTTCTATGAGGGAACCATCACCTGGGAGACTGCCACTCGACGCTGGCTGGATCTTGCCAATCACGACCGCCTGATCCGACGTGAAGTGGACGAGCTCATCTTCCTGGGTGACTCGTTGCATGATGAAGGTCAGATCAAGCCCGTAACTGGGCAGGTTATCTCCGAAGGCGGGCGAGATATCTTTCTGATGCTGACCGGTGAACGTCGCTTCTGGGCAACTGCCATCAAGGCGGTATTGGATGGGTCACGGGAGGAGCCTTTCGTCCTGGCGATCATTGACAACCAGCCCACGTTGGCAAAGCAGATTGCCGAGAACATGGCTTATAAAGCCCTCACCGCCGTCGGTAAAGCTCGTGCTGCTGCTCGCATTGTTCTGGAAGCCAACGGAGTCAAACCTAAAAGCGGTGATGATGAGTATGCCTTTTTCCGCCAGGTGGCAGATATGCGCCTGAGCGACGAGACGCGTCAAGCTCTGCAGGACACCCTCCAGCTGGAACGCACCTACTTTGGTCGGTTGATGAAGTTCTTTGAGCTGCCGGAAGCCCTGCTAGAAGTGTGCGACCGAGCTGAAATGCCCGAACGTGTTCTGCGCGAGATCATGTCCTTTGACCGTGCCTATTGGGAACCAGGTGTGCTCTATTACGCTGAGCAGGACGGGCGCGGCTACCTGGAGGTGCATGCCTATCTGCAGCGCCTGGCTGGGCAAGAGCAAGTTCGCTCACCAAGACCCCCAGCTGACCCTGCCACCAAGTCTGCCCGTGCAATGCGCCGAGCACTCTTCACCCTGGAGGACATCCCTCAGGAGGATAAGATCGGTGCTCTGGCAGATGCGCTCGTCGGTGATATTGACAAGGAGCAAGCCAAGCAGCTCTATGCCACCCTCAGCCAACTGCAGCAAGCCCTTGCTGTCCGCGTCAAGAACCTGTAGCCTCCCCTGATGCTAGACCCAAGATGCCCCACCCCGGGCATCTTTTTTTGTGCCGGGGTAGGGGGGTGCGCTTAGAGGAGCGTATGTGCCCAGAGGGACCTGTGTGCCCATGGGCACAGTGTGCATTCAAAGAACACAAAGTTCGAGTAATATTTGCTATTAACCACAAGAAATCAGCTCAAAACCTTGCTTTTGGTTAGAAAAGTGCCTTTCACTCAAAATGGACAAGGGGTATCACTAGGATTTATAAGAGAATTTAGTATAAATATGTCATTTTGAGACCTTAGAAATGACCAGTTTTAGCTTAAAAACCGTCGATAAAAATAATCTATAATGCGCATAGATATACACTTATGCATTAGAGATTATGAGAGAAGGGCGGGTAATGTACTTAGTTATAAATTCAATTGTTGGGTGGTGTTAAGGAGGAAGCTTATAAGCATGTTTTCAAATATTGGAATCCTCCTCAACCCACCAAAACTCATATGACTATAATGGATTAAAATAGATTCATGCCTGAATATTTACGCAATCACTTAGAAGGGGCAACTTATTTTTTTACGTTCGTGACATATAACCGAGCACCAGTTTTTGCAAACCCAACTGCTCGAAAGCTCCTTCATATTGTAATGAACCAGGTTAAAACCAGAATGCCATTTGAATTAGTTGCGATATGCTTACTCCCAGATCATGTACATATGTTAATTACACTACCTGAAAAAGAAGCAAATTACTCTATACGTATTAGAGAAATTAAACGTTTATTTACTATCACTTATCGAAAAGAAATAGGTATGCAATTTGAAAGAAGCGAATCACGATTGAATAAACACGAAGCTACAGTTTGGCAGCGTCGATTCTGGGAACATACTGTAAGAGATACAAAAGATCTTCAAAATCATTTTGATTACATTCATTTCAACCCGGTAAAGCATGGGCTTGTCACTGCAGTTGAAGATTGGGAATGGTCAAGTTTTCACCGTTATGTAGAAAAAGGTTTTTACCCAAAAGGTTGGGGGGATAAAATCGTCAATCAACTGTCTGGTGATAAATTTGGGGAGTAATTGAGATAGCAAAATCTGGTGGGTTGAAGGCTGCATGAATATCAAATTATCCAACAACTATTACCCCGCCTTCAACACCACCCTACTTTAACCAAATTTATTTGTAGGGTGGTGTTGAGGAGGAGCTCATAAGCATGTTTTCAAATATTCGAATCCTCCTCAACCCACCAAATTCATAATAAGAGTGGATAAAGGCTGCCAAAATATCAAATTATCAGGACTTGTGACCCGCCATCATCGCCACCATAGGGATCCACTTCTTCCTCAATTTCACACCAATCCTCTAACTCTCCCGTATAATAAAGCTATCATCATAATCCAACCTGGAGGTATCCATGACTGAAGAAACCAAGCCAACTGAAGAACTCAAAGACAAAAAAGCCCCTGAAGAAAAGACCACTGTCACCGAACACATCCTCACTGTCAACGGACAAGAGCTGAACTATACCGTCACCGCCGGCACGCTGATGCTCAAAGAAGAGGACGAAAAAGAAGGCGAGAAGCCCAAAGCGATGATCTTTTATATCGCCTACCAACTCCACACCGACCAGCCAGTATCACAGCGCCCGATCACCTTTTCGTTCAATGGCGGACCTGGCTCATCCTCGGTCTGGATGCACCTGGGAATGCTCGGTCCCAAGCGCGTCTTGATGGATGAAGAGGGTATGCCATTGCCACCGCCATATCAGCTGGTGCCCAACGATTTCACCCTGCTGGACAAGACCGACCTGGTCTTCATCGACCCGGTCAGCACGGGCTTCAGCCGTCCGGTTCCCGGTGAAAAAGCCGAGACCTTCCACAATGTCAAGAAGGACATCGAATCGGTGGGGGACTTCATCCAGCGTTTCACTACCCGCAACAAGCGTTGGAGCTCGCCCAAATTCCTGATCGGCGAGTCCTACGGCACCACCCGCGCTGCAGGACTGGCAGGTTACCTACAGGAGCGCCATGGCATGTACCTCAACGGCATCATGCTGATTTCCTCCATCCTCAATTTTGGCACTGCGCGCTTCAACCCGG
>CAZJLN010000038.1:0-3152 GCA_964546745.1 uncultured Anaerolineaceae bacterium
AAATATCCCCTGCTCCTGTGTCTTCAACTAAGTCCACTTCAGGAGCTGATATGTGCCTGACATCCCCATGCCAATACACCCTGGCTCCATATTGGTTCTCTGTTACAACTAAGAGTGGACAAAGGGAGGAAATCTTAGAGATTTGTTCTTCATCTCCCTGAACATCCTCAGTGCTGATCACAATTGCACTTGCTTTCGATGTTAATTCGTCTGGAATGTTCCAGGGGATATGATGTATTTTGCACTGCGTGTCAACGTCTCTAAGCCAACCTTGTGGTGTCAGAAAAATTTTACTGTTTGGAAACGAGTTTATGATACCTGGATCAACTTCATTGGCGATTGGTCCAATGTGGATAAAAGGTGTGTTTTCCCAAATGAGAGGAATATCAGAGCCATCAATTATGTCAGCTTTTTGATACATATATTGATCTCTACCAGATTCAGTATGAATATTTCGAAATGTTGTTGTAGCGTCTGACACGCGATTAACGATCTGGATACCCTCATAAATCGAAAGATCGATATCTTCCTTGCAACTTGTAACAATACCGACAGAAAATCCGAGTGCTTTCGTGGTGATGCCCGAATATGTAACAGTCCCTCCAAGACGAGTAGCTGAATCTACTAAATCTTCGGTGATATGTCCAATCAGTAGATAGTCTACTGGTTTTAGGAAGTCATAATTAATTTGTATTAAACTCAATTTTTACCTCTAGTATTAACCTGACAAAATTATAGCATGGATGGATTTTGATCTTCAGGCTACAATATCGTAAATGTAAAATACATTGTTTTGCAGCAGAGTATTTTTTTTGACTTAAGTGTTATAAAACGAAGAATCAGGAAATAAAATATGGTAGATGACAAAAGTACATATCGTTTGGCTTTAGAGGACTTTCGGAAGGAAAGATCTAGGGCAATACTTCAACAATTCTGGGGTGGCTTAACAGGTAAATCAATGGACTTGTTGCCGTATGATGAGATATCCTCTCGATTACATGCAACAGCAAGAGCTGAGCTTGGTTTGCAGGATATTCCCCTTGATGCAATCATCGGAAGTGTGGGACGATATGAAGATTTTAATCGAAATTTTTTACCGCTTATGGATACGGATATTGATCGCTGGGCAAGAGTCAAAACCGTAATGACTTCTCCCTCAAGCAATGGTGTTCCTCCAATCAGTGTCTACAAAATTGGTGAAGTCTATTTTGTACTGGATGGGAACCATCGGGTTTCTATCGCAAAACAAATGGGACTTGATACCATAGAAGCATATGTCACTGAGATTCAAACCAAAGTTTCAATAACGCCCGATGTATCTCCTGAGGAGTTAATTTTAAAAGAAGAATATGTCAATTTCTTAGAGGATACTCATCTTGATAAAATTCTTCCAAATATTGAATTTCTTTTAACTTTTCCTGGCCAGTATGAGATTTTAAAAGAGCATATTAGAGTTCATCGATATTACCTTGGAATTGAAAATAAACGAGAAATAGGATACGAAGAGGGAGTCAAAAGCTGGTTTGAGAATGTTTATTTACCGATCGTGTCAAAAATCAATGAATCAGGGCTACTAAACATTTTTAAGGGCAAAACTGAGACTGATTTGTACTTATGGATCCTCGATCACCAGTCAAAAATCCAAGAAGAAATAGGATGGAAAATAAGTACAGAACAAGCTGCTGCAGACCTTGTAAATGAACAAGGGAAAGATGTGACTATCGGGGTTGGAAGAGGTGAGCTGCATGTTCGTGAGGTTTTAGGTTGGACAAAAATGAGCGACCTGGAAAATCTTCATGAAAACACGCTCGAATCACAACCTGAATGCTTGTTTAAAAACATTCTTGTTGCAATCAATGGATTGGAAAGTGGGTGGGATGCATTAGAGCAAGCCATTCGAATTAATCGTTGCTCCAATAGCGAAATTAGGGGGATTCATGTCGCCAATATTGAAGATTCTGAAGACACTAAATTAGAAGATATCCAATATCGGTTTTCCGAAAGGTTAAAACAGGTCAATGTTTCAGGAAAATTGGTAGTTGTTAAAGGTGAGATAAGTAAAATTCTGAGCGATCGCAGCCTTCTTAATGATCTTTTGGTGCTTAAGCTGTTGTATCCTCCAGCAGGATCATTTATAGATCGCTGGAGTTCAGGTTTCTCTTCAATTATTCGAAATATCAAACGTCCAGTCTTAGTTGTTAGAGAGTTAGTAACAGATATGAACAACTTACTACTAGCTTATGATGGTAGTAATAAAAGCAACGAAGCCTTATTCATATCCGCATATTTTACTGCTAGATATGGATCTAATTTAAACATCATTACTGTTGATAATGGTTTGACTGATCTTAATGAAATTGTAAACAATTGTAAAAACTACCTAGAGCGATTGAATATTAAATACAACTATTTTGTCAACAAAGGTGATTTTACTGTTCTTGCAATTGATACAATCGAGAATAATCAAATAGATTTACTCTTGATGGGGGGCTATAAACATTCTGCGTTTTTGGAAGTGGTACTAGGTTCTTCGGTTGATCCGATTTTAAGAAAAATTAATATTCCAGCTCTGATTTGCGTGTAACAGACCGTTTCACAGCCAACAAAGTAACATCGTCACTTAAGGGTGCACCTCTTCTGAAATTATCAAGATCTCTTTCAATGGATTCCATAAGCTCTTGTGAAGAGGATGAGAATCCTTTTTTTAACACCTTTTTGTATCGATTTTCTCCATACATGTCTCCTTCAGAATCAAATGTTTCGGTGACACCATCGGTATGCATTATCAGACAGTCACCTGAATCCAATTTAATATCATATTCTGGAAGTTTTATAGATGGAATTGCTCCAATCGCAATACCGCCACCTTTAAGTTCAACTAGTTTTCCCTCTGATGCTCTGAGTAAGAAAGGTCGATTGTGCCCTGCATTTGTGTAATGTAAAGTTGATGATTCAGCGTCTAAGATTGCATAAAAGATTGTAACAAATAATCCGTTTTGTGAATTGAGTAGCAAGAGATCATTAACCCTCTCCAGGGTCTTTGCCGTTGAAGAAAATTCGATAGCTGAAGAGCGTAATAACGTTCGAGTTACAGTCATATATAAGGCAGCTGCGAGACCTTTATCTGAAACATCCGCAATGACAATCCCGTA
>CAZJLN010000038.1:3162-14143 GCA_964546745.1 uncultured Anaerolineaceae bacterium
CTTTTCCTCTAGTCTAAAAATGTCGTAAAAATCACCTCCCACCTGTCTAGCCGTGTGCCAATAAACAGACGCTTCATACCCATCAATAACAGGTAAGGTTTCAGGAAGAAATGTTCTCTGAATTTCCCTAGCAACTTGGAATTCACGATCCATCCGCTCACGATCTGCTCGTTCTTGGTTTAAATGATAATTTTGAATCGCCATTGAGGCTTGTTGAGCGATCCCATGCAGCAAATCAAAGCGGCGTTCTCTATTAGGATTAAACTTTTCTTCCTGGCAGATCAATACACCATATATTTCCCCTTTTACAGAAAGAGGAAAACCCATCAAAATCCCTGAGGGGCTGTTGAGAACTAATTTTTCGTCCAGGATGTTTTCAACTGGAATTGCCAAATCCCAATCGTCTGGAGACAATATAGTCAGTGTTGGATGCGCCAAAGGGGTGTTATTCGTTTTTACAGCATCTAAAATTGGAAATTCACCTTCAACATAACTTGTCTCAAATAAGTCTGAAACATTAATACTTTGGTTTCTACAATAAATATGACTCGGAAAAAATCGTTTTGATATGTGATCAAATAAGTAAACGATGCTACAGTCAATTCCCGCAAGGATAGGGATAATATGCACTATCGATTCCAGAGTATCATGCAAACTCTCACTTGAAACCACTGCCTGGGCTACCTGAAAAAGAGCCGCAGAAACATAAGCTTCTTCTTGTTTTGCGTCGAATAATCGAATGTTCTCAACAGCTGTTGCGGTTTGTTGAGTAATTCCTTGAATGATTGCCAGCCTCTTATCATCTAGAATCGCATTTTGCGGGAATTCATTTGTCGATTGCACGAGTAGAAAACCACCTAATAATTCATTATGAGTAATTAAGGGCAGCATGATGAGTATTTTCTTATCTAAATCAGTAAACATACTATCAGGTAGATCCAGGTCGAATTCGGGATTTGTAACAATCAACGGGGTTTGATCTTTCATCAATTTATCAAACAAATTTGCGTTGGGAACAGGTAAAGGAAGTTTGTTAAGTTGTTCATTGAATGCACTACCAAAAAGTGCATGCATCATAAACAGCAAGCTTTCAGATTCGCGTAAGAAAAGGGCACATCCTTCAACTCCAACGAGAAGCGGAGTCAATCTGACAACTGTTGCTACTAACTCTTGAATCGTGGAGAGAGATTGTGTTGCTTGAGCTACTTGTAAAAGGACTGTGGAAATCCATGCCTGTTCTTGGGATGTCTCAAATAATCGTGTATTTTCCATCGAGACAGCTGCATAACTTGCGAAAGAAGATGTAATATTCTGGGATTCATGTCCGTATCTTCCAGCAGAGTGATGATGAAGTAAAAGAACCCCTAGCAATTGGTCACCGGTTTTTAATGGTGCTGCAATGGCTGAATAGTCATCCGGAAACTCTAAAGCTCTTGAAATTGGATCTGAGCCCAAAGATTTGTCATGAATCATTGGAATTTCATCATTGTCTGCTTTCTCAAACCAACAGCCATTACTGTAATCAATCGATTGGAGCTTATTGGGATTAATGGCAGTGGAAGTCAAAAAAGATTTAAATTTATAGGCAGGTTTCTTTTCATTTTCAATAAATTGATTATTATCATCTCTTATCCAAAAGGATACAACATCTAATGGGAGTAGTTGAATAATCTTATCAAGGATTGTGTTAAACAACAGATCAAGGGATTTGTTATCTGTAAGTGTGATCGCAACGTCCTTGAGAGATTCAGCAACTTGTCTTCTCCAAGACTCAGAATGGTACAACCTTGCATTTCTGATCGCAATAGCAACATTGGCTCCAAGTGTATTTAATAAATCCTGGTCGTAATCACTAAAAGCATTTGTCAACTCTGATTGAATGTCAAGCACTCCAAGCACTTGCTCACCAAAGATTAAAGGAATAGCGAGTTCAGATCCAAGATAATTCTTGGTAATTGGATTAGGAATAAAGTTTTCATCTGTTGTAACATCGTTGACAAATATGGTTTTGCGCTTTTTATAAGCTGTAACGATGATCCCTTTTTCTGAGTTTAAATTGTAACGAACTTGAGACTCCTTAAATGACAACGCTCTTGATCCACTTCCAGTTTTGAAGGCTATCTGATTCTCTGAAGGTTGAGTCAAAAATATGTGAACATAAGGATAGTTAAACTTTTGATGGAGAAGCAAAACAACTTTTTCAAGCAATTCATCCAAATCCAAAATAAATGTAATTGCTTGGCTAACTTCTTCAATTGCATCTAGTTGATCATTTCGTCGCTTCACTACATCATATAGCTTAACACGATGAACCGCAATAGCGATGTTATCCGCTAGTGTTTTTAGGAGGTGAATATCATCTTCTGAAAATGCATTTTCTTTTTCAGATTGGATGTCTAAAACGCCAATTGTCTGTCCATCAATCAATAAAGGAAGGGCAACTTCAGACTCTGTTTTTGATAAAGTTTCAAGGTGACCATAGCGAGGTTCTTGATTAACATCATTCGCGACAACATGCAAACCTGACTTCGCTACATACCCAACAATATGATCTCCGACTTTAATTTTTGATCCCGGAAGGTATTCAAATAGCGGCTGACTGGAATCCTCTGCGCGTGCACTTGCTCGAAATGTAAGATTTTCAGAACCTGAATCTAAGGTAAACAAACCAACATAGTAGTAATTAAATGCCGATAAAATCAGATCACAAATTTTTCTGAATAGATGATCCAAATCTGTAATATTGACTAACTGTTTTGAGACATTTTGTACCAATTTAAGTTGTTTGTCTTGAATATTATGTCCTTCTTGCAGAATAGAGGATTGATATGATAGGGAGGCTATCAGATTTAAGTTTTTTAGTTCTGAAATTTCATCATCAATAAATTTCCCCTCTTGCTTTTCAACTACTTGGTATCCGATGGGTTGATCATTAATTAGTATCGGTAAAGAAATAATAGATTTGCTTCCATCTTCTGCAGGCAAATTCGTGTAATCATCAGATTTGAATACTATATCAATAACTGATAATTCGTGTAAATTTTCTGTAATTGATTTTTGCGGAATATTATCAAAAAAATGGACACGTAAATTACATAAGAAATGAATTTCTATGAAATTTTTGAGTAACTCAATCTTGTTTTCAAATGAAGATTCACTGGCAAGCTGCTGAGTAAGCTTAAATATATCTTGCTTATATGAAGCCAATGGATAAACTTTCATTTGAAATTTTCTATTGTTCTTTAAGTTTTATCATGACCAAGGTGTTATGGTTCGGATCTGAAAAATCATAGCAGACCTCATCCATCAATCTTTTAATGAAGAATACCCCCAACCCTCGCTCTTTTCGATCTTCGAGAGGGCTTATTGTATCCGGAAGTGGAATTTCATCGGGATTGAAAGGCTGCCCATCGTCAACAATGACAATCCGGATACCATTATTAATCTTTTCTATGGAAATTTGAATGTAGCCTAAGCTTTCTCCGCCGTATGCATGGTCAATGATATTAGAACAGGCCTCATCAACTGCAG
The DNA here is from genome assembly GCA_964546745.1 of uncultured Anaerolineaceae bacterium. Taxonomy (GTDB): domain Bacteria; phylum Chloroflexota; class Anaerolineae; order Anaerolineales; family Anaerolineaceae; genus CAZJLN01. The sequence continues at coordinate 6,694 of CAZJLN010000038.1, forward strand.
TTTGTATTGAGTAAATATCTTTGGGATTGAATTCAGCAGAAGCGGATTGCTCAATTACAAAATCGCTGATTGCTGCTAAGCTTGAGAATTCACCAGGATAGATTTCAGTAACCATTTCTCTGTTGTCTCCATAATTCTAAAGCCTCATCTACATCTTTACAAAACAAAAAAATCTTCCTGAATCCACTCAATTCAAATGCATTCATGATAAGGTCAGGCACCTCTACTAAATAGAAGTAGCCAGCATTTTCATTACAAGCTTTTTGAGCGTTTAACAAAACCATCAAGCCCGAACTTGAAATATAAGAGAGTTGGCTTAAATTGATAATGAAATCTATCTTTCCAGTTGATATTTCATTATCAATTTGATTTTTAAGGTTTGGCGAGGTAAAGCTATCTAACCTTCCAGATAGATGAAGGATGGCTAATATTTGAGAAGGATTGTGACTTTTTTCCATTTTTCTCTTATAATTTGAACCAATTGAATTATAACATGATGAAATGCTTACATCATTGACGCAATGGAGACCATATGACCGATAAAGATAGCTCAATAAGGGTAAAAGACTTGAGCGAAAATAACCGCCCAAGAGAAAGGCTTGTTTCTGAAGGTGCACAAAGTCTATCGGAGGGGGAGTTACTGGCAATTCTTTTGAGGTCTGGTGTTCCCGGAATGAATGCTGTGGATTTGGGAAATTATATTTTAAAGAAATTTGGCAGTATGTCTGGCATTCAAAAGGCAGACTTCTCAGCGTTATGCGAAGTCAGCGGAATCGGTCCAGCAAAAGCTGCTCAAATCAAAGCAGCTGTTGAGTTGGGAAACCGAATTTCCCGTGAAAAATTGAACCTGGATGAATCAATTAGCACACCAGAAGACGCAATTGCGCTTGTTGGTTATGAGCTTAGGGGAAAAGAACAGGAAGAGTTGTGGATTTTGTTGCTAAGTACACGCAACCGTTTTATAGGGAAAGATCGCCTATACAAAGGATCTTTAAATAGTTCGTCAGTGCGCATAGCAGAAGTGTTTAAGATGGCGATACGGAACAATGCCAAATCCATCATTCTGTTTCATAATCATCCTAGTGGGGATGCAAATGAAAGCCCTGAGGATGTTAACCTAACTAAATCCGTTATTGAAGCAGGAAGATTGTTGGATGTGGACCTCTTAGACCACATCATTATTGCAGGCTCAGGGCATGTGTCCATCAGAAAGAATCACCCTGACCTTTGGTTAGGATAATTTACTCTAACAGTTCAGAAATCTCTATTGGATAAGGGGCAGTAAAAGTTATTACTTCACCAGACCTTGGATGTTCAATGGTAATGGTTTTTGCATGCAAAGCGATCCGATTGTGCGGAAAAAGCGACCGCAATAATTCTCGCTGCGATTTTTGACAATACAATGTATCACCTAAAATCGGAAAATTTAACGAAAATAGATGCGCTCGAATTTGATGGGTGTAACCACTAAATAAATTACACTCCAAAAGTGAGAACGAAGTGTACCGGGACTTAACGCAGAAAAAAGTTTTCGCTGGTTTTCCATGATTTTGATCAACCCTTGTACGATGAAGCCGATCTGCATTGGTTTTGAGTGGAAAATCCACCATCAGCTTATCCCATTCAGGGTTTCCTAGTATTAATGAATGGTAAATTTTTGTAATTGATCGCTTTTTAAATTTCTCATTCAAAATACGATGTGTATCTGAATTGCGCCCAAGAAGCAAAACACCACTAGTATCCTTGTCTAGTCGGTGAATAATCCAAATCCTCCCAAAATAGGGATCAAGAAGCGTAGAAAGGTGGGGTAGGGTTCGGTCATATCCATCTTGAATAGATAAAATCCCTGCTGGCTTATTAATCACCAACAAGTCATCGTCAATGTAAATAACCATTGCCTTAGGATCAAATTTTTTAGTTAGGTTTTCCAAGACTTTTCCTTATACTAAGGCGCAACCAAATAATAGTATACTTTTATTTTCGAAGTATAAAAAATCTGGAGGTAAATATGTTTATCGCTATAGTCAACATCCAAGTAAAACCCGAATATCTCAATGAATTTGTTGTTGCTACAAAAAAGAATGCCAATGCAAGCCTAAAAGAACCGGGCATTGTAAGATTTGATATATTGCGGGCTATTGACGATCCAAACCATTTTATTCTTTATGAGGTCTATAAAACTGCATCTGATCCTATAGATCATAGAAATACTGTCCATTACCAGGAATGGAAGACAATTGCGGAAAAAATGATGGCAGGTGCGCGTAGTAAAATCGAATGCAATAATCTTTTCCCTGCGGATGAGGAATGGTAGCTTCCATGGAGTTTGAATTTGCAACCAGTTCCCGCATCATATTTGGCATGGGGAAGGTGTCTCAGATTGGATTTCTAGCGTCAGGTTTAGGAAAAAAAGTTCTATGGGTCACAGGTAGTGGATCTAGATCAATAGACCAATTAAAGAATTCACTGGAATCAAATGGTATTGTTTTTGAGATATTTCAAGTAAAACATGAACCTGATACTCATTTAATCGAACAAGGGATCGCGCTTGCCAAATCATCCCATTGTGATGCAGTCATCAGCCTCGGTGGAGGAAGCGTCATTGATACAGGAAAAGCCATTGCCGCCATGTTGACAAATCCAGGTGAGTTGATTGACTATCTTGAAGTGATTGGCAGAGGCAAACAATTGCGTTTTCCATCCGCTCCGATGATCGCAATTCCAACGACTTCCGGAACAGGTACAGAAGTAACTCGAAATGCTGTGATTGCATACCCAGAGCAAAAGATAAAAGTGAGCATGCGAGGCTCTTATTTACTCCCAACAATTGCGCTAATTGACCCTGAATTGACATTAACATTACCACCAAACCTCACAGCTGCCTGTGGTCTAGATGCATTAACCCAACTAATCGAGGGATACACAACATATGCATCGAACCCTGTAACAGATGCTCTGGCTAGGGAAGGCATGGTTCATATCAGCAGAAGTCTACGACAGGCCTATTACAATCCAACTGACATCGAAGCGCGGGAGAACATGGCACTAGCCAGCTTATTCAGTGGTTTGGTTCTAGCAAACGCAGGATTAGGCGCAGTCCATGGTTTTGCTGGTGTCATTGGCGGAATGTTTGATGCCCCTCATGGTGCGGTATGTGGTTGCTTGCTTCCTTGGGTCATGAAAGAGAATATCCAATCATGTGAGCTAGATTTGACAAAAACTGAGACTGTCAAAAAGTTCAGAGAAATTGCTTCTATCTTGACGAATAATCAAGAAGCATCTGTTAGCGATGGTCTGGCATGGATCCACCAAATCGTAGAGGAATTTCGAATCCCTCGACTGGCAGATTTTGGGATCAATGTCTCAAGTCATCAAGCAATTATTGAAAAAGCGATAATTTCTTCAAGCATGAAAAAGAATCCAGTTAAATTAGATAACTCAGCTCTTGAAAAAATTCTGCTAAATGCCTGAAATAGAAAAAGTCATGAAGAGGCTTCTTCATCATAATTAGGATGGAAAACAACTAACTTCTAAAATACCAGGCCCTCCATGAACAACAATGGCAGGAGGAACGAGGTATATTGGTATTTCGGGCAAATTTAAAGTATGCATAAAAGCCGATTGTAATTTTTTAGCTGTTGTTTCGTCACCACAATGACTGATGGTCAAATGTGGTTTTTTTTCATTTTTACATAGTTCAACTATTAAGTTAAAAATTGAATCTAAGGCATTTTTCTTAGTCCGCTTTTTGTCAAATGGAGCAACTTTTCCGTCTGCCATGGTCAGAATCGGTTTAATTTGAAGAATTGTGCCAATCAGAGATTCAGCTTTTCCAATGCGTCCACCTTTTTGTAAAAACTCAAGGGTATCTACAATAAAAAAGAGTTTTTCTTTTTTTGACATAGAAAGTACATTCTGTTTAATTACTTCGATTGACATTCCATCCAAACTCCACTCATGAGCTTGCAGCACCAATGCACCTAATCCGCCTGCTACAGTTCTGGAATCAATTATTTGAATATCTGCAGATGGGAACTCTTCGGCTGCAATAGTTGCGCTACGAAAAGTACCACTGACTTCGGATGATGGAGTAATCACGAGCATTGAGTCCCCTAAACTTGAGTACTTTTCATAAATAGGATGGTAAAGAATCGGTGGTGGGGCAGCTGTGCCTGGAAGAATTGTTGAAGATTTTAACTTCGTCAAAAAGGTCGGTGTATCTATTTCGTAATCATCCCGATAGGAAGTATCTCCAAATGTTATGATTTGTGGAAGTACCTCAACACCTAATTGGTTCAATACTGATACTGGAATACCACAGGTTGTGTCTGCGATTATGCGAATCATGAATAACTCCTTTGATGATAAATAAATTACAATGATAATAATATGTTCATTATAATTCATCAAATTAACAAAAAACCTCTATTTTGAAATTGTTAAAAAGCAATCAATGGCTACTTTTATAAGACAAAGATTAGGAGGAAGAAAAATTGGATAATAACAATTTTTGTAATGAAGGCGTTGCCCTGGTGATCTTTGGAGTTACAGGAGACTTAACAATTCGGAAATTGATGCCGGCTCTCTATGAAAATGCACGTTCAAATCGATTGCCAAAGCAATTCCATATTATAGGTTTCGCGAGAAGACCTTGGTCAGACGCAGAGATGCACAAAGTATTATCAGATGGCATTTCCCAATATGCTCGCTCACAGCCTATCGAACCTGAGGTTGTTAGGGGACTTCTTGGAAGTTCCTCGTATATTCAATCAACGTTTGAAGATGCGCAGGGGTACACACGCCTTATTGAAAAACTAAAAGAACTATGTGTCAGCAACACAATTTTTTATTTAGCAACTCCTCCTGGCGAATATGAAGGCATTGTCCAGAAAATAGGATTGGCGGACATGCAGCATTGTGAGAATGGCTGGCGTCGGATCGTGGTTGAGAAACCGTTTGGAGATAATCTAGATTCTGCCAAAAAGCTAGACGCTGAGATTCATAAGGTCTTTGCAGAAGACCAAATCTATCGAATGGATCACTATCTTGGCAAAGAAACAGTTCAAAACCTTTTGGCTTTTAGATTTGGGAATGGTATCTTCGAGCCATTATGGAATCGCAATTACATAGATCATGTGGAAATTACTGTCGCTGAGAATTTTGGTGTTGGTTCTCGTGCGGGTTTTTACGAGCATGCAGGGGTAATTAAAGATGTATTCCAAAATCATCTACTTCAATTGTTAACTTTAACTGCGATGGAAGCACCTTCTGCTTTTAATGCACTGGCTGTGCGAGATGAAAAAGTTAAAGTACTCAATTCTCTGATAGCGATGTCATCCACTGATGTGCTTAATAATACATATCGTGCACAATATTCAAAAGGGATGATAGATGGTGTAAAAGTTAAGGGTTATTTAGAAGAAGAAGGTGTGAGTCCTGATTCTGTGACTGAAACCTTCATGGCTGCAAAACTTACGATCGATAATTGGCGTTGGGCAGGTGTGCCCTTTTATCTAAGATCTGGAAAGCGTATGCCAAAACGTGTAACTCGTATCGTCATTCAATTTACACAAGTTCCCATATCACTTTTCGGGGCAAGAAACCTGGCAGGGGATGCGCCAAATCTCCTTATCTTTGATATTCAGCCTGATGAAGGCATTAAACTCTTTTTAGGAGCTAAAGCTCCAGGTCCTATTCACCAGATTGAATCAGTCCATATGAAGTTTAATTATCGTGAGGCGTTTGGCGGAGAACCACCTGAAGCTTATGAACGCTTACTGATGGATGTTATGCTGGGAGATGCAACCTTGTTTACCCGCACTGATGAAGTTGAAGAAGCCTGGTGGATAACTGACCGGATCACCCAAGCTTGGCAGAGCCAAGGTTTACAAAAACTCCCCAATTATCCCGCAGGTACCTGGGGTCCAAAAGGCGCAGATAAATTTATTACAAAAGATGGACGTATTTGGTTTCGCTAATTAATGTCAATTAGGAACTAAAGAATTACCCACTAAGCAAATTGAATCAACCTACGCTAGTGGCGATTTACAATTCGGGCAGAACTTTTCTTGAGTTTTGACGACAAAACCGCAATTCATGCATGTTTTTGGTTGGACCTCACCAAGAGGTGCGCCACAGGCGAGGCATCGTCCTGAAGCAATTTCGTTTGCTGTGTTGCAATAAGGGCAGATAGTCCTTTTTAACCTTTCTGATAAAGCAAAACCTACACCGTGTTGGCGTGCTGATTGAGCAATTAATTTCCAGGTTTGATCGGTTAACTGCAAAGATTCCATATCCTGGGCTAAATCATCAATTCTATTTATTAAAGTAAAAGGATTGCGCAAGGCACTTATAGCGGTCATTCCTAGCGATGCTGCCACACCAAACCAGGCTTGGTTTCCAACTTGTACACTAATGCCATCCTCGACTTTATGGATCGCAATAGTTAATGCAGTCTGCCCGCCTGAGCGAGATCGAGGTGAAGTAGCTATTTGTATAGCAATCCGATTGCCTGTTCCAATTCTCTGTACTTGAAGATTCCCTCTATGAAAATACGCCATTAAATCCCGTGCTATATCTTCTGGTTGAATGTCTCCATGAAATATTCTTGTTTCCATACGCTCTCATTCACTTTACTTTGGATATTCGATCACTTATTATAGATTATAATCTTTTATCGAGCACAATTAAGTATATTATATGGAGTAAAAATGAAAAATCGGTTTTTAAAACCGATCTTAATCGGAATTTTGATAAGCTTGTTGTTCGGTCTGATATTCATGATTCCAGGCTGGACATTAGTCTATGGACAATTTCCGACTGTCAGCATGCCCACTGTAACTGGTTCTCCGAGAGGGGCATACATAAAAGTGAAGTTAATTACTACAGAGAATGATCCTATTAACGTTCGTTCTGGTCCAAATGGATTAACTGAAATCGTTGGAATTTTGCTTGTCTATCAGGAAGCAACAGCAATTGGCCGATATGGAGATTGGATCCAAATCGAATATCCAGGTGGACCAAACAATAAAGGCTGGGTTTTTTCAAACCTGGTTGATTTGGTAGGTGGTCCTCTCCCCATTGTTGAGCCTCCGCCCACATCGACGCCAAAAACTACCAGCACTATAGATCCAACACTTGCTGCGCAATTTATCATAACTGCCCAACCAAGCCGATTGCCTACTTTTACAGAGCCACCTCCGCTTGTCATCCCAACTTATGAAACAATCAGCAGCGGAACTGCGCCGGGTGGGATTCCTATGGGGTATATCATTTTCGGTTTGGCTGGTTTGGGAATATTTATCGGATTGATTGCATTACTACGAAGAAATTAATTATCGTTTTTTTATTATCAAATTAAAAAACAACCCATTTTACCTTATCGAGTCTTATGGGATGTCAACGTTTTTTAGAAATGTCACCTTATTAAATTAAGTAGAAATGTCCCCTT
>CAZJLN010000039.1:0-13541 GCA_964546745.1 uncultured Anaerolineaceae bacterium
AGTCACTCTGCTGGTAGGCGTAACCGAGGCTGCAGGGCGTGTCATTGTAAGAGTAGGTGTAAAAATTGGTGTTTTACTGATTGCTTCAGTCACTTGATATTCCAGGGTTAGTACTAATTCGGATAGAGGTGCAGGCTTCATGATCGAGTTAATAGCATTTTGGATTAACCCACTGACAACTTCCTGATCAGGCAGGAATACTTTAACTTGGGTATGATCAGGCAATTCCCATAATTTTACGGCATCCCATCCGACCATAAAGTATGTGATCCTTTCAGGGTCAGCCAACTTGAGCGCCAGAGGAATATATCCGACAAGCTCCTTTAAGGAAAAGTCGGTCTCCACCCAGCTTTCAAGACTCGCATATAGCTGCGGTAATCTAATTAGAGTTCCATTATAAACTAATTTATTAAAAATGATTCTTAACATTTGCTGCTGCCGTCGCATGCGGTCAATCTCATCATCCTCATCCTGATAAGTGACATAACATAGAGCCTTTTTTCCATTCATAACCTGGAGGCCTGCCTTAATGCCACCGCAAGCCTGAGGCATAGGGAAAAGCACGCTTACTTCCATTCCGCCAAGTTCGTCAACCAACCATTCGAAATCACCTGGATGTGCCAGGACATAGCGATCAGGCTTAAGGCCAAAATTGTATACCAATGTATCTTTTAAGAGCGGAATCCCTCCAAGGGCATAAGCAGAATTGATACGTTGCATGTTGTATCCTGGAATGTAAACAAACAGGCTTCCTGGGATTGAAAAGACACTGGCTTTAGCAAGCCTGGGGTTGGTTAGGAGAATATGAATCGCTTGGGTTCTTCCGGTAAAGGGCTGGTCCCCATCCACCCCCAGTAAGACCCAAACCTCAACTTCGTCAGGTAATGAGGCGCTATCAAAGACTGGTGGTATTTCCGTAACAGATTTAAGAGTCGGGGGATCAAAATCACCGTAATATGATTTTGGCGCGCTGGTGTATGTGTAGGAAGGGGTAACAGTATAAGTCGAGGGTATACTTTCGGGCAAATGAGTTGTCGGCGTCGACGATGGGATCGTTGGTGAGCTTGCTGGAGTTCTTGACGAACATGCAGGCAGGACAATGCTGCAGCAAATCAGGATTATTATTATCCACGTACAACTTTGCCACGCTATTTTCTGTCTACCTGATCCGATATTTGAAGCTTTATCCATAGATCATAATCAATTTGTTAATCTTCAACCGAAACAGCACTTAACCCTCCAGAAGTTAAAATTATAGCATGAGTCATTGGATGAAATGAATTATAGTTACTGGATTTCTAAAAAATAAAAAGAAAAATGATGTTAAACTAATATTAATAAGTTGAGATACATCCGTTATTGAAGGAGTGTAATGATGAAGAAACACAGAAAGTTTTACTTATCCATCATTGTGGGATTGCTACTTGCTATATCAGGTATTCTGCTGCTACTTAAAAATCTAAATATTTTACAATTTGACCTGAACTTGGTGGTTGCTCCAGCGCTTGCATTGGGGGGATTGGTATTCTTAGTAGTGTTCTTATCAAATCGCCAGCAGTGGTGGGCTCTTATTCCGGCAATGGCTTTGATGGGGCTTGGTTCCCAAATATTTTTAGAGCATTTTCCTGAATTCCAGGACAAATATGGATTTGCTATTTTCTTTGGATTTATTGGTTTAGCTTTTTGGTTAATCTACCTGACCCATCGCAACCAATGGTGGGCGATTATCCCTGGTGGGGTCTTATGGACTTTGGCTTTAGCTAGCATCTTTCCAGAGGGTTCACAAAAGAACGCAACCATATTTTTTACAGGGATGGCTCTTACATTTATTTTGGTTTTTTGGCTAGCAAAGATGAAATGGGCTTTAGTGCCAGCCACCATCATGGTATTGATGGGAGTGCTCTTTTTCTTTAAAACGGAAAATTTGTTATTATTTGTTGGCCCGAGTATTCTCCTGGCTGCGGGTGCGGTTTTGCTCTACTATGCCTTAAGAAGAAAATAATCTTCTCTGAAGGATTATCATCAAACAAGCACATTAAACTCATCGAGCAATTAATATCGTTGCAATCATTAATAAAATAGTCGTCAAGCTGGAGAATCCCCAAAGAATATATACAGCCAGATGGTCTACCTTCTCACGCAGATAAATAATTGCACCGATGATCAGATCAAAAACCCAAATAGCCGTATTAAAGGCGGGCAACAAAAACAAACGGGCTGTGGAGACGGTTTCGCCATCCGTCCAAACAATTGAATTCTTGCCTGAAATATTCAGTGAAACAACCCCAAACAATATCAACAGCAGACCAAAACTTACCAAAATCAAGGTTTTTGCAATACGGTCTGACCAAAGGTTAGACAATAGCAAGGTTGGTGTGATCGATTCGGCTTGGAAACGGTCAAGACTGCCCATTTCACTGATGCGTGTAAATGCTCCTGAAAATACCTTTGGATCTTCCGGAGAGATTGCATATACTTTTTGACTTGTGGTAATTAATATCAAATTTTTAGAATCTGTAGCAATATACTCAACATACCCAAGTCCATCAATCGTCCTTTTACCAAAGATCAAACCTGGCAAGCGTAGCCAAGGCATTGGAAGGTGAGATCCCAATTCACGAACTGGTCTTACCCATTCAATGTTGTTCAATGGAATAGTTTCGCGCCTTAATCCCCAGCGTAAATATAATCCATCCCTTGTGAGATGATATTGGATATTAATTAGCACATAGATTCGGTAGAGCGCAATGATCAAAATGAAAAGTAAAAGAATGGCTGTGGTCAACTCTAGAAAAACAACCAATCCTTCACGGGCTTGATCAGCCAAGACAAATAATGCGGCGGACCCGGCAGCTAAAAGAATGCTCACAAGTACCATAAGTAAAAACCCAGTACGCCGATGAATTGGAAAGATTAGATCCATCCTAAGATCCTAGATTATTCATTCATGATGCTTCGATTGGTTAGCGCTTCTTTAATTGATTGACAGACATGGACCACATGCTCTTGTGACATGACACCCGAGAAGGGGATTGCCAGTCCAACTTTACCCAGGTGTTCTGTGATGGGGTAATCCCCAGGCTGATATCCGAACATATCGCGCATATAGGGTTGTAAATGAATAGGCAAGAAATACGGTCTTACTGGGACGCCTTTGGTAGCTAGCAACTTCGCAAAAGCATCACGATCGATTTTGTCGGATAGACGGATCACATACACAAACCAACTCACCCGGGTGGTATTCTTGACTATTTTGGGTAATTCAACTTCGTCTATTCCAGTGAGGAACTCCTCATACCAATCTGCAACTTGTTGGCGTGCATTCAACAGATTGTCTAATCTTTCCATTTGGGTGATGCCAAGCGCAGCGCTCATCTCATCAAGGCGGTAGTTATAGCCCAAATAGGTATGGTCCAGCCAGGTATCTCCTGGTGCACGCCCCTGGTTGCGCAAGGCTGTCATTAAGTGGGCTGCCTGATCATCATTTGTGACGATCATGCCGCCTTCTCCGGTGGTAATCTGCTTGTTGGGGTAAAAGGCAAACACTGCGCTGTCACCTAAGGTCCCGGCAAGGCGTCCTTTATATTCAGCCCCTAAGGCTTCACATGAATCCTCGATGACCTTCAAACCATATCGATATGCGGTTGGATTAATGGCATCATAATCTGCAGGTTGACCAAAAACATCCACGGGCAATAACGCTTTAAGCGTACCTTTACTCTCCCAGCCTCTTGATGGCAAATACCTTGGCAACCATTTAGAAGCTTTATCTTCACCTGCCATTAGATCATCTACTGCTTGTGATAATTGATCAGGATCGATATTACCAGTTTGTGGATCCACGTCCACAAAGACAGGTACAGCCTTTTCAAATAGGAGCGCATTGGTGGACGCGACAAAAGAAAAGGGAGTTGTGATCACCAAGTCTCCAGCCTCAATACCAGCTGCATGAACGCACAGGTGCAGTCCTGCTGTCCCCGAATTAACCCCAATAGCATGTTTCAAGCCAGTTAACTTCTTGAAGGTTTTTTCAAAATCAATGATGCGCCGTCCCATACTTAAATTGGGGGTCAACAACACATCCTGGACAATTCTACGGTCGTCATCATTAATATCTGGGGAGGACATATTTACTTTAATCATTATCACCTTCGCATTCGTTTCAAAATTGTGGTTTTGTCCACAACAGCCTGTTTGACCATCTTATTATAATGGTGTTGACCATTTCGTAAGAATAAAAAACCGCCCCAAATTACGATTGAGGCGGCTCTCTAAAAGTCATTAATCTTTAGAGCTTATACTCTGCACCACGTCGTAGCGCTTCAACATTCATTTTAATGAATTTCTTCATTCGTTCTGAAGTATGGGCTTCGAGCGCACGCTCAAGTGCTCCTTCTGGTAGGATAGGCAAGTTTGCAAGTAAACAGCCCATCAAGACCAGGTTGGTGGAGCGTTCATTTCCGATTTCCTGAGCAATCTCATTGGCAGGAACCATGAGTATATGGATATCCTCTCGTGTCGGTTCCCGATTGACCATAGAAGCATTGACAATCAAGTAACCGCCTGATGCTACAAGTGGCTCATACTTATCCAAGGATGGCAAGTTCATTGCAATAACTGCCGTAGGATTCTTTACAAAAGGAGATCCAATCTCAGTGTCTGAGACAATGACGGTGCAGTTTGCCGTACCACCACGCATTTCTGGACCGTAGGATGGGATCCATGTGACCTGTTTGCCTTCATCCATGGCTGCATAAGTTAAAAGTTGGCCGGCGTAGAGAGTTCCTTGCCCACCAAATCCGGATATGATCAATTCAGTTTGCATCTTGATATCCTCCTTTATAACTTGATGTCTTGTACTGCCTGTGAAACCTTGAAGTCTCCAAGGGGATAGGCAGGAATCATATGCTCTGCAAGCCAGATACGAGCGTTACTGGGGGTCATTCCCCAGTTAGTGGGACAGGTGGAGAGTAGTTCTACCATGGCAAATCCGAGTCCACGTTTTTGGACTTCAAATGCGGTGCGAATAGCTCTTTTAGCTTGACGAATATTACGTGGATCATGCAAGCTGCGTCGGACGACGTAGGAAGCCCCTTGAAGCGCAGACAACATCTCCGCCGTCTGAATAGGATATCCCTGACGCTCAACATCACGTCCAGTGGGCGAAGAAGTTGTCTTTTGCCCTGGGAGAGTAGTAGGTGCCATTTGACCACCGGTCATCCCATAATTGGTATTATTGATGAAGATGACTGTGATCAATTCGCCACGCGCCGCCGCGGCTACAATCTCACCCATTCCTATCGATGCAAGGTCGCCATCACCCTGGTAAGTGAATACCGTTCGGTCAGGATAAACACGTTTGATACCAGTAGCCATCGCGGGGGCGCGACCATGGGCAGCTTCTACAAAATCAAAATCAAAATAATTGTAGGCAAAAACTGAACAGCCAACTGGCGCAACACCAATGGTATTACCAAGTTCGCCCATTTCCTCCAGGACTTCTGCTACCAGACGATGGGCAACGCCATGCGTGCAGCCTGGGCAGTAATGCGTAGGGGTATCATTGAATCCAGCTGGGCGCTTGTAGACAAGTTTTACATCTGTATCAACCATGATTCTCTCCTTGTGCAATCATCGCTTGCATTTTTGACAGCCAGCGATCTCGTGGATGACCATCGAGCGTTAGTGGACCTTGAACTAAAGTTTCAATAGCTTCTAAAACTTCATCTGGGTAGGGCACAACACCCCCCACGCGTCCAAAGAATTCAACTGGCTTGCGTCCTTTGACTACCAGGCGAACATCTTCTAACATCATCCCGATATTCATTTCAGTTACAAGGAAAGCTTTCACTCTTTCTGAAAGTTCATCAAGGATCTTTGCCGGAAAGGGTGCCACGGTGATGGGTCGCAGCAACCCAACCTTGATACCTTTTTCACGGGCAACTCTGACAGCTGATAACGCAATGCGCCCTGCAGTCCCAAAACCAACAACCACATATTCAGCATCATCAAGAAAATATTCCTTAAAACGCACCTCATTCTTTTCAATTTCCTGCCAGCGTGTCATCAAACGAATATTAGTTTGTTCTTGAAGGGGTGGGTTAAGGTTGATTGAGGTCAAAATTCGCTTTTCACGACCCGGAATTCCAGCAACTGCCCAATCGGGTATTTCTTTCTTGAGTGGCATAAAAGGTGGAAGTTCAGCTGGTTCCATCATTTGACCTAAGCTCCCATCCAGCAAGACACAAACAATAGAGCGGTATTTCTCGGCAAGGTCAAATGATAAGACCGTGAGATCAACTGCTTCTTGGACAGAAGCTGGCGCTAACACGATCATTCGGTAATCGCCATGGCCGCCGCCGTGCACAATTTGGTTATAATCTCCCTGAGCTGGGGCAATGTTACCTAACCCAGGTCCGCCCCTCACTACATCCACGATCACGGCAGGTAGTTCGGTGCCAGCAATGTAAGATAGCCCTTCCATCATCAGGCTCACGCCCGGACTCGAACTGGAAGTCATGGTGCGTTTACCGGTGCAAGCAGCGCCATAAACCATATTGATGGCACCCAATTCGCTTTCAGCCTGAACAAAAGCCCTCCCTAATTCTGGCATTTTTGCAGATAGATGCTCCAACAACTCTGTTTGAGGGGTGATTGGGTAGCCAAAATAGGCTTCCAAACCAGCTCTCATCGCTGCTTCTGCTATGGCAACATTTCCCTTAATTAATTCTCTTGTCATGTTACCCCTCACTTCCTTCTTGACTGACGGGGCGGACACCACGATAGACTGTAATGGCAGCATCAGGGCAAACAACCGCACAAGTTCCACAACCCGTGCAGTTTTCTGGATGTACCATATAGCTGGGGTGATATCCTTTGACACTCAGGCGGCTCATATTCAGTGCGAGAACATCACTAGGACAGTCTGTCACGCATAGCTCACAGGCTTTACAATATAACTCATTAATTTCAACCCATCCCTTTGCGGGCATGCACTTCCTCCTTAAAATGGTAATTATTTTTCCTGCCAAATCGGGTGAGTCCAGCAGGTTTTGTGCCTTTAGTATACCGCAATTAAAAACTTCTTTTATTTAGATATTAATTTGTCTTTGGCGTGATTCTTGCACAGAAAATCATGATCCAAAAAATAAAGTTCATTAAGTGTGCTATCATGAAAAAAAATCGATTTGCCTTGATCAATACTTGTTTTACAATAATTTTATTACTATCCTTCAACATCCAACTAATAAAAGCCCAATCAAACGCGGGTGAAATTCTGATTATTCGCAACAATTGCCTGAATATTAATCAAGCGACTCATCAATTTGTACCAGGTGAATGGATTTATATTAAAGGGAACAGTTTTGAAAAGGGAACATATAATTGGTATATATTAAAAGACTACGATGGGGCTATTGTTCAAACAAAAAGCATAATTGCTTCAGGGATCTTAGATGTTAATGATACCGGTGCGTTCTCCTTTGCAGCTTATCAAGCTACTGAGAATGATATTGGGAATTACCATGTTGTAATCAACGAAAAAAGTATTCCCTTCAATATAAATTCACCCGGAGCATCGGTAACAATTTCTATTGGTGCGTGTACAAATGTAGATGGCATATCCACTACCGAAGTAACCTTCATTCTTGAAAATGCCCTCCTAAATATTCTTGGAAACACATACGATCAAACAGTGACGCTTTACCTTGAACCAGGTGCTTATGATTATGTTTGGGTAGCAAAGGTAGGGTTTGATGGCGGTGCCTGTGAAGCAGTGATTGTTGAGGGATGCAACCAAGAACCAACACCAACCCATACTTCAACCCATACGGCTACTCCTACTTCCACATCAACGCATACTGCCACACCCACCTCTACACAAACACAGACGTTAACTTCAACCCCAACAAAAACAGCAACACTAACTCAAACAGCAACCGCTACTCTTACCCAGACGCCTACCTTAACCAGTACATCAACAAATATTCCTACCAACACCCCCACGCCCATCCCCACAAAACCCCCTATCACAGGTTTGGTTGGCTTAGTGGATGTGTCTATTGGATTGGGTCTTGTTGTGGGTCTGGTCACAATACTGATTGTCATTAGTCGGCTAATTATTCGGAAGCGCAGTGTTTAAAGGTCTTCGCTTACTCTTATTATTTGTTATCGCTGCCATCGGATTCACGAGCGGGGTCCTGTTCGTTACCCTTTTTAAAAACAATGCCGGCACAAATGAAATTACTTTAGGGGCAACAATTCTAAGTGATGAGAAACCTGAATATCAGATTAAACATATTCAGCCAAAGTTAGAGCCTTTAAGTACCATTGAATCCCTTAAAAAAGAGCCAACCCCGACAAGCATTGTAGAAGAGCCTTCTCAACCCATCATTGAAAAAAAAACAGATTTACCTTTTTTAGTCTACGATGATATAGACCTAAAAGAAGGGGAAGTTAACCTCACTTTTAAAATTACCTGTAATGACAGCACGATCTCCTTATTACCTTTCAGCGTATTGCCCTGGTATGATGGCATATTTGAGACTAATGAATTTGAAGCTAATTCCAACACCGTGGTTGCATGGGAGCATCTTGGTTACTATGGGTTCTGGATGCATTCTGGCTTGGATTTTTTCAATAATCCCCAGACTGGATACCCGCTTCAGTTTTATTTTGAAGAGAACTCAGATGGAAAAAGACCTTATCAAGATGAGTTTCTTGAATCGCTAAAAGTCTGTCTTATCAACAGCCAGGTCTTAATGGAAGTCGGAGGAAAACAATCCGAGAATTTGGTCAAGGCAGCCGTGAGAGTTCCTTCCTCAGAAGTGCCTGAACTTTCGGAGCATATTATGGATCTTGTTCCATACTTGGCAGAGCGTTATCCTGAAAGCGGTTTTGTTGAACTCAAATCCCCGGCGATTATTTTATATTTGTGCGGTCAGCGAATTAGTGGAGAAGCCTATAATTTCAACGAGCTTTTTTGGGCTCAGGCTCGCATAATAGTAGCTTTTGAACCAATAAATTAATCAACCTTCCCGTCTGTCATACCAGTTTTATTATTGGCTCTTAAATTCCCAAAGAAACATTCTAATTAATCATAAAAAGGATATGATTATCATACTTGATAGTTTTTTAGAGGTTCTGAATGTTAAAAATGGGCGTATGCTAGCGCCTGATATCGGGATTATTTGTATTTAAGGAGACTTAATGCCTGAAAAACAACAAAAGAAGTTTTATCAACTAACCCTGGCAGAACGCCTAAGTTGGCTGGAACAACATACCTCATTGACTGACGAGGATATTGCAGGTTTGAGTGGATCTTCAAGCCTAACTCCTGAAGCTGCTGACCACATGATTGAAAATGTGATTGGTGTTCATAATCTCCCCCTTGGTATTGCCCAAAATTTCGTCATTAATGGACAGGCAGTTTTGGTGCCTATGGCCATCGAAGAGCCATCGGTCGTGGCGGGTGCCTCTTTTATGGCAAAACTTGCACAGCCTACTGGCGGCTTCTTTGCCAATACCACTCCCCCGGAAATGATCGGTCAGATGCAGCTTCTGGATATTTCTAACCTTGACCAAGCGAAAGCGGCCATACTCTCTTATAAAGATGGGTTATTAGCTGCTGTTTCTGACCTTGACCCAATCCTGAAGAAATTGGGAGGGGGTCCACGCGATTTAGAGGTGCGTCAGATAAGTGAGTCTGCCATTGGCCCTTTTCTGGTACTGCACTTGATTTACGATGTCCGCGATGTGATGGGTGCAAATGCGATCAATACAGCGGTCGAGAAATTGGCACCAATGGTGGAAAAGCTAACTGGTGGCAGGGTGCATTTACGCATTCTTTCAAACCTGGCTGATCGCCGTTTGGCAAGGGCATCGGTGACAATCCGCACAGAAGATCTTGAGTTTGAAGATTTTCTAGGAGAACGCGTGCGCGACGGCATTATCGAAGCTTGGGCTTTTGCCAACGCTGACCCATACCGCGCAGCCACACATAACAAAGGCATCATGAATGGCGTAGATGCAGTCGTGTTGGCGACCGCCAATGATTGGCGTGCAATTGAAGCTGGTGCGCATGCCTATGCGGCTCGCACAGGCACCTATAAAAGTCTCTCAATCTGGAGTAAAGATGAGCAGGGTAACTTAAAGGGAACACTTGAGATGCCAATGGCAGTTGGAATCGCCGGCGGAGCAACCCGTGTTCACCCAACTGCGAAAGCTTGCATCAAACTGATGGAGGTAAAAAGCGCATCAGAGCTGGCCGAGGTCATCGTTTCGGTTGGGCTTGCGCAAAACCTGGCAGCCCTGCGAGCACTAGCGACGGAAGGAATCCAAAGAGGGCACATGGCGCTACATGCGCGCCAGGTCGCGATCGCTGCTGGTGCTAAAGAGGATCAAATTGATGCCTTAGCAGAGCAATTGGTGCATGAAAAAACAGTTAGAATTGATCGTGCAGAAGAAATTTTGCGTCAATGGAGCCTGAAATAAGATGGAAGAACACAACCATTCCAAACACTTAGAGAACCTGGTTTTAAGACCAAACCGTCCTGTGGGGATTATTGGATACGGGGCATATGTCCCGCGCTATCGTTTACCAGCTACTGAGGTGGCACGTATTTGGGGAGGATCTGACGAAGGGTTGCCCATTATTGAAAAAGCTGTGGCTGGATTGGATGAGGATGTCATCACTATGTCGATTGAAGCCTCGCGCAATGCACTCAAACGGGCAGGCATCGATCCACGCGAACTGCGTGCAGTTTGGGTGGGGTCTGAATCTCACCCCTATGCCGTCAAACCCAGTAGCACGGTGGTGGCAGAAGCCATTGGTGCCAGTGAAAACATCCAGGCAGGTGACTGGGAATTTGCCTGCAAAGCCGGTACTGAAGCCTTGGTGGCTGCGATTGCGATGGTTGGCTCTGGCATGGGGGAATATGCCCTCGCAATTGGCATGGACACAGCCCAAGGTAAGCCTGGCGATGCGCTGGAGTACACCGCTGCATCCGGCGGAGCTGCCTATATTTTGGGACCGGCAGAAGTTTCCCTGGCAAGCATCGAAGCTTCTTATTCGTATGTGACAGATACGCCTGATTTTTGGCGTCGTGCACATCAAGTTTATCCAGAACATGGACAGCGGTTTACCGGGGAACCGGCTTACTTCCAACATATTACTTCTGCCACCAATACACTTTTGAAAGCAACAGGGTATAAACCAGCAGATTTTCAGTATGCAGTTTTTCACCAACCTAATGTCAAGTTTCCACAGCGGGTAGCAAAAGAACTTGGATTCACGCCAGAACAGATCAAAGTTGGACTGCTTTCTCCTGTGATTGGGAATACCTATGCTGGAGCTGCTATCATTGGCTTGACAGCAGTTTTGGATGTGGCAGAACCCGGGGACAAAATTTTGGTCACCTCTTATGGATCAGGAGCGGGATCGGATGCATTTATTATCCATGTTCAGTCACCCATTCTTGACCGCCGCAACCGCGCACTGCTGACTCAGGATTACATTGCCCGCCGTATTCCCATCGATTATGCTACCTATGTCCGCTATCGTGGCGAGATTACGATGCGATAAGGTGTCTTATGAACTCAGTCAATTCTGAAGTCGTCATTGTAGGCATTGGACAAACTCCTGTCGGGGAATTATGGCAGTCATCCCTGCGTGACTTGGCTGTTGACGCTGTAGTAGCTGCGCGCAAGGATGCTGGTGGGATCAAACCTGATGCGCTGTATATTGGCAATATGCTAGCTTCTACCGGCTCGCATCAGGCAAACTTGGGGGCGTTAATCGCAGAATATGCAGGTTTGGCTGGCGCTGAAGGAGTAACTGTTGAGGCAGCGGATGCCTCTGGAGGTGCTGCACTGCGTCTAGCCTATACCGCAGTTCTATCTGGGATGGTAAATGCTGCCATGGCAGTGGGCGTAGAAAAGTATACCGATGTTCTTGGCGCGCAAATTGACACAATCACGGCACAAATGTTGGATTCAGATTACGAGGCAGCAGAAGGGCTGACTCCTATCTCACAATCCGGCTTGCTGATGCAGCGGTATATGTATGAAAACCAGGTACCAAGAGAAGCTTTGGCTGGATTTCCAATGATCGCTCATGCCAATGGTGCGAACAACCCAAACGGCATGTATCGGAAGGCGATCAAAGCTGAGACATATCTCAAATCCGGTATGATTGCTGACCCACTGAACCTGTTTGATGTCGCACCTTACGCAGATGGCGCCGCAGCAGTTCTACTTACTCGTGCGAACTTGCTACCACCCGATTTTCCTCATGCCTTGGTGAAGATTGCTGGAGCTAGCCTGATTGTTGACCGGCTGGCAATTCATGACCGCGAAGACCCTATGTTGTTTACCGCTGCTGCCATCTCAGCTCAAAGGGCGATGAGTCAGGCAGGCGTTACATTGGATGACCTTGGTTTCTTTGAGTATGCGGATATCACCACATTGCACGCTATTCTCTCGTTGGAAGCAGTGGGTTTGGCTGGTCGAGGTGAGGGATGGAAGCTTGGCAATGAGCAAATGTTGGGATTGCACGGGAAAATGCCCGTGGCTACTTTGGGTGGCTTTAAAGCGCGTGGACACCCATTGGGAGCTTCTGGGGTTTACCAAGCGGTTGAAGCTGTCATGCAGCTGCGTGGACAGGCAGGGGCATCGCAGGTGTCAGATGCACGCATTGGTATGATCCAATGTCTTGGGGGACCGGCGAGCACTGCTGTGACGCATGTGTTGAAGAGGGTCGACAGTCGTTAGTCAGGTAGTTAGAAACTGATTGGGGACGGAAGATAAGAATCTGTTAGAACAGAGTAAAACAAGAATTTTGCAATAATTTTCACTGTTATACAGTGAAAATAATAAATTTTGGGCGTACTTATCTTTTAACAAAGAAGGGATGTAATCAATCTCTGCTTGTGTTTTTTGTTATTGTTAAAGTACAGTCGTTCCAAATATTTGTTTAATAATTGTACAAAACATCTGGTTTGGATGCAACTTAAATTTTAGAAAAATTGAGTATTTTTATGTGTGCCAGAGAAACGGTTTAATTCTTTAAGAAGGATCGATTGGGATATGGAAAATTTATGAGAAATTACAAGAGGCTGACCGGAAGATCAGCCTCTCTAACGTAAAGATTATTGGGTATTAAGCTTACTTGCGAATGATCGGCAAGAAGATGGTTGCAAAGGGTTTGACAGTGATCGTTACAATCGCTGTATCGCTCCATTCGCCGTTGATTGCCAACTCAGAGTTCACCTGGTATTCGAACGTATCCGTTCCAAAGAAACCTGGGTCGGGAATATAGTCAAAGGCACCATCTTCGAGGTTGAGATCAAGTATTCCGTGAGTGGGTTGCACTAAGACTTCCAGTGAGACAGTCTCTTCGGGATCGATCAACTCGTCATTAGCAAGGACACCAGCGACTGCATCGACAACCAAGGTGACATCATTGGTGGTTTCGTAGGCATCATCGTTCGCCACGACCCAATCGTTCACATAACCAACTGTGATGGTGACGGTGGCAACTTCGG
>CAZJLN010000040.1:0-13377 GCA_964546745.1 uncultured Anaerolineaceae bacterium
AGGGCGGTTGTGACATAAGTACGCCAAGCCTCTTCTCGAGAAAGAATTGCCTGTCTAAATGCATCATCAAGCATTAAATTTGGGAGATTTGGATTTCTATCAAATGCTGCAGCGATATCACTTAATAGTTCCGCACGAATAATACATCCTGCACGCCAAACCTTAACAATTTGCGCCAAATCTAAATCCCAATTAAATTCTTTTGATGCTTTCTGTAAAAGGCTGAGACCCTGGGCATATGATGTAATTTTACTTGCATAGAGTGCCTTTTCTGCTGCTTTTATTAATTGTTGTCCATCACCAGTAAAACCTGACGATTTCCCTAGTACCTTTGCAGCTTCTACGCGTTCAGATTTAATTGATGAAATTAAACGTGCCTCTACCGCAGCATTAATGGTTGGAATTGCTGAGCCAACATCCAATGCATTTTGGCTGGTCCATTTTCCGGTTCCTTTTTGACCTGCTTCATCTAAAATCAACTCAACCAGCGATTTTCCAGTCTCCTCATCAATGCGCGTTAATATGTCAGCAGTTATTTCAATAAGGTATGAACTTAACTCATTTTGATTCCATTCACCAAATATTTTTGCAAGCTCCTCGTTGGAAATACCTGCGCCTCTATGAAGCAGATCATACACCTCAGCAATAAGCTGCATATCTCCATATTCAATTCCATTGTGTACCATTTTTACGTAATGGCCTGCTCCTTCAGCGCCCATCCATGCAACACATGGATCTCCATTATTGGTTTTTGCAGAAATAGCTTCAAACATTGGTTTCACATATTGCCATGCTTCTGTAGATCCACCAGGCATCATGCTTGGTCCCAACAAAGCACCTTGTTCTCCGCCAGATATGCCCATTCCAATGTAATGAATGCCTAACTCAGTGAGTTTCTTATAGCGTGTATTTGTATCTTCAAAAAATGAGTTTCCACCGTCAATAATGATATCTCCATGAGAAATATTTGGGATCAATAGTTCAATCACTGAATCAACCTGTGCTCCAGCCGGAACCATTAGGAGAATTGTCCTTGGTTCCTCCAGTCTTGAGACAAAATCAGGAATTTTATCTGTTACTGTCATTGGAAAACCTTCTGGAAGGTGAGGTCGAGGATGGTATCCTAATGGTGTATATCCATTGCGTGTAAGATTCAGTACCAAACTACGCCCCATAACTCCTAATCCGATTATTCCTATTGGAAATTTTTCTGCCATGAGATACTCCGATTTAATTTGTTTTTCTTGAAATATTTATTTATATTCTATGAGTAATTTTACTGTCATTTTGTGAAGAATTGTTATACAACTTACAAAATGTTTAGATTTTTATTCCTTCAATTTATAAAGTATCTCTCCTGCTTTGGGGACATAGAGAATTCCTTCATCTTCTTTATTCTTCCAATCCTCAATATTTATCCTGTTAGGATCTAAGTAACCCAAGTTTAATCTTTCACAATCATCAGCTGATATTTTGCTTGCTAGAGTTACTCTGATGTTCGGTTTTTCGATCCCTTCCTGCATGATACCTGAACCGCGAACGTGGGTGCTATGTGCTAGAACTCCAAGAGGGATATGCTTAAATTGATCTAAGTTCTCAAGAAAATAAGGCAAAATATGATAACCGATTTCATAAATGAACTTTCCATGAACATAGCTTACAGTGTCGAGGTGTGGTGCATAAATTACAACCTCACCCCCTAGTGCAACTGCAGGTTCCATTTTATAGGTTGCCTTGGCAGCGGTCCACAACTCGTCATACATTTTTGGAGCACATGATAGAACTTTTTTATAGGGTTTATCCATCCATTCAATATGTCGTTCTGAGGAAGCATCTGCTGCAGCATTCCATGCTTCGATAAGATCACCTATGAAAAGTCCAGCTAAACCATTGCCGACCACAGTAAGAGCAATGAGCGTTGTAGGGATTTCCAGACGCTCTACGGCAGCATGAATCATTGCTCTAACAGGAGTTTGCTTTATGCCAATGGTTTTAACAACACCAGCTAAAGCGCCTAACCAGTGGGTTGCATTAATCATTTCTGGACCTGAAATACCTGGGAAGAGATATTTAGCACCACCAGAAAAACCCACAACTTCATGAGGAAAAGTTGGACCCAGAATTAAAATATGATCATATTCATGGACCAGCCGATTTATTCGAATATCAATTTTTTCTGGCAATGAACTATGCCATGACTTTCCAGCTAAAGCTTTGATTTCGTCTTTTTCCATGATTCCCAAAGAGGTAAGCATCTCTGGATCGTTCCATGCATGGTTATAAATTCCAACATGTTGAAATTTTGATTTGCGCTCCTCTGAACTAATTCCAACTAAACGATTAATTTCTTTCTCCGATAACGGAGGATGAGTCCCTAGGGCAACCATGAAGTCTAACTTCAATGCATCATCCAAGATGTCGACTAACATCGAAAACAATTCAGGTAGTGGTAATGAACGCGTATGATCTGGAATTAAAATTAATAACCTTTGACCAGTGAACTTTCCTTCCAATCCCTCCTGAAGGGAACGCTGGATTTCGTTTTTGCTTAAAATTCCATTATTGGAATAGTTCTTTGTTAAAAACATTATTGATAACCTCTTGTTCTAAACACCACTATATGCTGAAAAACCACCATCGATTGGAACAACAATACCTGTCACGAAATTAGATGCAGGGGAAAGAAGCCAAAGTGTTACGCCAATTAAATCTTCAGGTTCCCCAAACCTGTTCATGGGTGTATGGTCAATGATCTTCTTTCCGCGTGGTGAGAGCTCTCCAGTATCTTGATCCGTTAAGAGAAATCGATTTTGATCGGTTATAAAGAATCCTGGTGCGATCGCATTTACTCTTATTGAAGAAGAATACTCTTGTGCCATATGAACGGCAAGCCATTGTGTAAAGTTGCTCACCCCTGACTTCGCAGCCGAATAAGCAGGTATGCGAGTGAGTGGGCGAAATGCATTCATTGAGGAGACATTGAGAATTACCCCATGTTTTTGTTCAGCCATATGTTTTCCAATTACCTGAGAAGGCAAAATTGTACCAAGGATGTTGAGATCAAAAACCCAACGAAGAGCATCTGCAGGGAGATCAAAAAATGGCTTTGTGTCACTCGTCGTTGCATCAGGTTTATTCCCACCTGCACCATTAATTAATCCATCAATTCTGGAAAACTCATCAAGAACTTTATAGCCAGCTGCTTTAATCGATTCTTGATCCAGTACATTGCATTTTACGGCTATAGCCTTTCCTCTTCCTCCTCGACTTGATAAATATTCTACCGCTTTTTCTGCAGCTTCGAGATTGTAATCCAATATACCGATGTTTGCTCCGCAATCGATTAAACCGCGTGCCATAGCACTGCAAAGTACACCAGCCCCACCTGTAATAACAAAAGTCTGTTCTGAAAAATCGTAAAAAGTATTTATGTTATTGTTCATAGTTCTCCTGGTATGTTTGTACCTAAATTATAAATGATATGCCTTTTTCGCCAACCCTGAAGCAAGATCAAGCGCCATCGAAACAGCTTCATCATAATCAATTATTCCTCGTACCAACAATCCTGCTAACCAGTTAGAGGCTGCCCTCCGCCACACATCATGCCTAGCTGATATTGAAAAGAGCGCACGCGTATCGTCAACAAAACCAGCAGTGTTATAAATGCCCGCTGTGTCCATGACTTGCTCAAAATACCTTCTCATCCCGTTAAGTGAATCATTGAACCACCAGGGTGAGCCTAATTTTACACTCGGATATGCTCCTGCAAGGGGAGCTAGCTCTCTGGAATAATTACTTTCATCTATAGTAAAGAGGATAAGCGAAAAGTTTTTATTATTACCAAAAGCAGATAACAAAGGCTGTAGGCTTTTTGTGAACTCAATGCCTACTGGAATATCAAATCCAAGATCTGGTCCAAATTTATCAAAAACAGGCTGGTTGTGGTTACGAAATATTCCAGAATGTATTTGCATCACCAAACCATCTTCTGAGCTCATTCTTGACATCTCAAAGATCATATGAGCAGAGAATTTTTCATGATCTTCTACGGTACTTTTGCCTCTTAATGCTCTTTGAAAAATCTTATCAATCTCATTATCTGACAAAACTTCTGTCTTAACACTGATCATATCCAT
The DNA here is from genome assembly GCA_964546745.1 of uncultured Anaerolineaceae bacterium. Lineage (GTDB taxonomy): Bacteria > Chloroflexota > Anaerolineae > Anaerolineales > Anaerolineaceae > CAZJLN01. The sequence continues at coordinate 4,137 of CAZJLN010000040.1, forward strand.
GTCAGTCGCGGTTGCCCCCAGCGATACAAAGAATTCCCGTCTTTTTTCAATTGCTCTTATGAATGACTTAAAGTCATCAATATCAATCTGAGAAATGTCACTTAACTTTTTAATTTTTTCAATCCAATGTTTAGCCCCAATCTTTAGAACATCATCTGGGCGAAATGTTGGTATGATTTTCCCAATCCAATTTGATTTCATTATGTTTTGGTGATGCGTGAGAGAATCTGTAGCGAAATCAGTGGTGGCAAGTTTGCTGATATTTAGTCGTTCGAATACAGCTCTCGGTTGGTATTCTGGCTCCGAAAGTTTTTCTTGAATTTGGTCAAACACATCCATTGAACTTTCACGTGTAAGTGGCTTGTTAATCCCAAATTCAATCTCAATTATCTGCCTTAACCAAATTCCCGTAGGCGTAGCACGATAAATATAAAAATTTTCTGCAAAGAGATTCCAAATTTCTCTAACATTCTCACTGAATAAGATTTCTTCATAAGAATGCCCTTGCGAAAATAGCATTCTTAACACATAGTGATCAGATCGGATGAATAAATCAACTGGATTGTCAAAATGATAATCAGGATTGCTAAAAATTGACGGGTCTACATGCGTGTGGGGTGAAACGATCGACAAATCTTTAATCTTCTCATAAAGATCAACTGCGATCTTCTTTTGCGCAGGGTCAGGATCAAAAAAACGGTCGTATTTTAGCATCTAAAAATACTCCTTCTTTAAGTTTCATCTGTCTGTATCTGGAAAATTTTTGCATGTACGTTTCGAACTTGTTCCATGTCCATTTTCTCAATTTCTCGGTCATAAGTCAGAAAACCATTAACTTCAATTTCCACATCTGTTGTTTGCGTATAGATGGCAGCTGCTAATCCTTTTGAAATCAGAGGTATTAATTGATTCTCAATCAAATCCATATAAGCTTGGGTCAAGCTTGTTTTCTCTGAAAAGAAACGATAGCCAAATTTTGCCGTTTCTTTCCAAACGTGTCCAGGTACTTGTAGACTATAACCACCAAATTCAGAAATTACATAAGCACGTTTCTTTTTTCTTTTTGCGAAATATAGCTTTTTGACATAAACATGTTTACTAGCAAAATCACCACCGCCTTGATCGAACCAACCGGAAGCATGATCAACTAACCTTGTTGGATCAAGTTCTTTTATCCATTCTGCTACATTTTTAGCGTGAAATTGTCCCCAGGATTCATTGAATGGTACCCAGACTGCGATACAGGGGAAAAGAGAAAGATAATGGATCATTTCTTCGAGTTGTTGTTTGAATAATTGTCGGTTGCTTGGACTTGTGCGTCCAAATCTATTTAAGCACACACGATCACTCCGATGATATCCTGTGGCAATGGACAAGGTGGCTTGCCAGGGTTTATCTGGTAGACCACCATTGGGCATATCCTGCCAAACGACCATTCCCAGGCGGTCACATGCGTAATACCATCGGGCAGGTTCTACTTTGACATGCTTACGGACCATATTACAGCCTATCGACTTAGCAAATTCGATATCAAATAACATGGCTTCCTTATTAGGGGGTGTGTAAAGGCCGTCAGGAAAATAACCTTGATCCAAAGGTCCGTAAAGAAAAAGTGGCTTATTGTTCAGAGCAAATCTCAAGTTACCCTGCCCATCAAGTATAAAGCCATACTTACGAAATGCTGTGTAACTTTTTACTTTGTCTACCACTTGATTTTGATCGAACAAACTGATCTCAAAATCGTATAAATAAGGATCCTTTGTTGACCATAGCTTCGGGTTTTTTATTGTAATAATTCCAGATTCCAAAGCAGGGAAGGTAATTGTCTGTTCATCCTCAAATATTACTTTTACTTCTAAATCGGAATGAACTTCCGAGAGATCTACCTTTATTGCAAAAATACCTTGATCAATATCCGGAACGGCAGCGATACTATTGATATAAATCTTCTGAACAGGCTCAAGCCATACAGTTTGCCAAATGCCAGACACCGCTGTGTACCAAATACTGTGGGGATTCAGCACTTGCTTCCCTCGTTCCTGTAATCCAGTATCAGTGGGATCACATACAGCGACAATCAGCTCGTTAATACCTTGGATCAAAGCATGGCTAATCTCAAATTCAAAGGGAAGGAATCCGCCTTTATGCTCCCCAATTTCAGTTCCATTAATCCAAACCTTGCATTCAAAGTCCACAGCGCCAAAATGCAGAAGGATCTTTGAGGAATTCCAACCATTGGGTATCAATAATTCGCGCCGATACCAAAGTGTCTCATCGGGGCTGAGCTTTCTTTGAACCCCAGATAACTCGGATTCTATTGGAAAGGGAACAAGTATCTTGCTTTCGTAGCTCTTTGGGGTGGGTTGTCCGGTTTTCTGAATTTTATAATCCCAATATCCATTGAGATTCAACCATTCATCACGCACCATTTGTGGCCGGGGATATTCTGGCAGTGGAATGGGCAGATTAGGTATCCATCTTGTTTTCATAATTTTTCCTCTGGCAACCTGACAAAAACACTCATCTTTGAGGGTCCTCGATTGCCCCATAAAAAGTAAGGTATGAAGCGTAAGGATTCACCGCTAATTGTCTTGCCATCAATGACCATAGTGCCACCTAATAGACCGGTTTCAAAGTGAGAATTGAGTGTATGCAGACTAAGCTTGATTTGATCAAAATCAACATCTGGATTATCACAGCTTTCAAGACAATACACGATAGGTCCTAAAGTAATCGCAGCTTTTCCCCTACAAGACTTAACTTTTTCGTGGTTAAGGAATAATTGAATTGGAAATACCAGATCAAGACGTAAGCAATCATTATCTTGCCAGGTGTGCTCAATAGGAATCCAGCAGGCTTTTTGTGGGTTGTAAGTGTGGTCTTCAGAATCTAAAATTGCATGAATAGTCTCTTGATTGATTTTCAGCGCTCCTTTGCTAACCCATGAGGGTTTCCTAAGCTTAAGAGTGATTCTTTTACCTTGAGCACCTTTTATCCATATAACAACCTTGCCAGACCAGGGAAATTCACTGCGAATTTCCAGATGAATTTCCTGTCCTTCCAGTTCGAGAGTGTTGTTGGAACTGATGTATTGTTGGATGTAAATCTCGTCTTCATCAACGCTCACAATGTCATTTTGGAGATTTGCCCAGGTTCTGGATAGGTTAGAGGGGCAGCAAGGGACAGAGTACCATGGCTTTCTGGTAATATTCCCATCAGTTTTTAAAGGATTATTGTATAGATAAGTTTTGCCATCCAATCCCATGCCAACAAGCGCTGCGTTGTAAAGCTGCCACTCAAAAAGGTCACTGTAGCACGCTTTATTGGTTAGTTGACTCATCTCTCGGTTCCAAAAAAGAGAGCCCAAAGCCGCACATGTTTCAGTATATGCATATTCAGGGTCTAACTCATAGTCCTTGCCAAAACCTTCAATTTGCGGCAGAGAACCTATCCCGCCAGTGATGTACATGCGCTTTGACTGCATTTGATTCCACTTATACTCAAGGGATATAGTGTATTTAGCTACTTTCCCTAATCGATCTGTCATGGCAGCCGCGGTATTCAGATAAGTAAAACGCACGGAGTGACCAACCGGAATTAATTGCTTTTTTAGTGGTTGATGCTGTTGTAGCAGCTTTCCAGATAGAGCGCTTGCCAACCACCGTAAATGACTATTTGCCGCCTTTTTTGCTATGTTACCTTTGGGTAATGTCGGCTGCATGTAGTTTGGATGAGTTTCTTTAAAATAGGCTTGCTGAGCCTTAACCGCCTTTGAACGTTTTGATGTGTTTACAGATTGCTTGACCAACGATAAACCAAATAATGGTCTCCTTCCACGCATCTCAAGGAATTGGACAGCTAGTTTGTAAAACTCAATATTATCCGAGATTTCGTATAGGCGTAATAGAGCTATTTCAATTTCTTCATGTCCCGGTGTGTAAGCAGGACCTTTTCCTTTAAATTCATATACTATCAATTGAGCGGCTTTAAGCGCAACTTTCAAAAGTCTCTGATCACCGGTAGCTTGATAATGGCTAACACCAGCTTCTATTAGGTGTCCATGGCAGTATAGTTCATGTTCAATTTGCAGGTTGGTCCACCGTTCAGATGGAAAGTGGATTTGGTTGTAAGTGAATAGATATCCGGTCGGATCTTGAGTTTTTTGAATTAGTTCAATGAAAGCATCGACTAAAGTTTGAAGTTTTGGATCTAGTTTGCATGCAATAATTCTGGATGCCGCTTCCAGCCATTTGTAAGCATCAGAATCAGAAAAGAACCAGCCAGTTCGAAACACATCTTTTTTTTCAGCCACTATCCGGAAGTTATCTATGCATCCGGTTTGCTCAAGATGCTCCCATTGATGATAAATCGCCTGATGTGCATTGATATCAAGCCAATAACGCCAAAAACCATCTTCGATTTCAGTCTGTTTCAGCTTCAATGGCTTGATCCTTTTGATTCTTGGTCAAGAAGAGAGGAATTAATGCAAGTAAGGCAACGATCGATCCTACTTGGAAGATAATAGGAACAGGGATAAAACCATCTACTCCATTCATTATGGTAGGAATACCATAGTTACTTATCAGGCTGGACCCAATAGCTGGACCTACAACCATCGGGATGGCGATCCAAAAGATCATTCGTATTCCAAGAAATTTCCCACGATTATTGACTGGGAGTAAATCTTTAAGCCAAGCAACTGAGGCGACACTTGTGGCAACTGCAAATGCCTGCCACATGAAACCTGTCAGTGCCAATAGGGGAAGACTCTTAACCAGTGAGAGTAATATTCCCCCCAGACTACTCAAAATCAATCCAATAGCAATCATCGGTTTCTTTTTCCATTTGTCTGCCAAAATGCCAAAGGGAATTGATACGAGAGCAGAGCCGACCATGACAGCGCCGCCAATAATACTAAACTCAGACTTGGACACACCTAAGTAATTTTCCAAATAAACGATCATGTAAGGGAATGATATTTGCATCCCGATGCTGGACAGCATGATAAACAGAAGAAGGATGAATAAATTTCGATTCTCTTTAAGAATATTGACATTAAATAGCGATGTGAATTCTTTCCAGAAAGGTATTTTTTCATCTAACTGAGGTGCATGATCTGGCTCTTTTAGAAACAAACCACCAAATAGTCCTGCAATTACAACAATTGCCCCTAGAACATAAAAGAAAGTGAAATACCCTACCGAATCAATGATAATACCCGCAGCAACCATGGCTACTATTTGTGCAAGAAATACACTAAGGTTCAGGACTCCTTCAACTCTACCGCGGGTTTCGGGAGTGGCAATATCGACTGTCCAGGCATTAAAAGCAGCGTCATTTGCGGTAGAACCAAAAAATGTCATCAGGGAATCAGCAAGGACAACCATCATAATTGCTATCGAAGTTGTCTTGACAAAAGCTACTGTAGGGAAGAGAATGGTAGAAACACCCCATAGGATGTACCCAAGTAAAATGAAGGGACGTCTTCTTCCCCATCGAGAACGTGTGCGGTCGCTCAGAGTGCCCATGATCAATGTAGTCAGCGTTGCAGTGATGGCACTCGCAGCCACCATCCAGGCAACTGGGCGAGGATCAGGTGTAATAGTGTCATAAACAAATGTGTTAAACCACGAATTCTCTACTGCCCAGGCGATCTGACCTGTAAGTGCAAGCGCAATCAAGACAATCCAATTTCGGGAAGTAATGGATGATTGACTTTTTTGCATGCTTCTCCTTGAATAAGTGAGTTTCATTTCATATTTGTCAAACTAGGTTAATCTATTAGTCTTCAGTTTTTTTACCTCTAAAAAAAGAAAAATTAATACTTTAGTTTTGCCAATTGTTAATCATAATTATGTTTGGTATTAACTGGGCAATTGGGTTTCGAGGAGGTAAAAAAATTAATTTTAAGAATATAGACTCGATCAATTTCATGAAGAATTCACCAAATGAAATGATATCACAGACAACAAACAATAGTGATTCCTTATGCAAATGGCACTTATTTTATTAAATATTAAGACTGATTATTCGAACCTAAGCTGTATAATTGTGCATATAAAAAAATAAATTCCAGTGCTTCCTCACCCAATAATTACTGGAGTTTAAACAAAATAATAAGGAGAAAACATGACTGATCAACGTAAGAAATTGACACTTCCAGGTTTTTTTAAAAAGGCTACGGAGGGTAAACCCATCACCTGGCTCACTTGTTATGACTATCCCACAGCCTTTTTACAGGAGCAGGCAGGTGTAGACATGATTTTAGTGGGTGACAGTCTGGGTATGACAATGCTCGGATATGACAGCACCTTGCCTGTAACAATGGATGATATGATCCGGCATGCTGCAGCTGTTCGTCGCGGGGCACCTAATACATGGATCGTCGGAGATATGCCTTATATGACCTATCAGCCCTCAGTCGAAACTGCCATTCTTAATGCCGGCAGGTTTATGGCAGAAGCCGGTTGTGACTCGGTCAAGTTGGAGGGTGGCGCATCCATGGCAAATCGGATCAGGGGAATTGTGGATGCGGGCATACCTGTGATTGGGCATTTGGGACTTACACCACAAAGCGTCAGTTCTTTGGGTGGTTTTAGGCTTCAGGGAAAAAGTGCAGAAACAGCCAAAAAGATCGTCGATGATGCAAAAGCTCTGGAAGAAGCCGGTGTGTTTATGATTCTCTTGGAAATGGTGCCAGATCGTTTATGCCAGCTCATCACTGAGCGTTCAGAAGACTGTTTAATTATGTCTCTTGGCTCAGGACCTCATGCTCATGGACAATTGCTAATCTACCATGATGCATTTGCGCTTTATCCAAAGTTTAAACCCCGAATGGCAAAAGTTTTTGCCGATGCTGGTACTGTTATTCGAGAAGGTCTGGAACGTTATGTGAAGGAAGTGACCGAAAAGACTTTTCCTGCGCCTGAGAATTGGTTTGGAATGCCTGATGATCAATATGATGAACTTTTGAAGATGTTGTAAGAGGTGAAGAGATGACAGAACTGCAAAAACGCTTGGAAATCCCAAAAGCATATTTAGATGCTGTCAATCAAGTAATACTTGATCCAAATAGCAAAGTGATGCAAGATTTTCTGGCTGTGGTTGCCAAATATGGCAATCCTGAAGAGATCAATCGTAAACATATTGAATCACGTCGCTTGGAAAATTTACTTGATCTGGTGAAAAGGAAATCCCCCTCAGCAGTTGATGATTTAAAGTGGCTCAAAGAACAGCGTGATAAACACGCATTTATCTCAGAATCCGATTACCGTATTCAGGTTTTGGGCGAAAAAGCCCATGAAATTCAGTTTAAAGATGAGTATGCAGTTACCTTGGAAGTCTCTGCATTGCAGTATTTTCCATGGGTAAGGATAATGGCAGAACGAGCCATCGCCCAAAAATCACTAGTGCCAGGAAGATTTATTGCAGTCAGGAAGATGAAGGAATCAGAGGCAGATGGTGATCTACCTGCGATTGTAGCTGCTATGGATATTATTGGGGCATCTTTTGTCGAAACACTGGATACTAAAGGCACAGATGGCTCAAATCCGCACTTGGGAGGTCCAGCCACAATAACCGGCTACTTTGGTGGGATTGGTCAACCAAACGATCACGCTTTGATGTGGATGGATGAATTCCTGTATTACTATACTAATTATGGTGTTCAGCATGTATTGAATTTCAATGCAGGTACTATTATGCTTGGCTTTATGCTCTATAAGTTGGGTGTGGATATCCAATTTAAGATCTCAGTTTATTTTGGATCGGATAATCCATATCATGCGCTTTGGATTATGATGATGGCAAAGTTGTATTCACGCGAAGATGGTTCATCCCCGTTGATTGGGTTTAATTGGTCAAATTCCGTAAATAACCAAACTATGGAGTTGACTGCAGAATTCCGTAAGGTACTTGGATTTGAGAAAGTGATCCGTTTTGAGCACCATATCACAGAACCACAGAAGAGTATTGTGATCCAACCTTATAACCGTCGTGACGAGTTAGTGCAAATAGCTGACCATGTTGCCAATATTGCAGGAAAACACGAAGGGGGTGACCCTGAGGTAGATTTAACTCGCACTCATCTGTCCGATCTTTTGGATTATTTTAGAGATAAAGATGAAGTGATCCAAAGTGGTGATTGGGAAAATCTACTGATCAATTACCTGGACAAAGTAGATGCATGTAACCGAACAGCTAAAGCCTTGACGGAGCATGGTCTAAGCTTTGTAGCAGCAAAGAATTTACATCACAGAAAATTTTAAAATATTAATTTAAGGATTGGAAATGGAGTAGCATTGCTGACCACTCCATTTTTTAGTTTACATTGTATTCCAACTGACAAATTTCAATATTGGCAGCTTCTAAAAAGGCTAATGCATTTTCATCAATTCGGTAAGCGACATTGTAGACCAGACGGGTAATGCCAGCGTTAATTAAAACTTTTGTGCAATTGATGCAGGGAAAATGTGTAACATAACAGGTACAGCCTTTGGTAGAGACTCCATGCAAGGCTGCCTGGATGATTGCGTTGGTTTCTGCATGGATTGTTCGAACGCAGTGCCCATCAACCAGTAAATGCCCAATTTCATCACAATGAGGTTGTCCAGCAGGGGAGCCATTAAACCCAGTGGTAAGGATGCGTTTCTCCAATACAAGGACGCAACCAACAAAAGCCCTATCACAGGTACTGCGTTCTGAGACAGCGTAAGCAATTTTCATAAAATAGGAATCCCAATCCGGTCGCATTTATATTATCTCCTCAAATGATTTCTGTTTTTTAGTAAAAATCTAACCTTCTCTAACAATTTCGAAGGTGTCTTGTAGCCCTTCAATGGAGTTAGGTCCGACCCACACTCTAAAGTCTCCTGGTTCAGTAGTGGGTTGCATATCGATACCATGAAAACTGAGCTGCTGGGAGGTTAGTGTAAAGGTTACTTGTCGGCTTTCTCCTGGAAGTAAAGTGACTCTTTGGAAATCCTTTAATTCTTTCACTGGACGTGTAACCGAGCCAATAACATCCCGTACATATAGTTGTACGATTTCAGTCCCTGCAACAGAACCAGTATTGCTGATAAGAATAGAAATGATCAGGGGTTCGTCCATTAAAAGTTTATGGCTTGACAAGAATAATTTTGAATAAGTAAACTTCGTGTAGCTTAAACCAAATCCAAAAGGTATGAGGGGCTCATTGCTTTCATCAATATAAGATGAGGTGTAAGACTCAGTGAACTGTTTT
>CAZJLN010000041.1:0-13330 GCA_964546745.1 uncultured Anaerolineaceae bacterium
GCACACGATGACTTTTTTGTCAATCCTTTTTACACCACTTTATGAGACATTATCAAAACCGATCTAGAGACTTCCTTTAGATCGGTGAACTTTATTTGAAGTTAGAACTAAAGCAATAACGATACCATGATTCCGATAAAAAATCCTATTAGTGATGTACTAAACAACATAAAAAATTGAGTTTGAATTGTTTTTTTAGATCTTGATTTTTGAAATGAGCTATTCTCATTGTCAACGATTTTATAAACTTTCTCGACAGGGTCTGCTTTTCTGATTGTTGATCCTTGATTTTTGAGAATTTGCTTTCTATACTTCTTTGATACATTTTTTGATTTACAACTTTCAATCGGGACTATGAAATCCCATAATTTAATTTCAGCAGATGTCATTAAATTTCCCATGATTATCCTCTTTCGTCATCCTCGTGATGATGATACTTTTATGATTTCACCATCATCATTACTTACAACTCGCAAAACATTTGAAATTTTTTTATCGCCATTCATTTTTGTTTCCGAAGAAAATAAGAGCAAATAATGCCCCTGGCTTTGCCTTGTTACCTTTGGTGTAGCATTAGCAAAATTTGGATGACTTTTTTTAATTTGACGGACAATTTTATCAACCATTTCTGATTTCATTTTTCTCCTAATTACTGGATTGGTGATTCCTTTTTCGTAAGAATGCGGGTACATCGAGATTTGAAGTTAAATCCATCTCTGGTTGATACTGATTGGCGCTTTCCTCAGACATGAGTTCGTATTGAGATTCTTGCCGGATGTATTGGTTCTCAATGTGAGAGTTTCTTCTGGGGAAAACTGGATGTACCGAATTGTTTGAAGGGGCGGGAGGATTTACAATCTGATTCTCCTGGCTGTGGACTTCAACTACTTCATCTATCTTTATTCCACCAATGCCAGTAATAATTAAAATTAATTGGACACGATTCTCCATCCTTGCGTCGTTGATTATTCCTGGAATGATTTCAGCCTTATTCCCAGTTTGGTTTTGTAGAATGTTTAAAGCATGCGCAACTTCGTGAAACGAAAGGTCAGATCCCCCAGTAAAATTAGCAATCATAGCAGAGGTTAGTGAAAGATCTATTTCTTCCAGAAGAGGATGATGGAGGGCATTATCAATTGCTTGTTGTGCTTTTTGAGGACCTTCTCCTGATCCTATTGCCATCAAAGCTCCTCCACCTCTTTTCATTATTTCCTTAACATGAGCAAAATCAACATTGATTAAACCAGTCTCTGTCACAAGCTCAGTGATACCCTGGACACCCTGACGGAGTACATCATCAGCCAATGTGAATGCTAATTCAAGAGGTAAATCTTTAGGAGCTACATCAATTAATCGATCGTTTGGTATTACGATTAGAGTGTCGACATGTTGACGCAGCTTTTGAATGCCATTTTCTGCATTCGTTTGACGTCGTCCGAGTTCGAATGAAAAGGGTTTTGTTACAACTGCAATCGTGACAGCTCCTACAGATTTTGCGATTTTCGCTGCAATTGGAATTGCGCCTGTACCAGTTCCACCTCCCATTCCAGCAGTTAAAAAGACCATTTCAGCACCATCCAAAATGCTAGCTAATTCACGAAAGCTTTCTTCTGCAGCTGCTTCACCAACCACGGGTAATCCACCTGCTCCAAGACCTCGTGTAGATCTGGGTCCGAGCTGAATTTTTATCGGGGACAAGTTTTTTGCTAAGGCTTGCGCATCAGTATTTGCAGCTACGAAAGTAACGCTTTGCATACCACTTTCAATCATACGATTAACTGCATTCGAACCACCACCCCCAAGACCTAAAACAACAATTTTTGGCATCCTTGCCCAAATTGGAGTTGAATTTGATAGATTTACTGCAAATGTGTTCATATTAATTCTCCTGGTATTACTTGTTAGCTATCCGTTGCAAGATTGATGCCATTAATAATTTTTTCATCTATTTCGCAACCAGATCTTTTGAGAAAATTGATATCATCGTCTGAAAAAGCATTATTCTCATTCCAAATAGTAACTTTACGAGCCAGGCTAGCTTCTGATAATGAAAAACCAATCGTAAGTCTGGATTCGCGAATAATCGGACGGACTAATTCCAATATATGTTCTGGAACTCCCCAGTCAAAAGAAGGTAAAAGTAAATAATGATTAATAGGGTAGACCCAATCGGCGATCTTTTTTGCGACAGGTAGGTCTTCAGGGCTTGAGTGAGATATTTGTTGAGCTTGATAAGTTTTTATTCGATTGATAGCTTGCATTCCTTGACTTTGCCAATTTTCGGTTTGTGATGCCTTCGATTCTGTTTCTTTACCTTGAGAACTGAGTAGCCAAAGGTTACATGCAATCACGTTTTCACCAAAAACCAGTCCCTTTGTTTCTGGATCACCGGAGGAAGGATCCATATTTGCTAAATCGATCAATTGCTCAAGTGAAAGTTTTGAATCCAATTGAGATTTTTCAAGAACGTTTGACGCACCATACCAGAATAAGAATATTTTAGGAACGGTTTTTGTGATTGAATGAACTATCTCTGTATACCATTCCCAGGTTTGCATTCCGATGTGATCCTGAGAATCCTCAGATACAACATCGGAATATGGCATTTTAGGAGCCCAAGACGAAGATCCACCTTTTCCCCAATCAATTGGTTTATCAAATGATTGTGCACTAACTGCTATGTGAATACCTGATAGCAATGAGACTAATCTTCTTTGTTGAAGGGTTAATAAGTATTTCTTTAAGAAAGTAGTATCCCAATAATCCCCCCCAGGTTGAAGCGGAGAAAAAACAGGGATCATACCCAAAGAAATAACCAAATCAGTAAATCCGACATACCGATCGATGAATCTATCAACAAGATCAGCTTGAGACCACGTACCTTCTTCCCAATTTCGTTTTAAGTTCGGGCTATTAAATAAAACTATGTACTTAATTCCCCATCTTGCATATGAAGCAAGAATAACTCTTAAATCATCAGGTTTTGTTGATGAATTTACTCGCATATTAAAATAGATGATTGGAGTAATGCCTTGATTTATAACATTCTTGATGAATTCCTCTGGAATTGCATAATTTACTGGACTCTCAAGAACTAACCAAGAAATTTTCATTTGTTTGAATTCTGAAAGCCATAATGTTAAATCCTTAACCTGATAATGATCTGTGTCGGAAAAAAAATGGAGTCCAATTCTATTTATCATGTTTGATCCAATCCTTATGTTTGTGCTGACAAGAATCGTGCAAGTAGTATGCCAAAGGAGAGCCTAGTAATCTGCTATAATTAGACCCCATATGATTTTGGTAACAGGTGGAACGGGATTCATTGGTAGTAAATTGGTTAGCCAATTGATAAAATATGGAAATTCTGTCCGGTTACTATTGCATCCTTTAAAGAAATCTCCAAATATTCCAAAGGGATTGCCTGTGGAAATTGCCGTTTCCAGCCTTCAGGATGAGAAAGGGATAAGAGCTGCTCTAAAAGGTGTCGATATCATTTTTCATTTAGCAAGTGCTGAACAAGAGGGGTCAAGAGCTGATTTACAAGGAGTTGATATCCTTGGCACCACAACACTAGCGTCAGTGGTAAAAGAAGTGAATATTGAAAGAATGATTTATTTAAGCCATCTTGGAGCAGACAGGGGCTCTGCTTACCCTTTGATGAAAGCAAAGGGAATCGCGGAGCACTCGATTAAGAATTCAGAAATTAATTACACAATAATTCGTTCAGGTGTAGTTTTTGGTCCTGGTGATCATTTTACAAACAATTTGTATCGCTTAATAAAAAATTCACCCGGTTTGATTCTTTTACCTGCAGATGGGAAAACTTTACTTCAACCCATTTGGATAGATGATCTGGTCACATGTTTAGTATGGTTAATTACTTTTCCAAGCATGGCGAATAAAATTATCGAAATCGGAGGGCCTGAATACTTATCTTTGTTTGATATTATTCACCAAATCATGGACACTACAAAAAAGAAGAGATTAATAAGTCAAGTAAATCCTGTTAGTTTACGTTACCTTACAATTCTCTTTGAAAGTTTTTCTAAAAAATTTCCGACATCTGCATTTTGGGTTGATTACTTAGCTGAAAATCGAATTTGTTCCCTGGATTCTGTGCCTTTCCACTTTAATTTATCTCCAACAAGATTTAGTCAAAATTTATCTTATTTAAAGGAATCTATTATATGAGTTCTCTGTGTATACATGGTCATTTCTATCAACCATCTCGCGAAGATCCGATATCCGATATTATCCCTGATGAAAAAGGAGCCGAGCCTTTTCAAAACTGGAACCTTCGCATATTAGCTGAGTGTTATCGTCCTAATGCCTTAGCAGGAAATTTTGAAAAAATAAGTTTCAATATTGGCCCGACTCTGTTAAAGTGGATGAAAACAGTTGATCCCGAAACAGTGAAATTAATAATTGACCAAGAAAGAAAAAATTTCCTCCGATTCGGTGTAGGAAATGGCATGGCGCAGGGATATAATCATATCATTCTCCCCCTTGCTTCCTATAGAGATAAAGTTACTCAAATAAAATGGGGAATTGCTGATTTTGTTCATTATTTTGGCCATCAGCCAAGCGGTTTCTGGCTTCCGGAAACTGCTGTTGATTTGGAGACATTGAGTATATTATCAGACTGTGGCATTGAATTCACAATTCTAGCCCCATGGCAGGCAAAAACGCAAAACATTGATACATCCAAGGCTTATGTGGTAAATCATGCAGATCAAAAAAAACAAATAAAGGTATTCTTCTATGAAAGAGATTTGAGCACAGCAATTAGCTTCGATTCGAAAACAACCTCAAATGGAGATGCTTTTCTGAACAACATAAAAACAAATTACGACGGCAATAATTCCAAGATAATCATTGCAGCTTCTGATGGAGAGTTATACGGTCACCACAAACTCTTTAGGGACTTATTCTTAAGATACATATTAACAGAAGGTGCGCATAGATATGACATACAATTATCTTTTCCTGCCCTTTGGTTGAGAGAGCATGAGGCTTCAGAATCTGTTCAAATACTAGAGAATACATCATGGAGTTGCCATCATGGTGTGGCAAGATGGGGAGAGGGTTGTGAGTGTACTGCAGAGGCTCGATGGAAAAAGCACTTAAGGGATGGTCTTAATGCATTAAGTCAATTGCTAGATCAAGTATTTGAAAGTTACATTAACCAATTTTCAAATCAATGTTGGGCAATGCGAGATAAGTATGTTGATGTTTTACATGAAGCTACCAGTTATGAAGATTTAATAAAATCTTACATTCCAACCAAATTATCACAAAGAGAACTGCAAAATATCTCGTTTTTGTTAAAAGCTCAGTATGAAAGATTACGTATGTTTACGTCTTGCGGATTTTTCTTTGAAGATTTTCATCGAATTGAGCCACAAAATAATGTTTCATATGCAGCTATGGCAGTTTGGTTAACTAAACTCGCAACTGGAGTCAACTTAGAAGACAAAGCTCTTCAATTACTAAAATCTGTCCGAAGTAGTAAATCTGGATTAAGGGCTGATACTGTATTTTCTCAGACCTGGATTCGGGCAATCGATAATTATGAAGACTTCTCAGATTTTTCTAAAATGTCAACTAAATTTGACACTTGATAGCCAGAAGAGTCCGCAGCTTTATTTAATTTCTTGATAGTCTCAAATGCCAATATACACTCTTCAATATGTTTACTTGAAGTATTGTCAGTTGCAGATCCACTTGTAAGTAAGGTACTTGTCATTAATAACCAAAGCAAAGTATTAAATTTTTCTTTATTGAACCATAAAATATCTTTGTACCGATTTATCTGTAGATAAGTTCTTACTTGCTCATCATTTAGCAACTTCTTCATGATAGTTAGTGGGGATTTACTCTCTTTACAAAAATACCACAACCTTTGCGAAATCAAAATTTTCAACTGAAGATCAGAATTGTTTATTGTATTCGAATCCTTTCCCATTTTCACTAAACAGTCACTGGTAATTTTATGAAGACCCCACTCATCAATCAAGGATCTACTCACTGAATTAGCAAAGGGATCCAAAATTCTTCCTCCCAGGGACCCTATCGACACCCAAATTAACAATGTATGTAACAGATTTGGATCCTCTATTAATCCTTTTTGAACAAATTTTGTTATTTTGTCGAATTTTTTAGCGTCAGGCAACCCAAACATTTCATTGTAGTAGCCTAGAGCTAAAGTTCTTGATAACAAATTTTCAAATTCATCACTCATGTTTTTAATATTTAACGGTTTGTTTAATTGGTTTTCTACAGCTTGAAGAAGTGTTCGGTGAAGAAGACTAAACCTTTCTAAAACAGCATTATTTGGAGTATTTTTAGGGTCAAGCATATATTCATCAGATAACATCTTTAAATTTTCAGGGTTAATTAGACTCCTTAGTGGTGTCAGTACATTGGATAAAGTTAATTCATTAAGCGCTTCTTCAATGCTTGGCACTCCCCGTCCGTTTAAATAATAATTCAAACGAGCATATTTTTGACTTGAATCATCCGCAACTTCAAAAATATCCAAAAAGACTTGACACTTATACGCGTCGAGCTCAAAATACATTCCTTTTTCTTTGATTTCTTGAGATGATCTAATAAACTCTAGACCACTCGCATAATCTCTGAATATTACATAATGCCCGGAGCTTCCCCGAAGATTTAGAGAACTATAAAGATTTTCATGAATTATTACATCATTATCCTTATCAAGATGACCTGTTGAATTTTTAATCCATCCAGCTGTGTGTGCAAATTTATTATGAAAAACAACAAGTGCTCTCTGAAATTTTGTTCCGTTAGTAAGTGCGAAAACATTGTTGTCCACCTCGCCATAGCTATTAAAAAAGTTAAAAAATCGAAAATTTTCAACATCAGCAAATAAATAACGTTTGTGAAGTATTGGAAATATTTCATGTTCATGCCGTTGAACAAGTCCGATGTCAGGATATTCATCCCAATATGCGCGATAATACTCCATTCCGTACTTTTCTGCATACCCTTCGATTTGTCCATGGCCAAACATAGGCAGACCAGGCAAGGTAGACATTAATGTACATATACCAAAATATTTATCACCTTTCCCAAATTGCTCCACAGCAGTACGCTCATCAGGATTATTCATGAAATTAACATATCGTTTTAAGATTTGTGGATCAAATTCAAGCGTACTTGTGATTAATTGATGATATTTCTCATTTTCTTCGTTACGGAGCATATTCATGAATGCGCTGTTGTAAACACGATGCATTCCAAGGGTCCTGACAAAATAACCTTCCATAAGCCAGAATGCCTCTGCTAGCAATAGTGTATCAGGTACTTCAGCTGCAACACGATCTACGACTTCACGCCAGAATTCATTTGGCATTGCATGGTCAAAGTCCTCCTTTGTTAGGCTATGGTCTGCTCTGGATGGAATATCACCTCCGGTGCCTGGTTGAGGGAACCACAAACGTTGATAATGTTTCTTGGTTAATGTCATGGCAGCATCAAAACGGATAATAGGAAATTTTCTCGCAACACTTAATATTGTTTGGATGACAGCTTCTCTAACTTCTGGTTTTAGGTAATTTAGCTGTGCAGTGTCATTCCATGGCATGCTAGTTCCGTCATTGCCGTGATAAATATATTTAGTCTCTCTAATGCGGTGGTCATAGTGCTTAAAAACTACTGCTGCATCCCTTCGATTGTAATAATGGTCCTCAAGATTAATACTGACATCGGGGCTTTGAGAAAGATCAGGACCATTATAGGAATATGACGGGAAAGGACTGTAATCAAGAGAAACAAACCAGTCTGGATGATCATATATCCAACTGGAATCGATACCCATGTGGTTAGGAACCATATCACTTGCAAGCCTAATTCCACGCATTGCTGCTCTCTCTTTTAGGTTTTGATAAGAACTTTCACCGCCAAGATCCCATGCAATTTCATATCTTGATAAGGAATAAGCTGATGCCACAGCATCAGGATTTCCACACATCTGTTTAATGCGCTTCGATGAATCGCTACGCTCCCATAATCCGATTAACCACAATCCAGTGAAACCCCAGCGAGCCAATTCATCTAAGGTTTCATCAGGAATATGATCAAGGTGAGTGATTGGGCGATTGTACTGCTTGGATAATTGATTAAGCCAAACATATGTATTTTTAGCCATCATAACAACTTTTGGCATCCAATCACTATCTGGGCTGAATCGCTCTTCTTCAAAACTACCAAATTGATTCTGGATATCGGGAACTATCGTAGGACCAGGACCTAGAAATATTAGCCGCTGTTCCTCTTTAATTAAATCCAAACTGCCTAATAGGCGGTATATGTAGCTTCCTAAGAGTCGACCCCATTTTGTGCGGATATAATCTAACTGACCGCTTAATGAATGAGGTATATTGATCGCTGGAGCTCTCAGCATCGATATGATGTCTTGATTATCAGGTCCAAACGGCTTTTGATCTTTAAGAAAATTGTCTATTTCCTTAATTACATCTTTGTAAGCTGTTGTCTTTTTCAGAAGGCTATCATCTACCAAGTCATTAAATGGAGTCGTAGCAGGGTTTTTATTCGTAAGCCATAACATCAATAATTCTTCAAGAATCAGGATCTTGTTAGATTTTCCTTCAGTTTCTCCTTCAATATATTTTTCCTTTGATATTTCGTTTTTATATAAGGCAATTGGAGGGAATTGATCCGTAAATTCGAGTAAAAGATTATTAAGTTGCTGATTACCCACATTGTTTTCTAATGTAACAAGTAATTCATTAAGGAGATCAGGTTTGTTTTCTTTTAGAAATTCATGAAATATGAAATGAAAAATTTCATCAATTAATCCTAAAGCGTTGATTTGGCCGGCTTTTATTGCCCTTTCGGGAAAGTTTATTAAATCCTGTAGGTCATTTATTTGTTGAGCAAATTGACGAGCGGAATGAAAATTAGCGAAAATGACATTTCCATTTATTGAAAAAAGGGCTTGGTCAAATTTGTATCTTTCGCGCGCATTTCGGGAAATATGAAATTCCATCACCATATCTTCCTCCTTACATGAAGGCTAAACCTTTATTAGATCGAAAATTGTTTCTATTGGCAATTTTATCATTCTCTCATAAATATATGAGTGATGATATTTGAGCCTGAACCACCAATATTTTGGGTCATTCCATATAAATTATTACTTACCTGAGTGCTTCCCGCGGTTCCGCGCAATTGCTGAGTCACTTCAGCAATTTGATAAATACCTGTGGCACCGACGGGGTGTCCTCGAGCTTTTAATCCCCCTTTAGTGGCTACAGGGATTCGTCCATTTATACTGATTTCCTTTTCGTTGGCTAAGCGAGGGGCTTCTCCTCTATCACAAAAGCCATTCGATTCAAGTGAGAGTGCAGCCATGATTGAAAATGCATCGTGATATTCAAATACACCAATTTCTGATGGAGAAATTCCTGCCTGTGAAAAAGCAGAACGACTGGATTTCTCAGCAGCAGCGAGCCATAGCGGGTCTCTACGATTTTGTAGAGACACAGTATCTGTTGCAGCGGCTGAAGCGATGACATTGACATGCACTGGATGATGGGTTGGGTAATCTGATTTACAGATGACCACGGCAGCTGCGCCGTCGCCAATTGATGAGGCATCTAATAAATTAATAGGATCACACACCATCGGTGATTTTGAAAAATCTTTTAATGTAATTGCTTTATTAAACCTAGCAAATGGATTATCTACTGCGTTGGCATGCGCGTTAATAGAAAAAGCAGCGAAATCTTGAGTACTCCAATGATACTCTACCATATAGCGTCTCATGATTAGGGCATTAAGGGCAACAAAAGACATGCCCATATCGACTTCCAACTCCGCATCGGCAGCTGTAGATAAAGCAGATGTGATTTCATTTGAGGGGGAATCCGTCATCTTTTCAACGCCAATAACAAGAGCAGAATCAATTTGGCTTGAAGCGACTGCCATGACAGCGTTTCGGAAAGCAGCTGAACCAGAACCGCATGCAGCTTCAAGAGATATGCCTTCGATATTACTTATACTGAGCCAATCTGTAATCATTGCCCCAAGATGAGATTGTTTATTAGCGGATCCCGACATCATGTTTCCGATAAAAATGCTATCAATATGGTTTAAATTTGCATCATTAATTGCTAATATGGCAGCATCACCTGCCATATCTCGTAGAGATCTATCCCATATTTCAGTAACTTTGATCTGACCAATACCAGCAACACAAACTTTTTGCATAGTTATTTCTCCAGTGTTTGACTGTAGACTAAATTATATAAAGAAAAACCCTCTAAAACTATCAAATGAGGCTTATTGGCATTTATTTTGAAAATTAGCATTCTTTTTGGGAGGAACAATTTATTAATTTTTAGACTTTATAAAATTATATAGTAGATTGTATATAAAAACCTCTTAATAACATCCCAATCCTCATAGAATTTAAGAGAGTTGCGCATAGCATTATATTTTGCAAGATAGGTTGTTTTAAAATTAACTCAGTTGGCTAATAAGAGTTAAATCGGTGAGGGGATTTATATTCATCATTCTTCTATGATCGGCATAGTTAGCAGGTGAAAGGCTAGGGTCTCCATGTCTTTTGCTTTTTTAGAAGAGCCTAGTTCCGACATAATTCTATTTATGTGGTTTTTAATTATGAAATTTTCTCCAATATATTCCTGAATATCAATATTTCCCGATAGCATATCTGTTAACCCCAATTTCTCATACAATTCGCTCACTAAACCATAGCTCCATTGATCACTAATCTTCAACTCATCAGCTAAATCCCTTCTTCCAAGACTAAAGATAATTGCTAAACGCGCAACTTCAGATTCATGGTCAGTAATTCCATCAAATTTTGATCTTCCTGAAATGACGATCTTATTGCTTGGAATTGGAAAAGCTTTTTGAAAGGCTAAATCTTGAGTGCTTTTTGTAAAAATAAATTGCCCGTCAGCGACAAAGGATATTGCCCAACTCAAAGAATATCCTATTTCGCTTTTCATTATATAGCCAGCGAATTTTTCACAAGAAAGATAGTCAAATACTCTTTCATCAGGTTGGCAGCCAATACAAACAACTTTAAAATTTGCTTCTAAATTGTTTAAAACTGAACATGTCTGAGAAATATTAAAATTATTGTTAAATGTATCGACATCTAAAAGTATGATGTCAAAATGTATTTCAGCTCTCTTTAGAAATGAAAAAAATTGATTCTGCGAAGATATCTCCGATATCACTCTAGTTCGCCAATCCCGAACAAGCAACAATGACATCCAATTTAACGAATAGTTATCATCCTCTATTATTGCTACATTGATATCACTTTTCACTTTCACCTCTGAAATTAATTGTTTATATTTGATTGCTTAGATTATAATATTGTAAGGTACTCCATTACAACTATTTTTTAAGGAGAGACAGAAATGAAAAGAGTTGCTGTATTAACTAGCGGTGGGGATGCTCCTGGCATGAATGCAGCCATACGTGCTTGTATCCGCTGTGGCATTGCTAAAGGATGGGAGATGTTTGGTGTTCGTGGTGGATACAAAGGTTTAATTGCAGGAACAATCTTCTCTATGGGGACACGAGATGTTGGAGGCATTCTCCAAAGAGGAGGAACAATTTTAGGAAGTGCCCGTTGCCCAGAATTTTTAACGGAGGATGGGCGTGAAGTTGCAATCCGTAATCTAAATCGTGTTGGTGTAGATGCATTAATTGTTATTGGTGGAAATGGTTCTCAAACAGGCAGTTACGAACTGTCAAAAATGGGATTTAATGTCGTTGGAATTGCTTCAACAATTGACAACGATTTATATGGCTCAACAATCACAATTGGCGTGGACACTGCATTAAATATTGCCTTAGAAGCTTTAGACCGCTTAAAAGTTACAGCTTCCTCACATCAGCGAGCATTCTTGCTAGAAGTTATGGGGCGAAATTGTGGGTATTTGGCACTTATGTCAGGTATTGCTGGTGGCGCAGAAGCAATAATTTTGCCAGAAATTGAAACAAATATTGAAGAATTGGCTGAAATACTTCATGCAGCATATGAAAAAGGCAAGGAGCATGCCATTGTTGTGGTGGCGGAAGGTGCAAAATACAATGCTGCAGCCTTAACCCAATACTTTAAGGACAACCGTGAAAGACTTGGATTTAGTGTCCGTTCTACAATTTTGGGGCATGTCCAGCGTGGTGGAGAGCCAAGCGCATATGACAGAATCCTCGCTAGTCGTTTTGGGTGGGGAGCAATCGAGGCTATTGACCGTGGTGAATATGGTGTGCTAGTAGGCCTTAAAGCAGATGAAATTATCACAACTCCATTGGATGTTGTTGTTTCAAACAAGAAGCAACTGAATATGGGGTTAGTAAAATTAGCTGAGATTTTAGATTAAGTTATCATTCTTTTTTGTTTGAGATAAGCATACATAAAGGGAAATATTTCTCCATCTAGGACAGATTGTGAATTTCCAGTTTCATAGTCTGTCCTATGATCTTTAACCATCTGGTATGGATGTAAAACATAAGATCTAATTTGACTTCCCCATTCAGCTTTAGTGTATTCTCCCCTAAGTTCTGAAATGGTTTCGGCTTGTTCAAGATGTTTTATTTCCAATAATCTTGCACGAAGAACCTTTAATGCATTTTCTCGATTTTGTGTTTGTGAGCGTTCATTTTGACATGTAACTACCAAACCAGTTGGAAGATGAATAATCCTAACTGCGGTCATATTCTTTTGAACATTTTGTCCTCCAGCGCCAGATGATTTATAGACTTCAATTCTTATGTCTTCGGGTGGGATGATTATTTCATCATCATCTTCGATTTCTGGAAGTACCTCAATCAATGCAAACGATGTATGTCGACGATGTGCAGCATCAAATGGTGATAGCCTGACTAAACGATGTACACCTTTTTCTGAGAATAAATACCCATATGCATAAGGACCAGTTATTGAATAGATAGCACTCTTAATTCCTGCCTCTTCTCCAACTGTTCGATCCAATAACTCAGTTTTATAACTGTACAGTTCTGCCCAGCGCAAGTACATTCGTTCAAGCATCGCTGCCCAATCTTGAGAGTCAGTTCCACCTGCACCAGCATGAATGGCAAGAATAGCATTGCCTTGATCATAATGACCTGAAAGCAGAACTTCTAGCTCT
Organism: uncultured Anaerolineaceae bacterium; assembly: GCA_964546745.1. Classification (GTDB taxonomy): domain Bacteria; phylum Chloroflexota; class Anaerolineae; order Anaerolineales; family Anaerolineaceae; genus CAZJLN01. The sequence goes on from CAZJLN010000041.1 coordinate 13,188, forward strand.
TTTTTTTCAATTATTTTTTCTAGTGTATCTAATTGGACTTCAAGTTCCTGATTGAACGACTCATCATTCAGTTCAGCTAATTCTTTTGAATCAATGATCAATTTCTCAAGGGATTGCCAATCCGTTATGAAGTTATCTAGATG